>JAFXUS010000064.1 GCA_017535125.1 Bacteroidales bacterium | reverse complement strand
TGAATTATTTTCCGAACAAGTTTGCCGGAAAACCAATTCCGGCTCCGCTTTTCCGCTGCCGGCTAGCGAATGACCGTGGCGCCGCGGCGCTCGAAGCGACGGGCTTCGGCGTCGCTGAAGCGTGCGTCGTCGGGTTCTTTGTAGCGGCTGCGCTCGTAGGAGAGGAGTTCGTGCGTGTCGGCCGAGATGAGAATCTTGTAGCAGACGGTCCTGGGGCCGGGTTCTTCCGGCGCGATGGTGATGGTGAGCAGGGCGCCCGGCTCTTCCCGCAGGTAGGCCTCGTCGCCCGCGTCCGGGTCGAGATAGACCGTGCGGCCGCGCAGGTGGATGCGGTTGGCCGATTCCAGGCCGCTGTAGGCCACATTATCGGAGACCATGGCCTCTTCCGTGAAGCGCTGGATGATGTCCAGGAAGGCGCCCATGAACACGAGCTCGCGCCCCGTCGGGTCGTCCACGCTGGCAATCGGCATGCGCACCACCTCGAAGGGCTTCTTGAGCTGGTCCTTCTCGTCCGGCTTGCCGCCCTTTTCGAGAATCAGGTAGGCGAGTCCTTCTTCCTGGGCGAGCGTAAGGAAGTAGTAGGAGGACGAGTTGCGGATCCGTCCGTATTCTTCCATGTCGCAGAATTCATAGGGGGAGATGCGCCAGTGGACGGCGATTTCCTCGCGCAGGGCGAGTTCCAGGAAGGAGTTCCCTTCCAGCACGATCTTGGTGGTCTTGGTGGGGAAATCCGCCAGGCGCATCTTGCGGGTGTACATCTTTCCCTGCCCGGACGCCGGCAGCGCGGCGGCCAGGAGCAGAAGTGTCAGAAAAAGATGAATCAAACGGATTCGCATGCGCCCAAAGTTAAGCAAAAATCATTACATTTGTAAACTATGTCAGACTACGTTGTATCAGCACGCAAATACCGTCCGGACTCTTTCGAGTCCCTAATCGGACAGGACAACATCGCGCGGACCCTCAAGAACTCGATCCAGCGCGGGCAGCTTGCGCACGCGTACTTGTTCTGCGGCCCCCGGGGCGTGGGCAAGACGAGCGCGGCGCGCATCTTCGCCAAGACAATCAACTGCTCGAACCCGGGCCCCGACCTGGAGCCCTGCGGCGAGTGTGATTCCTGCCGCTCGTTCGCCGAAGGCCGCTCGTACTGCATCCACGAGCTGGATGCGGCGTCCAACAACGGTGTGGACGATATCAAGGCGCTGATGGACCAGGTGCAGATTCCGCCGCAGGTGGGGCGCTATTCGGTGTACATCATCGATGAGGTGCACATGCTGTCGCAGTCGGCGTTCAACGCTTTCCTCAAGACCCTCGAGGAGCCGCCGGCACACGCGATCTTCATCCTGGCCACGACGGAGAAGCACAAGATCCTCCCCACCATCCTGAGCCGCTGCCAGACCTACGATTTCAACCGCATCGGCGTGAGCGACATCGTCCGCAACCTGCGGGACATCGCCGGCAAGGAGGGCATCACCGTGGACGACGAGTCCCTGCACGTGATTGCCCACAAGGCCGACGGCGCCATGCGCGATGCGCTGACGCTCTTCGACCAGACGGTCGCCTTCTGCGGGACGGACATCCATTACGAGGATGTGATCCGGAACCTGGGCGTGCTGGACTACGAATTCAGTTTCCGGCTGGTGGATGCGTGCCTGGCGGGCGATTACGCCTCGGCGCTGCTGATCTTCGACGACATCCTGTCGAAGGGTTTCAATGCGCAGCATTTCGTGGCGGCGCTGAGCGCGCATCTGCGCGATCTGCTCGTGAGCCGCACGGGCGGTCTTGAGGCCCTGCTGGACCTGCCGGATTCGCTCCGCGCCCGCTACAAGGAGCAGGGCGAACGCTGCAGCGTCAAGTGGTTGTATGATGCTCTAGGCGTCACGACGTCTTGCGAAGCCGGCTATCGTCTCGCGACGAACCCTCGTCTCCACATCGAATTCGCCTTAATGAAACTGGCGTTCCTGCTGCAAACGCCTGCAGCGGCGCCTGTGCAGCCGCGTACTGCTACCCCTGCCGGAAACGGTGCGAGGGCGCACGCGAGCGATAGCGTTCCGCGTGCCATCCCCCTTGAGGGGGCGCAGGGGGTGAAGGCCGATTCGCCTGCGAAGCAGGTTGCCAGCTCCGCACAGCAGGAGGAGGCTGCCAAGCAAGAGGATCGGCCGCAAGTTGCTGCCGGTCCCGCGAGCGAGCCGGATCGCGATAGCGATCATCCGGCCATCCCCCTTGAGGGGGCGCAGGGGGTGAAGGGCGCTCAGAAAGCAAGGCGCCGGAACGGCGCGTCGCTTTCGTCGTTGAGTTTGAGTGCGTTGATGGACGAAGATGAACCGGAGGTGATGCCGGCGGCGGAGGCGAAGGCCGCGGCGCCGGAGAAGCCGGAGGAACTGCCGGAAGACGGCGTGCTGGCCGGTAAATGGAAGGAACTGGCGACGCAGTATGCCAGCCAGCCGCGCCTCGCGAACGCCCTGTCCAACGCCAACCTCAGCTTCCGCGAAGAGGACGGCCGAAAGGTCGTGTCCTTCACCGTGACCAACGAGGCCCAGAAGAAGTGGATCGAGGAGCGCATCCTGCGCGACCTGGAGGGCAAGTTCGCCCGCCTCGCGGACTGCGGCCGCCTCCGCCTCGAGCCGACGGTCGTGCCGGAAGAGGAGCAGGGCAAGAAGATTTATCTGCCTTCCGAGAAGGCGGAAGACCTGATGAGCAAGAACGAGGAGGTCCGCAACCTGGTCGTGGACCTCGGACTGGATATCAAATAGACGCCTATGAAACTGCGCTGCGAGAACCTGGTCAAAAAATATGGCGTCCGCACGGTCGTCAAGGGCGTGTCGATGGAGGTCGAGCAGGGAGAGATCGTCGGCTTCCTTGGCCCCAACGGCGCCGGCAAGACTACGAGCTTCTACATGATCACCGGACAGATCGTCCCGAACGACGGCCGCGTCTTCCTGGATGACGAAGAGATCACCGGCCTGCCGATGTACCAGCGGGCCCAGAAGGGTATCGGCTACCTGCCGCAGGATGCGTCCGTGTTCCGCAAGATGTCCGTCGAGGACAACATTCTGTCCGTGATGGAGATGCGCGACATCCCCCGTCCGGAGCGGGAGCGGCGCCTGGAATCGCTGATCGACGAGTTCAACCTCTCCAAGGTCCGCAAGTCGCTGGGCATCCAGCTTTCCGGCGGCGAGCGCCGCCGCTGCGAGATCGCCCGCGCCCTGGCCATCGACCCGAAATTCATCCTGCTGGACGAGCCTTTCGCCGGCGTCGACCCGATCGCCGTGGAGGACATCCAGTACATCATCGCCAAACTGAAATACCGCAACATCGGCGTCATCATCACCGACCACAACGTGGGCGAAACCCTCGCCATCACGGACCGTGCCTACCTCCTGTACGAGGGTACGATCCTGCAGCAGGGCACGCCGCAGGAGCTGGCCGCCGACGAAGACGTCCGCACCAAATACCTCGGCTCCGGCTTCGTGCTGAAGCGCTCCGTCTCCGTGGAGCGCGCCCGGGCCGAATACGAAAAATCTAAACCACAGTAATTATGCGCATTCCTGACATCACCATTGCCGTCGATGGCTATTCTTCCACCGGGAAGAGCACCTTCGCGCGGTTGATTGCGAAACACTTCGATTTCCTGTACCTGGACTCCGGCGCGATGTACCGCGGCGTGACCCTGTTCGCGCAGGAGCGGGGGCTGATCGCCCCGGACAATACCATCGATCCGGCCCTGGAGCAGGCGCTGGAGGAGCTGGACCTGCATTTTGCACAGGGTACCGTGCTCTTCATGGGCGAGCGGAACATCGAGAAGGAGATCCGCACGATGGAAGTCTCCGCGCAGGTCAGCCCGATCGCGGCAGTGCCCTTTGTGCGCAGCTGGGTGGACGAGCGCCTGCATGCATTTTCCGCGGCCGGCCGCGTCGTGATGGACGGTCGCGACATCGGCACGACGGTTTTCCCGAACGCCGAGATCAAGGTGTTCATGACCGCCCGTCCCGAGGTGCGCGCCCAGCGCCGCTTCGACGAACTGGTGTCCAAGGGCGAGCAGCCCGTCTTCGAGGAGGTCATGAAAAACCTCCAGGAGCGCGACTATATCGACTCCCACCGGGAGACCTCCCCGCTGCGGCGGGCGGAGGATGCTTTCGAGCTGAACAATTCCGACATGGGCCTGACCGAAGAGATTGCGTGGGCGGAAGGCCTCATCCGCGGGAAATTCGGTCTGCTGGACGCGCCGGAGGAGATTCCCGGTCCAGCCGGGAATGACGGTAAGTAGGCGGGGAGATTGCGTGATGCAGGTCGAGATTGATCCGAACTCCGGTTTCTGCGGGGGCGTGATCCGCGCCATCGGCACGGCGGAAAAGATTCTTGAACAGGGGGGACGCCTGTATTCCCTCGGTGCCATCGTACACAACGAAGAAGAACTCGCACGCCTGCAGGGGCGTGGAATGGTGACCATCGATACGGAGGATCTCCGGGAGATGCGTGATCCGGTGGCGGGGGAGACCTTGCTGATCCGGGCGCACGGCGAGCCGCCCAAGGTCTATGAGCGGGCGGAGGAACTGGGTTTCCGGATCGTGGACTGCACCTGCCCGGTCGTGCTGGGCTTGCAGAAGAAGATACGCGAGGCGCGCCGACGCCTGGCGCCCGTGGAGGGGCAGATCGTGCTCTTCGGCAAGATCGGCCATCCCGAGGTGATGGGCCTGGTGGGCCAGGTGGACGGCGGCGTGACCGTGGTCGAGAACCTGGACCAGCTGCGCGACCGCATCGCCGACGGCACCGTCCGGCCCTACCGCGACATCGAGCTCTTTTCCCAGACGACCATGAGCCCGGAGGGCTATGCCCGCGTCCGGGAATACCTGACCTCCGTGATGGCCGGGGCCGAGCTGACGGTCCACGAGACCATCTGCCAGCAGGTCGCATCCCGGCACCGGGAGCTGGCCGAGTTCGCCCACAGGCACGACGCCATCGTGTTCGTGTCCGGCAAGGACAGCTCCAACGGCAAGGTGCTCTGCGAGCTCTGCCGCAGCGCGAACATCCGCACCTGGCACATCGGATCCGCCGCCGGGCTGCGCCGGGAATGGTTCCGTCCGGACGACAGCGTGGGCGTATGCGGCGCCACCTCCACGCCCAAATGGCTGCTGGAAGAGGTGGCCGATGCCATCAAAAATTTGCAATAGTTGAGGCAAATCCTTAAATTTGCCCGGATATACGGAATTTAACCAATTAGAGATAACATTTTTATGGCAACAACAGCTGATTTCAAGAACGGCCTTTTCCTCAAGTACAACGGTAAACCGTGCCAGATCGTCTGGTTCCAGCACGTCAAGCCGGGCAAGGGCCCCGCTTTCGTGAAGACCAAGCTCCGCAACCTGGAGAATGGCAACATCCTGGAGAACACCTTCACCGCCGGCATGAAGATCGAGACCATCGAGGTCGAGCGTCGTCCGTACCAGTTCCTCTATGCCGAGGAGGACGGCTTCAACTTCATGCATGAGGAGACTTACGAGCAGATCCTGCTCCAGAAGGACCTCGTCGAGAACGCTGACCTGATGAAGGAAGGCCAGCACGTCGAGATGATGTTCGTGGTGGGCGAGGAGCGCTGCCTCACCTGCGAGCTCCCGACCTACGTCACCCTCGAGGTCACGTATTCCGAGCCCGCCGTCAAGGGCAACACCGCCTCCACCTCCGCCCTCAAGGAAGTCACCCTCGAGACCGGCGCCAAAGTGATGGTACCGCTCTTCATCGAGACGGGCGAAAAGATTAACGTGAATACCGCTGACCGTTCCTACGGCGGCCGCGCCTAAGACTGCAAACTACAGCTGCTGCTCAATTTTGAGCTGCTGGATTTTGTAGGATTTGCCCTTGGAGCTCACGAAAATGGTGACGGAGTAACTCTCCCCACCTGCGTTGAGTGTTCCGAGGGCATATTTCATGTTGTCGCGTCCGGCGGTGTGGTTGACTTCGAAGGAACGCGGCGTGTGGTTCTCGAAGAAGGTCTTGACGATTTGCCGGGCCTGCGCCTTGCTGGCGTTGCTGCTCTGGCTGGTCACGGCGATTTCCAGATTGTCGTCGAACCAGGCGGAGAGGTTGTCGGCGTTGCCCTGCGCCATGTATTTGCTGATGGGGATGAAAACGTCATAGCCCGCGGGCTGCGCCGAGAGGCGTCCGCAGAAGAGCAGGGGCAGGAGGATTGCCGCGATCGTAAGCAAGCGTTGCACGTCCGGAATGATTGCAAATTTCGAGCCACATTATTATATTTGTGCTTGAATGCGAATGACTTTGATCACGGTCGGCAAGACGGATATTCCGTGGGTCCGGGACGGCCTGGAGATGTATGTCTCCCGGTTGGAGCACTATGTCCCGTTCTCCGTAAAGGAGATCCCCGAACTCAAGGGCGTGTCGGCGCTGTCCCGCGAGCAGATCAAGCAGCGGGAAGGAGAACTGATCCTGCGCCAGCTGGCCCCTTCGGATGAAGTGGTGCTGCTCGACGAGCACGGCCGCGAGTACCGCTCGCTGGAGTTTGCCGACTGGCTGGGCGGGCGCCTCGCGCGTTCGGGCCGGGATCTGGTGTTCGTGATCGGCGGGGCCTACGGCTTCTCGGATGCGGTGTACGCGCGCGCTGACGGCAAGCTGTCCCTGTCGAAGATGACCTTCTCGCATCAGCTTGTGAGAACGATTTTTGCAGAACAACTGTACCGGGCCTTCACCATTTTGCGCGGAGAGCCGTATCATCACGAATGACTTGGGGACGACATAGCCGGGAATGGATCGCCGTGGCCTCGCTCGTGGCGGGGGCGGTGCTGTTCATCTCTTCGCTGAGCGACACGCGTTCGCCGGGCGACACCGCCCGGGAGGCGCGCCGCATGGAGCGCGTGCTGAACCGCCGGGTGGAGCAGCTGGACGGCTTCGCCGCCAAGGCGCTGGCGCAGGACCCGGAGGAGTGGATGACGCTCGAGGGCCTGCCGGAGGAGTTCGTTTTGTACCGCTATTGCAGCGACACGCTGCAGTCCTGGTGCCATGAGTTCCCGGTGTCCAACGACGACATCAACCGGCGGGTGTACGTGCCTTTCGTGGCAGATCCGCGCATCGCGGCGGAGTCACCGTTCCTGCAGGTCACGGATTCGCTGGGATTCCATAACCTGGGCCCTGCCTGGTTCCTGGCCAAATGGGTTGGGGAGGGCGACGTGCGTGTGCTGGCCGGCCTGGAAGTGAGCAGCGACGCACGCATGGGCGGTATGAGCCGGGTCAACCGGCGGCTATCCATGGCCCGGCGCTACGCCATCCGGCCGCTTTCGTTCAGCGGCGGATCCGTGGTGTCGGTGGAGGGGCGGCCGCAGTTCAAGATCATCCAGGAGTCGCTAACGGCTTCCGGCCGGGACGCCTCGCCGCTGCTGTGGATCTCCATCGCCGCCATCCTGCTGGCGTTCCTGCTCTTCCTGTCGGCGAAACGGACGCCGCGCCGCTTTGCGTGCGTGACGCTGGGCATCGTCATCCTGCTGGCGGGCCTGTATTTCTGGGGACGCTTCTCGGGCAGCCGTGTGCTGGTCTTCTCGCCTATGCTGTATGCGGGCGGAGACGTGCTCTACTCGCTGGGTGCGGTCATTCTCATCAATCTCGCCATCCTGATGTGCGCCGGTTGCGCCTACATGGTCCGCCGGAAACTGTGGTCGTGGATGAACACGCGCCCGCGCCGGCTTGCGGTGCTCGCGCTCGTGCTGGTCCTGGTCGGCGGGGTCATTCTCTATTCGCAGGCGGCCCTGCGGAGCATTGCACTGAACTCCGGCTTCTCGCTGGAAATCTATAAACTCGGACAGCTGTCGCCCTTCTGCGTCATCGTTTACCTGTCCTTCATCTCGCTGCTGATCAGCGTGCCGCTGTTGCTGCAGCTTGCCGCGCCCGCGCTGAAGCGGAGCGACGGCCGCTCGTTCGACGCGTTCTCGCTGACCGGCCGCGTGGTGTATGCGGTGCTGGTGGCGGTGTACCTGGTCGTGACGACCGGCGTACTCGGTTTTCGGAAGGAGCAGGACCGCCTGGGCCTGATGGCAACGCGGCTTACTTTCGACCGCGACATCGCGCTGGAGCTCCGCCTGCGGCGGATGGAGGCGCAGATTGCGGACGACATGATCCTGTCCGCTCTTTCGCACTTCGAGGGGACGGAGCAGTCGATCCAGAGCCGTATTTCAGACTACTATTTCTCCGGGGCCAACCGGGATTACCTCGTCACGGCGCGCGTTTACAATGAATTCAACAACACCCGCGAGGCGGCTGCCGAATTCAACGCGCTTCTGCGTGACGGCGTGCCGATTGCGGAGAATTCCCGCTTCCTGTACGCGCGCCATGAAAACGGGCGCCCGTACTATCTGGGCGTGTTCTTCTATCTCTCGGAGGAAGGGAGCATGTCGCGCATGCTGGTCCGGCTGGAGCAGCGGGAGAGCCGGGGCGGCCGGGGTTATGCCGGCATCTTCGGCTTCACGACGCCCGGACAGGTGAACCTGCCGTCAGGCTACTCCTACGCCCGCTACACGGGCCGCGAGATCAAGGCTTATAAGGGCAATTATCCTTATCCGACCCGGGTGGACGACGACCTCTATATGCAGCTGTACGGCTCCGAGAGCGGGCATGTCAAGGCGGATGGCTACACCCATTTCACGTATGTGGTCGGCGAAGGAGAGGCCGTGGTGATTTCCCGCGCCAGCGTGGGGCTGATGTCCTATATCATGGCCGGCATCCTCGTGGGCCTGCTGGCCTTCCTGGCCCTGTCGGTCGCGGTCCTGCGCCGGCCCAAACCGGCGGTGTTCCAGCGCTCCTATTTTAAGTCCCGGATCTCCGGCGTCCTGCTCACTTCGCTGCTGCTCACCCTGCTGGTGATGGCGCTGGTGAGCGTGCTCTTCGTCTATTCGCGCAACAACAGCAACCGCCAGACGGTGATGTCCGACAAGATCGGCGCCATCGTGGCGATGATGGATACGGGCCTGCAGGACGAGGAAAGCGCCTCCGGCATCAACTGGCAGTCGCTGCGCACCCTGATGGAACGGGTGGGCAAGGAGACCGGCTCCGACATCACGCTGTACACGCCTTCCGGTCGCCTGATGATGACCACGACCCCGATGGTCTTCGAGCAGCTGATGGTCACGGAGCGCATGGACGGGACGGCCTATTACAACATCCTCTATCGCAACCGCCGCCACTACATCCAGCAGGAGCGCCTCGGCCGGCAGAAGTTCTACAGCATGTATGCCCCGCTGTTCGCTTCCGACGGATCGATGATCGCCATCCTCTGCTCGCCGTACAACGAGGATACCTATGATTTCGAAGAGGACGCCGTGATGCACTCGCTCACGATCATTTCGCTCTTCCTGCTCTTCCTGCTGATGGCGCTGTTCATGGTGGCGCGCATCGTGGACCGCATGTTCAAGCCGCTGAGCGAGATGAGCTCCAAGATGGCGAGCGCCGACCTGGATTCCCTCGAATACATCGACTACGACCGTGACGACGAGATCTCCTCGATCGTGCAGGCGTACAACCGCATGGTAACGGAGTTGTCCGAGAGCTCCCGCAAGCTGGCGCAGGCCGAACGCGACAAGGCATGGAGCGGTATGGCGCGCCAGGTGGCGCACGAGATCAAGAACCCGCTCACGCCGATGAAGCTCCAGCTGCAGCGGGTGATCCGCCTCAAGGAAAAGGGCGATCCCGCATGGCAGACCCGCTTCGAAGAAGCCAGCCAGGTGATCCTGGACCACATCGACATCCTGACCGACACCGCCAACGAGTTCTCCACCTTCGCGAAGCTGTACACCGAGGAGCCGACGACCATCGCGCTGGACAAGCTGCTGCATGAGGAGATTTCGATGTTTGACAACAAGGAGAATATCCATTTCGACTACCTGGGCCTGTCCAATGTGAAGATCCGCGGCCCGAAACCGCAGCTCACGCGCGTGTTCGTAAACCTGCTCGGCAACGCAGTGCAGGCCATCGGCGAGGCGCCGGACGGGCATATCGTCGTGTCGCTGCGCAAGAGCATTGAAGACGGTTTCTGGGATATCGTCGTGGAAGACAACGGTCCCGGCGTCTCCGACGAGAACGTCGAGAAGCTCTTCACGCCGAACTTTACGACGAAGAACGGCGGTTCCGGCCTGGGTCTTGCCATCAGCCGGAGCATCCTGGAGCGCTGCGGCGCCTCCATCTCCTATTCGAGATCCTTCACGCTGGGTGGCGCCTGCTTCACCGTCCGCTACCCCGACAACGACAACAAAACTACATAGCATGATGAAGAAACTGATGACCCTGCTGCTGGGTGCATTGGCTGCCGTGGCGGCCCTGCCTGCCCAGAACGTCTTTTGGTTTGACAAGCCGGCCGCCTATTGGGAGGAAGCCCTGCCGATCGGAAACGGCCGCATCGGCGCCATGGTCTTCGGCGGCACGGACACCGAGGAGATCCAGCTCAACGAAGAAACCATCTCCACGGGCGGCCCGTACGAAAACTGGAACCCGAACGGCCTGAAGAACCTGCAGAAGATACGCGACCTGATCTTCGCCGGGGAATATGAGGCGGCCCAGAAGCTGGGTGACGAGAATTTCCTCTCGCCCGTGGGCGAGGAAATGTCGTACCAGACCGCCGGATCGGTGAAAATCGCTTTTCCGGAGCGGAAGGGCGAAGTAACGGACTATCGCCGCGAGCTCGACCTGGAGCGCGCCGTCGTCCGGACCAGCTACCAGGTGGACGGGGTGGAATATGTGGAGGAATCGTTCGCGTCTTTCACCGACAACCTCATCATCGTCCGCCTGACGGTCTCCCAGCCCAAGGCGCTCAACTGCGAGCTGTCGTTCACCACGCCGATGAAGGACACGCAGGTGAGCGTCCCTGCCCGGAACCGGCTCCGCCTGGAGGGGCAGGGTGCTGAAAAGGGCGGCATTCCGGGCGCCATCCGTTATGTCAACGACCTTAAGGCCACGACGAAGGGCGGCAAAGTGAGTGCGACGGACCGGACGCTGCGCGTCGAAGGCGCCACCGAACTCCTCCTGCACATCGCCCTGGCCACGAATTTTGTGGACTACAAGACGGTGGATGCAGACCCGTACGCGCGCAATGCCATCAGCCTGCGGAACAGTTCGAAGAAATATGACCAGGCGCTTGCCGCGCATGTCGCTGCCTACCGGAATCAGTACGGTCGCGTGAAGCTGGAATTCGCGCCGTCGGGCGTGCCCGATGCACCGATCAACGAGCGCATCCGGACCTTTGCGGAGAATCACGACGCGCAGCTGGTGTCGCTCTATTTCCAGTTCGGGCGCTACCTGCTGATCAGCTGCTCGCAGCCGGGCACGCAGGCGGCCAACCTGCAGGGCATCTGGAATGCCAGCCTCATGGCCCCGTGGTGCGCCAATTATACGACCAATATCAATACCGAGATGAACTATTGGCCGGCGGAGCTGACCAACCTGCCGGAGTTGCACGAGCCGCTGCTGCGCATGATTCGTGAACTGTCCGTGACGGGCGCCAATACCGCCCGCTACATGTACGGCTGCCGCGGCTGGGTGGTGCACCACAATTCCGACCTTTGGCGCATCACGGGCGCGCTGGACTATGCTTACTGCGGCCTGTGGCCGAGCGGCGCCGCCTGGCTGTGCCAGCATCTATGGGACCGCTATCTTTATAATGGCGACAAGGATTATCTCGCGGAAGCGTATCCGCTGATGAAGGGGGCCGCCGAGTTCTTCGTCGATTTCCTCGTGGAGGATCCGAATACGGGCTACCTGGTGGTGACGCCGTCCGACTCGCCCGAGAACCGTCCGGCGCACCTGAAGACCAACATGTTTGCCGGCATCACGATGGACAACCAGCTGGTGACCGACCTCTTCTCCAACACGGAGCGTGCGGCGGCCATCCTGGGCTGCGACGCGGCGTTCGCCGACACGCTTGCGACCATGCGCCGCCGGCTGCCGCCGATGCAGATCGGGCAATACGGCCAGCTGCAGGAGTGGTTCGAGGACTGGGACAGCCCGACCGACAACCACCGCCACGTCTCGCACCTGTGGGGTTTCTATCCGGGCTATCAGATTTCGCCTTACCGCACGCCGGTCCTCACCGAGGGCGTGCGCAACACGCTGATCCAGCGCGGCGATCCTTCGACCGGCTGGTCGATGGGTTGGAAGGTTTGCCTCTGGGCACGCATGCTGGACGGCAACCATGCCTTCAAACTGATCACGGACCAGCTCACCCTGGTCGATCCCAGCCGACGCTGGCAGACGGGCGGCACCTATCCCAACCTGTTCGACTCCCATCCGCCGTTCCAGATCGACGGCAATTTCGGCTGCACCGCCGGCATCGCGGAGCTCTTCCTGCAGAGCCATGACGGCGCCGTGCACCTGCTTCCGGCCCTGCCGGATGCGCTGAAGAACGGCACCGTGGAAGGTCTTCGCGCCCGCGGCGGTTTCGTGCTGGAGCGCTTGGTCTGGAAGGACGGGCACATCGTTGAGGCGCAGCTGCGCTCGACCATCGGCGGCAACCTCCGCATCCGTTCCTACGATGCGTTGACGGGGGAGGGCCTGACGAATGCGGAAACGGAGTTCAATCCCAATGTGCTTTTCGCCGTGCAGGAGATCTCCCGCCCGATGATTAGCGAGAAGGCGCCGATGCGCGGCTTCGTCGCGCCGGAAGCGCATCTTTACGACATCGCTACGGAGCCTGGCCAGGTAATCACGCTGCGTGCGGCCCGCTAGGCTTCGGGCTGCTGCTTGAAGCGGCTCGGCGTGACGCCGAATTCTTTCTTGAAGATCTTGCTGAAATAGTGGGGATCGTTGATCCCTACGGCATAAGAGACGTCGGTCATCGACCGCCCGCCCTCGCGGATGAGCGCCCTGGCGCGTTCCAGCCGCAGGCGGCGCAGGTAGGTGGCCGGTGTCGTACCCAGCAGAGCCTTGCAGCGGCCGAACAGCACGGATCGGCTGACGCCCAACCCTTCGCAGATTTGCGGAACGTCCAGTGCGCCGTCATCCAAGTGTGCTTCCAGGAAAGCCGTGAAGGATTCGACAAAACGGCGGTCATCTCCGTGTAAACCGTTCAGAAGCGGATTCTCTTCGTCATCAGAAGTCTTTGCAGCCGGGCGATGCCGGCTTGTCAGGACGGAGGCCACGATGGCGGCCAGCACCAGTGCGAGGATGCCGAACCAGACGGACTGCAGCGGATTCCGGCGGACCACGATGGTGAAACACCGCTCGTTGTCCACCTGAAGACCGCCGCCGTTGGTGGACCGGATCCGCAGGGTATAGCGTCCCGGGCGCAGGGGCTTGATTTCCAGATTGGCCTGGTGGCCGAGGTGAATCCAGTCCTCGTCCGCCCCCTCCAGTTTATAGGAATACAGGATCTGCTCGGGCGCCGTCAGGTCCAGGGCTGCCATCTGCATGCGGATGCCTTCGTTGGGACGGATGTGCAAGGGGGTGTCCTCGCTGATGTCCCGCCGGATACCGGAGACGTAGAAACCCTGGACGAGCAGTTCGGGAACGAAATCGTCATTGGAAATATCTGCCGGGTTGAAATAGAAGATTCCCGCAGACGTGTTGAAACAAATGCTCCCGTCCAGCAGGCGGTTGGGGCTGCCTTCGTTGAAGCGCAGGCTGTGCCCCAGCCGGTCGTACGGGAAGCCGATGAGGCTCCCGGTCCGCGGATTCAGACGGTTGAGCCCGCCCTGCGTGGCGATCCACAGGTTTCCCGCCTCATCCTCGATGGCTGACAGCACGTAGTTGGAGAGCAAACCTTCGTTGACGGTCCAGGCGCGGAAGCCGCTGTCGGGATTTCCGCTGTCCAGTTTGAGCAGTCCGGCGCCATAAGAACAGACATACAGCTCGCCCTGGCTGGTGAAGAGGATATGCTGGACGTCATAGTCGATAATGCTCGAGAAGCGCTCGAAATGCATGTTCTCGGGTTCCCCGAAGGGGTGGTCGCAGACGAACAGACCCATCTGACCGCCGGCGTAAAGCCGGCCGTCCGGACTCATCGCCAGGCAACGCATGCGGTTGCGCCGGTCGGTCGGAAAGCTGAGGCGGTTGCGTTTGCTGATGAACAGGCGTTGCGTGCCGTCCAAGTCCACGTATGCGACACCTTCGTCGAAAGTACCGATCCAGAGCCGGTGTGACGAATCCTCCAGCAGGGAAAAGATGTCGTCGCTGTTCGGCCCGTAGAACAGATCGTCCTTGGGATGACGGACCAGGTTGTAGCGGAGCTGCTCGTTGACCTGGAGGGTCATTTCCATCAGGCCGGCGCCGCGCGTGCCCACCCACAGATTGCCGTCGTGGGTGCGTGCGAGGGAGAAGGCGGGATGGTCCAGTCGCCAGGATGCCCGCTCCCGCAAGGATTCATCATAGATATGCAGGCGGCTGTCGCGCGTGGCGGCGTAGATCCAGCCGGACTCGTCCTGAATGAGGGCGCGAATGCTGTTTTCCTGCGAAATCTGCCCGCTGCCGTCGATGGACTGCAGATTGAAATTGTCCCGGTGAAAGACGATGCGCTCGAGGCCGCCCCAGTTCGATCCGATCCAGAGATTCCCCTGACGGTCCACCAGGAAGGACGTGATGCCCGTCTCGGAATTCCAGCCCTGCCGGTTGCCCGTGCCGAGGAACGGATACAATTGATGATTGTCCCGGTTGTACCAGAACAAACTGCCTTGCTGGGGGAAGATCCACAGGTTGCCGTTCTCGTCCATCCGACTGGAATAGGTGCGCTCCTCGCTGCCTTTTTCCTCCTGGACGACGCTGCGTTGCGTGCTGTCGTCCAGATTGAGCGCCTCGATGCCGCGGTGATCCGAGCCGAGCAGCAGTTCCGGGCGTTCGGGAACGGGTGCGATGAAGGTGATGTTGGTTCCGAGCCGGGTTGGAAGCGTGCTGAGCTGACCGTCTTCAAAGCGAAGCAACTTGCCGTTGGCGGAACCGATATACAGCACGCCGTCCGCCATCCAGGCGCTGTAGGCGGGTGTGTCGGTGGCCAGCACGGCGTTCCGGTAGATGCCTTTGTCCGTCAGGATCCAGACACTCCCGTCCGGTCCGTTGATGACCGCATACACGGTAGCGTCATTCCGGACCAGACAGGCGCGGGAAAAGGTGGCGTCCAGCACCTCATTCCCTGTCGTCAGGAAATACAGCTCGTCGCCCTGGAGCCGGAACATGGCCTGGATGTCATTCCCTCCGCCGTTCACAAGATCCAGCTGCCGGCTTTCCGGATTGAGCCGATATAGGCGGTTATCATAGGAAAGCGCCAGAATCTCGTCGTTTTCCAGGGCTTCCACGTTCACGAAGTGGTTGCTGCGGGGATTGTCCCGGTCTGCGGGATTGTCGGTGAGATAGTTCCGGAATGTGCGTCCGTCATAGGAGTATAATCCGCCCCAGGTCGCCAACCACAACTGCCCGTGGCTGTCCTGTGCCATATCTTCGACGGTCGTGGCGCTGAAGTTGTTTTCGCGACCGTAGCGGGTAAAGGAATGGGGCGGCTGGGCGGCCGCAAGTGCGGTCAGTCCAAATAAGCCAGTCAGGACAATTAGGCGGAATATTCGCATGAACGGGACATTGATTCGTACAAAAATACACTTTTTCTTGGTAATTATACAATAATCCACTTATTCAGTACGATATCAAACATTATTTTCCCCGTTGCTTGCTACCTTTGGACCATAACAAATAGGCAATCCTAACCTTAAACTAGATATCCTGGATACTAACGGTTAATAATTGGTTTTTCGGGACGCGCACCAGGAGCGCGTCCTTTTTTGTGCCCTAGCTTTGGGCACAAAAAAAAGGACGCAACGCCCCGCTCTGACGGGGGAAGGTTCCCCCGACACCCCCTCTGTCGCTTCGCTCCGAGCGCTCTGCGTGCGAGTGGTTAGTATTGTGCGACGAATTCGTAGACGATGTTGCCGATCTGTTTGGAGGGGGCGTCCGCTTTGGCGGAGAACTTGGAGAGCCGCGCGGCGCGGATGGCAAAAGATCGCAGACAGCCGTCTGCGGCTGAAACGGATTCATCGACCTTGGCGCCGATGACGGTTCCGCCCGGATTTACGGTGATCAGCACCGTAACCTGCCCGGCCCCCATGCAGCGATATGCCGGAATGGGCAGATGACTGGCCTTGCGGCCTTCCAGATAATAAGATATGACGGACGGGCCGCTATAGGTCGTTTCCGTCTGTTTTTTCTCCTCCTTCTTTTCCGGGATCACCGGACCCGGATCCGCGACTTCCTCCTGCTTGACTTCATAGCCTTTTGCGAGCTCCTCTTGCAGCCGTTGCGCGTCCTTGTAGAGTTGTTCAGCATCTGTTCCGCGGTCATCTTTGAGTGCTCCGCGGTCCACGGCGATACCGCGCACAGGCGGTGCCGCGTCCAACTGCTGCTGCAACCGTTCGGCAATGCTTTCCTTAAAGGCGGCTTCCTCTTGCAGCCGTTCGATTTCCTCTTGCAGGCGCTCTTTCTCTTCGAGCGCCGAAAAATCCAGTACGAAGCTGTTTTCCTGGCGTATGCTCCAGTCAAGTCCGGCGATCAATAACACAATCACCACCGCGAGGTGAACGATCACGGTGGTGTAAAGGCCTGCCTTGTCTTCCTGGGAGAGCCGGCGCATGGTGGAGGTTAAGCTTGGTTCTTGAGGGACTGCTCGATGGTGGCTTTAATGACGTCGATAGCCACTTTGTTGTGCCCGCCCTGTGGAATGATGATGTCGGCGTAACGCTTGCTCGGCTCGATGAACTGGAGGTACATCGGCTTGACGGTGCGGGAGTAGCGCTCGATGACCCAGTGCACGTCTTTCCCGCGCTCGCTGATGTCGCGCGCCATCACGCGCATGAGCCGGTCGTCATCGTCTGCATCCACGAAAATCTTGATGTCCATCTGGTCACGCAGGGGCTTGCAGGTGAAAATGAGGATGCCCTCGATGATGATCACGTCGGCGGGTTCCACCGTCACGGTTTCCGTCTTGGACCGGGAGCAGGAGATGTAGGAATACACCGGCTGCTGGATGGTCTTGCCCTTCTTCAACTCGCTGAGCTGCTCGCAGAGCAGTTCCCAGTCGATGGCGTCGGGGTGGTCGAAGTTGTGAACGCGCTTCTCCTCATCGGAGAGGTCGCTGGAGTCCTTATAATAGGAATCCTGGGGGATGACCACCACCCGCTTGGCGTTGAGCTGCTGTGTGATGGCCTTGACGACTGTGGTTTTGCCGGAGCCGGACCCGCCGGCGATACCAATTACTAACATTGCTTTTTCCTTTATTTGCTTCTTCCCCTACGGTTAGGGGAGGACGGGAGGAGGGATGATCGAATGGTGCAGAATGCTGAATTCGTCAAAATTCTGCGTTTTTCGGCGTTCTCGGGAAGGGGATGACATCCCGGATGTTCTGCATGCCGGTGATGAAGAGGAGTAGACGCTCGAAGCCCAGGCCGAAACCGCTGTGCGGGCAGCTGCCGAAACGGCGGGTGTCGATGTACCACTCAAGGTTCTTGCGGCTCATGCCCAGCTCGTCGATGCGCGCTTCGAGCTTGCCGAGATCGGCTTCACGCTCGGATCCGCCGATGATTTCGCCAATTTTCGGGAAGAGCACGTCCATGGCGCGGACCGTCTTGCCGTCCTCGTTCTGCTTCATGTAGAAGGCCTTGATATCCTTCGGATAGCCTGTGAGGATGACCGGCTTGCCGAAATGCTTCTCCACGAGATAGCGCTCATGCTCGCTCTGCAGGTCTATGCCCCAGGCGACCGGATACTCGAACTGGACGCCGTTTCTCACGGCTTCTTCGAGGATGCGGATGCCTTCGGTGTACTCGAGGCGCACGAACTCCGTGCCGATGACGCCGCGCAGGCGCTCGACGAGCTCGGGGTCGTAGCGGTCATTGAGGAACTGGATGTCGTCCATGCAGTTCTCCAGGGCATAAGACACGAGGTGCTTGATGAAGTCTTCGGCCAGGTCCATGTTGTCCTTGATGTCGTAGAACGCCATCTCGGGTTCGATCATCCAGAATTCCGCGAGGTGACGCGGGGTGTTGGAGTTCTCGGCACGGAAGGTCGGACCGAAGGTGTAGATCTCACCGAGTGCGGTGGCGCCGAGCTCGCCTTCGAGCTGTCCGCTGACGGTCAGGCTCGTCTGCTTGCCGAAGAAGTCGCGTCCATAGTCGATGCGGCCCTTCTTGTCGCGCGGCACGTTCTCAAGGTCGAGGGTCGTGACCTGGAACATCTGGCCGGCGCCTTCGCAGTCGGATTCGGTGATGAGCGGCGTGTGCAGATACACGAAGCCCTTGCTGTGGAAATACTCGTGGATGGCGAAGGCCATCTGGCTGCGCAGGCGGTAAATGGCGCCGAAGGTGTTGGTCCTCGGGCGCATGTGCGCCACGGTGCGCAGGTACTCGAAGGAGGTGTCCTTCTTCTGGAGAGGATAGCGCATGGGATCGCAGGTGCCGTACACCGTGATCTCCGCCGCCTTAATCTCGACCGCCTGGCCGCTGCCCACGGACTCGACCAGATTGCCGCGCACGGCGATGCAGGCGCCCGTGCTGATCTGTGCCAGCACCGGCTCCGTATCCGCATTCTTGTCCACGACGATCTGCACGTTCTTGATGGTCGATCCGTCATTCAGCGCGATGAATGCGATTTCCTTGTTCCCTCTCTTGGTCCTGACCCAACCTTTGGCCAGCACTTCCTGACCTGCTTTCATCTGCAGCAGGTCCTTCACCTTGGTACGAAGTATTTCCTTCATTTGTTTCTTATAGATTTTAAAAAGCAGCCCTCGTGGAAGGGGGCTGCTCGTATTCAATACTGCAAAAAGCTATTTTGCAGGCTTTCTTGCAGAGTACATGATCTTCAGCGCGGAGCAGCGACGCAGCTCCTGCTTCACATCGGTCACGATACCCATTCTGACATCCTGGTCGGCCCGGATGGACACGGTCATCAGCTGGCGGTCAGCCTCGCTCTTGGAGTCGCGCTCCGCGGCAATGAAGTCGCGGATGTCGTCGGTGGTGCGGAAGGAGTCGTTCAACTGGATACGGGCATCGGTACCGTACTGCGCCTGATAGGCGAGGGTCGGGGAACCGATGTTGATGTAAGCGTTGAGGTCCTTGCGCTCCAGCTTGACGACTTCGGAAGCTTCCGGAGTGGTGACTTTGACCTTGTTCTCGGTCTCACGCATCTGCGTGGTGACCATGAAGAAGAACAGGAGCATGAACACGATATCGGAGAGAGAGCTCGAGGTGATACCCGGCATCTCCTTCTTGTCGCCTTTCTTGAATCTTGACATAATCTTACCTCCTATTATCTTCTTTTACCAACGTCCTTAGGCTCCGCCTCGGAAATGTTCTGCGGGACACATTCGCGGACGACCTTCTGCTGGTCCTCGTCGAGCAGGGAATACTTCTTACCATATTCCTTCATGGAGAAGTCGTCACGAAGTTCGTTGACGGCTTTCACCAGTTCGTTCTGCACGGCGATGTAGGCCTGGTAGCTGGTACCACGGTCATTCTGCAGGGAAATGACGCCCTTGGACACGGGATAGGTGCCCTTGCTGTATCCTTCGATCTCCTTCACTTCCTTCTCGGGAAGGTTGGGATCATTGGAGGGGTTGCTTAAGAACTCTTTGATCTTGTCTTTGAGCTGAGAGACATCAATGGCTTCGGTACCGGCAAGAATCCTATCGGCAGAGTTGATCTTCACCACGATGATGTTGCGGCGATTGACCTTCTGGTCCTCGATCTTCTGATTGGGATCAGGCATCGGGGGGAGACGACGGGAAAGTCCGAAGTGGGAACCCATCGTCGTGGTCATCAGGAAGTAGCACAACAACAGGAACGCGATATCGGCCGTAGAACTCGAATTGATTGCTGGTGTTTTCTTTGCCATGATTATTTCTTATTAGCGATGGCCAGACGGATCTCACCGATGATGATGGCCAGGATGGCGCCAACACCGGCAATGAGGGTGAGGTTCAGAATGGTATCAGTGAGCTTGAGTTCGCCAGGAGTCGAAGTGACAGCGGCGCCCGGGACGGGATCACCCTTCGCGAGGAGATAGGCGATCAGGCAGACCACTGCGATGCCGACCAGGACGATGCCCATCTTGACAATGGACTTCGGGTCGTTCTTGATGCTGATGATCAAGCCGATCACAATCCAGCAGAAGAGAGCGATGCCGATCATGATCGCAGCCCAGGTAAGGAGGACGTTCGTTGCCGGCAGGGCTTCGTGACCAGCGGTCTCGAAACCTGCGCTGAATCCCCAAACCAGGATCGCGACGCTGATAAGGATCAGCACCACCATTCCCCATTTGAATATCTTGTTAAGTTTCATTATTCAGTGGTTTAAACCGGTATTGGATTTATTTCTTCTGGCCGTATTTGGTCAGCACGTCGATCAGGCTGATGGAGGAGTCTTCCATGTCGATGGTGATGGACTCGATCTTCGCAAGGATGTAGTTGTAGAAGACCTGGAGGATCATGGCGACGATGAGACCGCCGACCGTCGTGATAAGGGCGACCTTCATACCACCGGCAACAACGTTCGGGGAGATATCACCCGCAGCCTGGATGGCGTCGAAGGCGTTGATCATACCGATAACCGTACCGAGGAATCCGAGGGACGGAGCGATGGCGATGAACAGGGAGATCCAGCTCAGGCCGCTCTCCAGCTGGCTCTGCTGCACGCTGCCGTAGGAGACGATCGTCTTCTCGACCACGTCGAGACCCTGATCATAGCGGAGGAGACCCTGATAGAAGATGCTGGCGACGGGGCCACGGGTGTCGCGGCACACTTCCTTCGCTTTCTCGATACCGCCTTCCTTGAGGGCAGCCTCGACCTTCTCGACCAGATTCTTGGTGTT
Source organism: Bacteroidales bacterium (assembly GCA_017535125.1). The sequence continues at coordinate 36 of JAFXUS010000064.1, read as the reverse complement.
GATCTTGGAGAAGGAGAGATAGAGGATGCGCTCGAT
>JAFXUS010000063.1 GCA_017535125.1 Bacteroidales bacterium | reverse complement strand
GCGGGTGTTGGTGTCGGCGACCAGCTGCAGTTCGGACAGCATGTATTCCATCCGGCGGCGGCACTCGGCGTCGCCGGTGGCGGCGTTGATGGCCATCGCCGTCAGGTAATGCCCGGCCACGTGGCCGTCCAGGCCGTCCCAATTCGGGTAGGTCGGCGCCTTGGGCTCCAGCCCCGCTTCCTTGCGGTACGGGGCCAGCAGGCGGTCGCAGTCGTACTGGAGCAGCGTCTGGATGTTGAGGTCGCGCGCATGCTTGAGCGGACCGTCCAGCAGGGTCACGTCCCCGAGGGGGAATTCATCTGCGTAGAGTTTGTCCTGGGCGGACAGCGTGATGCCGGATGCAAGCAGAGCCAGCAGCGGGAGGAGGACTTTCTTCATCATAACTTGATCGTTTGGGCGGAGCCGTCATACTGGAGCTCGCGGGTGATACCGTCGGGCGTAACCACGCGGAAGCGGCGCTGCTGCAACATGCCCGGGAAGGAGCCGCTGCGCGCGCCGACGGTCAGCGTGCGGCCGCGAAGGGTGAATTCGATGGTGGAGCAGGTACCCTGCTCATAGCGGTAGCTGTCGCCCTCGTCTTCGTAGAGGGTGAAGCTGCCGTCGGCGCCGGGATAGACCCGGATCTCCAGGTCGTCCCAGGGTTTCTCGCCGGTATATTGCACGTCCGGGCCGAGCGGAACGATGGAGCCGGCGCGGACATAAAGGGGCACCGTGTCCAGGTGCGTGGCGCGCGTGAGCGTCTGGCCGCCCTTCAGGCGCGCCCCGGTCCAGAAGTCGTACCAGTCGGCGCCCTTGGGCAGATAGACCTGCGTGCTGCGCTCGGCGGAAAAGTCCACCGGCGTGTCGTCGAAGGCGACCTTCTCCGGCGTGTACTGGGCGTGGACGACGGGGGCCACGAGCAGTTCGCGGCCGAAAAGGAATTCGTCATTACGCTCCCACCCGGCCTTATCGTCCGGGAAATCCATGAACAGCGCGCGCTGGAAGGTGCCGTCTGCCGCCGTGACCTCGTGGGCGGTACCGTAGATGTACGGCAGCAGCTGATAGCGCAGGCGGATGGTCTTCTCGATGGCGTCATAGACCGGCTCGCCGGGGACGCCGAACTCCCAGATCTCGCGGCGGGAGCTCTCGCCGTGGCTGCGCATCATCGGGCAGAAGGCACCGTACTGCAACCAACGCACGTAGAGCTCCTGGAAGAGCGGATTCTGCGCGCAGGTGGCGGTGGCGCCGCGGCGGTTGTAGTTCGTCGGGAAGAAGCCGCCACAGTCGGTGTTGAAGTTCGGATTGCCCGTCAGGGCGAAGCCCAGGCCGGCAGGAATCTGGGCGCGGAAATTGTCCCAGTTGGAATAGACGTCGCCGCTCCAGGTATTGGCGCCGGTGCGCTGCTGCCCGACCCAGGCCGAGCGGGTAAGCACCATCACGCGGCGCTCGGAGACGGTTTTCTGGTTGTCATACACGCCTTCCACCGACAGGAGCGGGAAGGCGTTGCGCACTTTCCGGAAGGAGCCGACGCCCGTCTCGAAGTCGAGGTCGCTCTCCTTGAAGTCGAGGTGGTCCGGCTCGGTAGAGTCCATCCACCAGGCGTCGATGCCCATATTCTCCAGGCGGAGCAGGTTCTTCCAGTAGATGTCGCGGGCTTCCGCGGAATAGGGGTTGTAGGGCTTCACGCCCGAAGGGTAGTCGCGCCGGGGCGGCCAGTCAGGCAGACCGGACTGCGGCCAGGTGGCGAAGTCGAAGAGCAGCCCCTTGGCGTCGAGTTCACGGTAGGGCTTGGTCATCGGGCCGAAGGAGGCCCAGATGGAGATCATCAACTTGGCGTGCTGCGCGTGGACCTCGTCGATCATCGCCTGCGCGTTGCGGAAGTCGTCGTTCAGGAACTCCATGGCGTTCCACTGGTAGTTGTTGCCCCAGTACTGCCAGTCCTGTATGACGCAGTCGATGGGGACGCCGCGCTCGCGGTAGCCGTGCAAGGCGTCCAGCAACTCCTTGCTGCTCTTGTAGCGCTCGCGGCTCTGCATGAAGCCGAAGCTCCACATCGGGAGCATCGGCACGTGGCCGGTGAGTTCCCGGATGCCCGCGATCACGCCGTCGGCGTTGCCGCCGTAGATGAAATAATAGTCCACGGCCTCCCCCACCTCGGACTCGAAATGCATGCCGTCCGCGTCATCGCGGAAGACGGTCGGAGAGGTGTTGTCCCAGAAGATGCCGTAGCCCTTGACGGACTGGACGACGGGGATGAAATCCTCGGTATTGTTCTGGATCATTCGGCGCTCCTTGCCGCGCAGCGACAGGGCGCCGTCCTGCAGGATGCCGAGTCCGTAGAAGGGTTCGTCCGCCTCCGGCAGGAAGGTTTGATGCACTTTGTTCAGACCCTTGTCCAGGCCTTCGGGGATCGGCTCCAGGCTACAGGCGCCTTCCTTCAACAAAAGGAAGCCCTTCCGGGAGAAGAACCGGACCGTGCCATCATTGGCCACGGCCACCTTCATCGCGCCGCTGTCGTAAACCGTTCCGCCCTTGGCGACGGAAGTCTTGACATCGACCTGTCGCGGCGCCGCAGTCACGGCGAAACTGTGCTCCGGTGCCGCCCCGCCCTTGACGATGCGCACGGTCGTGGGGGTATAAAACTGGACCGATACGCCATTCTGCGCCATCGTGGTCAGTGTCGCGGCAAGCATCAGCATCCAGCAGAAAACGGATTTTTTCATATGTGTCATTATTCTTGGTGGAACCAGTCGAAGTCGGCGTGGCCGCCGAGGGTTTGCGTGGAGTAGCAGTAGAGCGCGCTGCGGTAGCCGGTGAAATAATCCAGCGAAAAGCGCATCTGCAACGGGGTGTCCAGCTCCGTCCAGACCGCGCCGTCATAACTGTAGCCCAGCCAGGCCTGGTCCTTGTCGAAATCATAGCGGACCCGCAGCATTACCTGATCCCATTCGGCGGGCTGGCAGAGCAGTTCCTGCTGCACGCGGGTCATCGTACGGCCGGGACCCCGCTGCGGCCCTTCATGGATGGCATAGAGTTCCAGGCCGGCCTCCGTGCGGCGCAGACCGATGTCGGCCCGGTTGCTCTGGAAAGCGCTCAGGCCCGCGAAATCGCCGACCTGCAGGCCGGAGGCGTCCAACAGGACGGTGCTGGTACAGCGCGGACCGAAAGTGCGCTGGGTCAAGGTATTGCGCGCATCCGGCAGGCCCGTGGCGAGCTGTCCTGTGGTCAGGCGCAGCCAGCCCGGACGATCGGTCAGCGACCAGCATCCGTCCAGCGGCTTGTGGTTCCACTGCCAGACCAGTGCGAGCTTGTCGGAATCGAATTCGTCGGAGGCCCAGGTATAATTCTCTCCGTCCGGAGCGAGGTTCACTTCGAACTCCTTGACCGGGACGGTGGCGTCACCCAGGATGGGCCAGCCGTCCTCCCAAACCATAGGCTGGAGCGTCGGGATGCGACCCACGCCGCCATGGTCCTGGAACATCATCGCGTACCAGTCACCGCGCGGCGTGTCGAAAATGGCGCCCTGCGCCACACCGTCGCCGCGGCCGTCGAAAGCACCCTGCAGGATGGTCTTCGACTCATATTCTCCCAGCAGGGTCTTGCTGCGCCAGCAGGTCTCCGTGCGCACGCCGCCGGCCGGCCAGTCGATCACGAGGACATAGTACCAGTCGCCGATGTGGTAAATGTGCGCGCCTTCGGCCCGCAGAATATAACCCTCGCGCGGGCTGGTGAAAAGTACCTGGTCCACCCCACCCTCCTGCACGCCGCTCAGGTCCGGCTTCAGTTCGGTGATATGGATCTCGCCGTTGCCCCAGACCACGTACACGCGGCCGTCCTCGAAGAGCAGCGAAGCGTCGTGGAAGGGCTGGTCGATGACGCTGCGCGTCCACGGTTCGCCGATCTTCGGCGTAGAATAAATATAGGTCTTGCGTTGGTCGTTGGCGATAAAGAGCGCATACCAGCGCCCGTTCTCGTAACGCAGCGAAGTCGCCCACTGACCCTTGCCGTAGGCGTTACGGCCATTCCGGAGATTATAGACATCGTCATCCTCCAGGCAGTCATAGACATAATCCACGAGGCGCCAGTGCACCAGGTCACGCGAATGCATGATGGGCGCGCCCGGGCAGAAATACATCGTGGTGCTGACCATGTAATAATCCTCCCCCACCCGGACCACGTCGTTGTCCGGGATGTCGGTATAGGTCAACGGGTTGACACACAGCGTCGTCGGTTTCGCGCAGGCCGCCGCAAGCAGGACGGCACAAAGCAACAGGATACGTTTCATCGGTTATAATGTTGGTTTTATTTCATGGTCCACCATTCCCATTCGAAGCCGCCTTCCGTGAAGACGAAATACAGGTCATGTACACCCTTGGCACCATTTAGGCGCCCGTTCTGCTGCTTCCAACCGCTGCCGGGCTTGAACTTCAGCGTACCCGCCAGCGGGCCGTCCGCGCTGTCCAGGTGCACTTCGATGCATGCGCCCGCAGGCGCGTGCACGCTCGCTGTCAAGGACCTGGCGCCACGGGCGCCGAAATCCACCCCCTTCACCAGCAGGTATTCGCCCGCGTCGATGTCATTCACCACGATCCCCCGCCCCGCGTCCTTGCGGGTCTTCAGGCCATAACCCCAGGCCATCGTCGCAGCCGGCACCCGGCGATACGGGTTGAAAGGCTCGATCTGCTCCAGCACGTTGTCCATCCAGTACGGCACTTTGCGGATGGAGCCGTCGGCCTCGTAGCACATCGGAGCGGCGGACACGCTCCGCTGCTCGGCGTGCTTGAAAGTCTCCAGGTGATGGAGATCGTAATTCAAGCCGAAGATATAGGACTGTCCCTTGTAGTCGATGATACCGGGATGGTTGCCCCGGGTGCGCCAGGTGCGGTCCATGATGTGGCCCATCGAGCGCCAGGGGCCCTCCGGGCTGTCCGCCATCGCGTAGCCGATACCCTCCGGGCAGCAGGTCGAAGCAAAGGCGAGATAATAGTGGCCGTCATGCTTGTAGAACCAGGGGCCTTCCTGGTAATGCGCGATCTTGTAGTCCAGCATGTGGATGGGACCGTCAAGCGAGATCATGTCCTCGTTCAGCTTCGCCCAATAGACGTTCGGATTGCCCCAGTACATATAGGCCTGTCCGTCGTCGTCGATGAAGACCGACGGGTCGATGTCGTACCAGTGCTCCTTCTGCCACACCAGAGGCTCCCCGAGCGGGTCAGTGAAGGGCCCGAAGGGCGAATCCGCCACCAGCACACCGATGCCGTGGCCGTGGATCGGGCAGTACATATAGAACTTCCCGTTCCGTTCCACCACGCACTCGGCCCAGGCGCCGTTCTTGCCCTCGTACCAGGCGAAATCGTCCAGCGAGGCCACCGCGCCGTGGTCCGTCCAGTTCACCATGTCGGTAGAAGTATAGAGCAGCCAGTCGAACATCTCGAAGCCCTCGGCTCCGTCCTCGTCGTGGGTCGTGTACAGATAGACCGTATCGTCATAAACCATCGGCGCCGGATCTGCGGTGAACTTGGTCTGGATAATCGGCATGTTGACCGTGCGGTTGAACTTCCACCAGTCCAGGTCGAAGAG
>JAFXUS010000062.1 GCA_017535125.1 Bacteroidales bacterium | reverse complement strand
GCTATTTCGCGTCCATCGCCTGGCAGGCGGTGATGGCGATCATCTTGTAAACGTCGTCCACGGAGCAGCCGCGGCTGAGGTCGTTGACCGGCCGGGCGATGCCCTGGAGGATGGGGCCGATGGCGTCAGCCTCGCCGAGACGCTGGATGAGCTTGTAGGCGATGTTGCCGACTTCGAGATTCGGGAACACGAGGACGTTGGCGTTGCCGGCGATTTCGGAACCGGGGGCCTTCTTCTTTCCCACGGACGGGACCAGGGCGGCGTCGGCCTGCAACTCGCCATCGACCTTGAGGGCCGGATCGAGCTGTTTCGCCAGCGCGGTCGCCTCGACCACCTTGTCCACCACCTCATGCTTGGCGGAGCCCTTCGTGGAGAAGGACAGCATCGCCACGCGCGGATCCGCAAAACCGGCCACGCTCTTGGCCGTCTGTGCCGTGCAGACAGCGATCTGGGCCAGCTGCTGGGCATCCGGAGCCGGGGTCACGGCCACGTCGCCGATCACCAGCACGCCGTTCTCACCGTACTGCGGGGTCTTGGTGATCATCAGCATGGCGCCGCTCACGCAGGTGATGCCGGGGGCGCACTTGATGATCTGCAGGGCCGGGCGGAGGGTCTCTCCGGTCGTGGAGAGGGCACCGCTGATCTGGCCGTCGGCGTCGCCGCTCTTGATGATGAGGCAGCCGAAGTACAGCGGGTCAAGCACCGTCTTGGCCGCGACTTCCGGGGTCATGCCCTTGTTCTTGCGCAGCTCATAGAGCAGATTCGCGTATTCGGCGGTCTTCTCGCTCGTCTCGGGATCGATGATCGTCGCCTTGGCGATGTGCTTCAGGCCAAGCTCCGCGGCATAGGCGAGGACTTTCTCGCGGTTGCCGATCAGGATGATGTCAGCAAGGCCGTCGGCGATGGCGCGGTCGGCCGCCGTGATGGTACGCTCCTCGAAGGATTCCGGGAGCACGATGCGCTGCTTGTTGGACTGGGCACGCGCGATGATCTGGTCAATGAGGGTAGACATAAGTCGGGATTAGTTTTCGAGTTCAGTGACAATGTGCATCGTGTCACGGGCGATGACCAGCTCTTCGTTGGTCGGGATGAGGGCCACCTTGACGGTGGAGTCCGGGGCGGAGATGATAGTCTCCTCGCTGCGGGCGCCGTCGTTGGCGTCGATGTCGATCTTGACACCCATGTAGGACAGGTTCTCGCAGATGTGGCGGCGCAGGCGCGGGTTGTTCTCGCCGATGCCGGCCGTGAAGACGATGAGGTCCACGCCGTTCATCTCGGCGATATAGGCGCCCACGTTCTTGATGGTGTCGTAGGTCAGCTTCTTGAGCACGATCTTGGCGCGGGCGTCGCCGGCCTTGGCCGCGGCGTCCATGTCGCGCAGGTCGGAGCTCTTGCCGGACAGGCCGAGGAAGCCGCTCTTCTTGTTCATGATGGTCGTCATCTCGTCGGGGGTCAGGCCCTCCTTCTTCATGATGTACGGGATGATGTTGGCGTCGATGTTGCCGCAGCGGGTGCCCATGATCATGCCCTCGAGCGGGGTGAAGCCCATGGAGGTGTCCACGACCTTGCCGTCCTTGATGGCGGTCACGGAGCTGCCGTTGCCGAGGTGGCAGGTGATGATCTTGGAGTGGGCGAGGTCCAGCCCGGCGAGCTTGGCGCCGCGCTGGGAAACGTATTGGTGGGAGGTGCCGTGGGCGCCGTAGCGGCGGACGCGGTACTTCTCATAATACTCATAGGGAAGGGCGTACATGTAGGCGTACGGCTCCATCGTCTGGTGGAAGGCGGTGTCGAAGGTCACGACCTGCGGCACGTCGGGCAGGACGTGCGAAATGGCATGGATGCCGAGCAGGTGGGCCGGGTTGTGGAGCGGCGCGAAATCGCAGCAGATCTCGATCTTCTTCAGTACGTCGTCGCTGACGAGGGTGCTCCCGGAGAAGAAATCCGCTCCCTGCACGATGCGGTGGCCGACGGCTTCGATGTCGTCGAAGCTGGAGAGCACGCCGTGCTCCGGATCCACGAGCGCGTCGAGGACGAGCTTCATGCCGACCTTGTGGTCGGGAATGGGCTGCGTCACCGTGTACGGCTCCTTGCCGGTGGGTTTGTGGGTGAGGCAGCCGTCGGGCAGGCCGATTTTCTCGACCAGGCCTTTGGCGAGCAGATCATATACGTCGTCGTTCTTCATGTCCAGCAGCTGGTACTTGACCGAAGAACTTCCGCAGTTGATGACAAGGATAATCATATTGGTTTCGGTTTCTTTGACTTTAGCATGCAAAATTACGAAATATTGCGTATTTTGGCAAAAATTCGATTGAAATGGTCGTGCGGAGAGACATCGTGGCGATTTCAATCCCATTTTCAGCAGGAGTGACACTGGCGGCATGTTTGCCGCCTGGGGGAGGTGCGCCGTATGCGGCCGCCGCGGGGAGCTGCCTCGCGGTGGCGGCCCTGCTTGTTCCGGCCGCCGGACGGCGGCGGATCGCGACGCTGTACCCCCTGCTGTTCTGCCTGCTCGGCATCTTCTGCTACTGCTCCTCCGCGCTGTCCGTTCCCCTGCGGCAAGCACCCGGACCGGGTGCGGCGCGGGCGATCGACGGGCTGCTTCGCGCTATCGACGACGCGGAATTTCCCCACGCGGGCACGGCGGCGCTCCTGAAAGCCCTGCTGGCCGGGCAGCGCGACGGACTCGACCGCGGGACCGTCGCGGCCTTCCGCGCCGCCGGCGCGTCCCACATCCTCGCCCTGTCCGGACTGCACCTGGGCATGCTCTATGGCATCCTCCACGCCGCGCTGCGCTGGATGGGGCGGAGCCGGGGTACGACCGTCGCGCGCAGCATCATCCAGACTGGCTTCGCGGCGGCCTACGTCGTCATGACGGGCGCGTCACCCTCGCTCGTGCGCGCATTCCTCTTCATTGTCTTAAATGAATTGTCGCGCCTGCTGCCGGGGCGTCGGCGCCGGCCGCTGAACATCTTCTGCGCTGCGCTGACCATCCAGCTGGCCATCGCGCCGGGTGTCGTCACGAGCCTCGGTTTCCAGCTCTCCTACCTCGCGATGCTCGGCATCGTGCTGGTCTTCCCGCGACTCGACGCATGGTATCCCGGCGGTCGCTATAACCCGCTTCGCCGCATCTGGAGCGCCGTGGCGCTGACCTGCTCCTGCCAGCTCTTCACGGCGCCGCTTGTGTGGATCCGCTTCCATAGTTTCCCGAAATACTTCCTGCTCACGAATCTCGGTGCGCTGCCCCTGACGGAGGCGTTCATCTGCTGCTCCCTGCCCGTGATCGCCGCGGGCGGCCATTGCCCGGAGGGCATAAAAAAACTGGCCGATATGCTCGGCCAGTTGCTCTTGCAGTTTCTCGAAACGGTTGCGGCTATTCCCTGACGCAGCGCACGGAAGCGGCGAAGTCCGTCTTGGACATGCGGCCGTAATAGGCGATATCCTTGTCCTGGTAGATGTATCGGCAGACGCCCAGACCGTCCGCTTCGTCGGAGGTCCAGAAGGCGGCGAAGGTGTAGGTGCCGTCAAAAATGTTGCCGGCGCAGTAACCCACGGGGATTGCGGAGAAGCGCAGCTCGTCCGTGATCTTCACCTCCCGCCAGTATTCCCACATCTTGACGCCGTTGAAATAGATGTCACCCATTATTTTGCCGGCCAGGCCGACAATGTTCTGACCGGCCTGGGCATTCGCCTGCAGCGCGGCCCAATCGGCATCCGAAGGCAGGTGCCAGCCGTCGGGGCAGGCGGTCTGCGCTTCCTCCCAGGTGTAGTAGCGGCCGAAGACGTCCGTCATGGCGCCGCAGTCGTCAAAAGGACGTCCGGCGCCCTCCCAGGCCAGGTTGTGGCGCATCCAGTCGCGGTCGCCGATACGGGTATAGTAGTAGTTCTTACCGTCGCGGGCATCCGTAAACGTCTCGGAACCGGTTTTGTCGAAATGAGTAATGGATCCGTTCCCGGACAGGCCGGGAATCACGACGACGAAATTGGCCGTGGCAACGGTTTTCGAGTACTTCGAGTTCGCCGGCATGAAAGCGCCGAGCGTAAGCGAGAGGGTCTCCGTCTTTTCCGGAGCCGTGTAGGTGTAGTAGTGATTCTTGATCACGCCGTCGGCCGTCACCAGGGTGTCGCTCTTGGCCCGGTCCGTGTCGTAGAAATAATACCCGATCGGTTCTCCGTCCGGGCAGACAAGCGTCATCATCGTGTCGATCTGGAAGGTCTTGCTCTCTCCCGCCTGCATGTAGTGCGGCATGGTGATGGTCAAAACTCCCTCCAGCGATTTCGTCTCCGTATTTTCTTTCTTGCACCCGGGCATCACCGCTAAGATGGCGGCGAGGACGGCGGGAAGCAGGATTCTGTGCAACTTCATACTTTCTTAGCTTACAATTTGCAAATATGCGCAAAAATGCGCGAAAAACCGCTAACTTTGTGCAAATACTTTGCCGAAGCGATGAAACACAGCATTATTTTTTCCACTCTGTTGCTCGTCTGCATCCTGGCAGGATGCCGGCAGGGCCGGTATGTAACTTTCTCCGGCTACGCCCAGGGTGGCACGTACACGGTCAAGGCCGACCTGACCGGGGTCACCACGTCCGCCCGCACGATCCAACATACCATCGACGCCCTGCTTGACTCGATCGATTTCAGCGTGTCGGGGTACAACAAGAACTCGCTGCTGTCGCGATATAATGCCGGCGAAGACATTCTTCCCAACCGCTTCTTCTACGAAGTGCGCGCCTTGTCCGAGCGCTATCGCACGGAGACGAACGGCGCCTTCGACGCCGCCAGCGCCCCGCTATTCGACATCTGGGGTTTCGGTTTCACGACGGACAGCCTGCCGGATCCGGAGCGCATCCAGGCCGCCCTGGCTGCATGCAAGGATGAGAAGGTGCTGAATTTCAACGCCATCGCCCAGGGATATACCTGCGACATCGTCGCGGGATACCTGCATTCCCTCGGGGTGCACAACATGCTGGTGGACATCGGCGAGATTTTCTGCGAGGGCGTCAATGCCTCGGGACGCGGCTGGACTATCGGCGTGGACAACCCGGTGGACGGCAACACCACGCCCGGACAGGACCTCCGCGGCATCTGGCAGTCCGACGGCCGTCCCTGCGGCATCGTCACCTCCGGCAACTATCGTAAATTCTACGTCAAGGACGGCAAGAAATACGCCCATACGATCGATCCGCGCACCGGCTATCCCGTCACGCACGACCTGCTGAGCGCCACCATCGTGGCCCCCAGCGCCACGGAGGCGGACGCCCTGGCGACGGCCTGCATGGTGCTCGGCCCGGAAGAGGCCCGCGCCCTGATCGAGTCCCGTCCGGAACTGGAAGGGTACCTGATCATGTCGGGAGGGACCTGGATGTCCGACGGTTTCGCGGCCCAGGCGTTGGGAACGGATATTCCGCGAAATTGATTATCTTTGTTGTCTATTGACATTTATCGCAAATACATGGATCTGAACGAAACTTCCCATAAACTGGATTACAACACCACACGCGAGAAGCTCGCCATGCCGGAGTACGGCCGTAACGTGCTCAAGATGGTGGAGCAGCTCAAGGCGATTCCGGACAAGGAGAAACGCACCGAACAGGCGCGCGCCGTCGTGAAAGTGATGGAACTTCTCAACCCGCAGGTGCACAGCCAGGACAATTTCGAACACAAGCTCTGGGATCATCTCTACATGATTGCTGGCTTCGACCTGGACGTGGATTCCCCGTATCCCTGCCCGGTGGCGGAGACCTTCACCACCGACCCCGTGCCCGTGCCCATGAAGGGTACGCGCATCAAGGCGTTCCACTACGGACGCAACATCGAGAGCATCATCAACCTGCTCTGCGAGCAGCCGGACGGCGAGGTGAAGACGGAGATGATCCGTTCGCTCGCCATCTACATGCGGACGCAGTATCTGATCTGGAACAAGGACAGCGTGGCCGACGAGACCATTTTCGCCGACATCGAGAAGTTGTCCGACTACCGCCTCAAGGTCCCGGAGGGGATCAGCCTGAGCAAGATTGCCGGCGACGCCAATTTCTCGCGTCCGGGCATGGGCATCAACGTGGGACAGCCGGGCAACGGCCAGCGTAACCGGCAGCGCAAGAACAATTACAAACGGGCATTCAAGAAGAAATGAGAATCTGGCAATCCTGGGACGAAGAAGAGCGGGCCGCAGCCGTGCGGATCGCGGGTCTGTGCGTGGCCGCGCTGACCCTCTTCATCTTCATTTCCACTTTCTCCTACCTTTTCCACTGGCGGGAAGACATGAGCCTGCTGGGCGATCCGGATGCCATGCAGGCCGGACGCGTCGTGGGCAACGCCGCCGGCAAGCTCGGCTTCAGGACCGGGCACCTGCTCGTCGCCGACCTGTTCGGCCTGGGCAGCTTCTCCCTGCTGATCATCCTGACGGCCGTCTCCGTGCGCCTGCTGGCGCATCGCTGGCCGTATTCGCTGATCAAAACCGCGCTCATCGCGCTCTTCGGCGCCTTTTTCTCCTCGCTCGTGCTCGCTTTCGTGGGCAGGCGCGCAGGGTTGGACCTCCTGTTCGGCGGCGGCCTGGGCGGCCGTTGCGGCGCCAGCGTCGTGACTTGGGCGGAGAATCTTTTCGGCCCCATCGTGACGGGACTTTTCATCGTCATCCTGGTGGCCGCGTTCCTCTTCTTCGCCTCCAAGCGTTTCAACCGCTGGTTCGCCTCGATCGGCGTGAAGAAGCCGAAGGAGCCGGCCGTTGTCCCGGCCGAAGAACCGGTCGAAGAGCCGGAGCCGCTGGAGGAAGAACCAGAACCGGACGAGCCGGAACTCATCCCGGACGACATGGGAGTCATTCCGGAGCCGTCTTTAGTCATTTCGGATTCCTCCGTAGTCATTCCGGGCGCAGACCCGGAATCTCCGAATACGGCGAATGACGGCAAGGACAAACCGGACGCTTCCGAAGGGAATTTCGAGATTGTCGCGGACAACGGCCTCGAGGCCGAGCAGGTCGAGGACCTGACGCCGATCGACAACCGCCTCGACCCGCCGGACGGCCTGCCGAAATACCAGTTCCCGTCGCTGGACCTGCTGGAGAGCTATGCCAGCGGTCGCCGGGAAGTGTCCACCGAGGAGCTCACGCGCAACAACAACAAGATCCGCGCGGCCCTCGCCAACTACAAGATCCAGGTCAACGACGTCAAGGCCATCGTGGGTCCGACCGTTACCTTATATAAGGTCTATCCGGCGCCCGGCGTCAAGATCGCGGACATCAAGAAACTGCAGGAGGACATCGCCCTCTCGCTCAACGCCAAGGGCGTGCGCGTCGTGACCCTGTCCGACTCCGTCGGCATCGAGGTGGCCAACGACTACGCCTCCATCGTGCCGCTCAAGGCCCTGCTCAACGACGACGCCTTCCGCAACACCAAGGCGGACCTGCCCGTCGCCATCGGCTACACGATCACGCAGAAAGTCCGCGTGTTCGACCTCGCCGACGCCCCGCACCTGCTCATCGCCGGTGCCACCAAGCAAGGTAAATCCGTGGGCCTCAACGTTATCGTGTCCTCGCTCCTCTACAGCAAGCACCCTTCGGAGCTGAAGTTCGTCTTCATCGACCCGAAGATGGTCGAGTTCTCCTCCTACGGCCAGCTGCTCAAGCACTACCTGGCCGTGCTTCCGGACTCCACCGACGAGGACGACGAGCGCGCGAACGCCATTGTCAAGAAGCCCAAGGATGCGGAGAAGATCCTCCGCTCGCTGTGCACCGAGATGGACGACCGCTACGAGCTGCTGAGCAAGGCGGGCGTGAACAAGATCACCCTCTACAACGAGAAATACAAGGAGCGCAAGCTGCGGCCGGACCACGGCCACCGCTACCTCCCGTACATCGTGGTGGTCGTCGACGAGTACGCCGACCTTACGATGACGACGGGCGCTTCCCCGGATGCGCGCGCCGCCAGCCGGAGTATCACCAACTCCATCATCCGCCTGGCCCAGAAGGGCCGCGCGGCGGGCCTGCACGTAATTCTCGCGACCCAGCGTCCGTCCGTGGACGTCATCTCCGGCATCATCAAGAGCAACTTCCCGATGCGCATCGCCTTCCGCGTGGCGTCCCGCGTGGACTCCATGACCATCCTCGACGCCCCGGGCGCCGAGAAACTGATCGGCCGCGGCGACATGCTCTTCTCCGCCGGCATCGACTCCGAGCGCATCCAGTGCGGCTTCATCGACGGCAAGGAGATCGACGCGATCACCGAGTTCATCGGTGAGCAGGTCGGCTACGGCCGCTGCTACAACACGCCGTACTACCTCCCGCCGGCAGAAGAGCCGGGCGCCGAGGGCGGCGAAGGCGGCATGGTCGACATGTCCAAGGTGGACGAACGCTTCGAGGAGGCCGCCAAGATGGTGGTCCTGAGCCAGCGCGGCTCCACCTCCGACCTCCAGCGCAAGCTCGGCATGGGCTACGCCAAGGCCGGCCGCGTGATGGACCAGCTCGAGGCCGCCGGCATCGTCGGCCCGCAGGAGGGATCCAAGCCCCGTCAGGTCCTCGTCCCCGACCTCAACACCTTGCAACCCATCCTCGACGCGTTCCTGCACCGCGCCTAGGATCAACTACAAACGAGCAGCGCCCCACCGTTTGGCGGGGCGCTGCTCGTTGTAT
>JAFXUS010000061.1 GCA_017535125.1 Bacteroidales bacterium | reverse complement strand
CTAGCGGGATTCCAGCACCGGGGCGTGCGGGTCGCGGGCGACGGCAGCCTTCCATAGCTCGTTGTAGCCGCCATACTGCAGGCCCTTCGGGAAACCGGGGCCGTACTCGGTGTGGGCGAAAGAGCCGTCTTCTTCCTGGGCCTTGATGTTGCCGTCGATAAACTTGACGAGCAGCAGTTCCTCGAGCTTCGTCCAGTCGGCAAACTGCTTCTGGGCCGTCTCTACGCTATATCTCGTCATGAGCTTGCGCGCCTTGCGCAAGCGGCCCTTTTCCACGAGCTTCGCGAGTTTGGCATCCATTTCAGGAATACCTTTCTCCAATTGTTCCCGCTCGAAGGCATCCGCCGCCGCGCGGGCCACGGGTGCCATCCGGTCATACATCTTGTAGCAGGCGTTCGCCACGCGGTTGCACATCCAGAACTGCGCGGTGGGGCTGTAGTGCAGCAGGTCGCCGTTGCCCTCGCGCAAGCACTCGGGCACCTTCGTGAGGTTGGCGTAGATCGGGGTGAGGTAGGAGGTGGCGGCATCGTCGCAGCCGAACCAGATCAACGCGCCGACCTCGGCGGGCAGGTAGCCGCGCGCTTGGGCGACGAACCAGAAGCCTGTCTGCTGCGTGGCGATGGCGCGCTCGTTGAGGTAAGTTTTCCCGTCCACGGTGAAGTTCATCGGACGCCAGCGGTAGGGCAGGCCGTTGCCGCCCGCGCCGATGTCGGTGGTCATGTCCATCGGGGTGCCCTCGTAGTGGTCGCGCATCACGTCGGCCACGTCCTTGACCGTGATCTTGCGGGCCGGCTTGACGAAGAGCGGCATTTCGCCCTGCAGGTCATAGCCCATCGCGTAGTCCAGCCAGTCGGCGGCCGGGCGGGAGATCTCGGCGCCGTTTTCCTCGTAGGTGAAGACGCCGTCGCAGAGGATGTTGAAGGCGCTCCAGGCGCGGGCGTCGCAGGCGCGGGCGCCGCCGAAATCGAGCGGATTGTAGGCGTCGCGGAAGCTGAAATCCGCATCCTCGCCCTCGTACCAGCCCTGCTCGCGGGCGAAGCTGATCACGTCCGGAGCGAAGAGGCAGTTGTCCGGATCATCCTGCGGGAAACGCGTGATGCGGGCCTGGTTGGCGTGGGCGCAGATGTAGCCGTCCGGCACGCGCCGGGCCACCCACACGATGCCCTTGTCGTCCGGGCCCTTGCCCACGAGGTCCATCACCCAGGCCTCCTGGGGGTCGGCGATCGAGAAGGTCTCGCCCTCGGAGGGGTAGCCGTAGGTGTTGGCGAGCTCCACGATGGTCGCGATGGCCTCCCGCGCCGTGCTGGCGCGCTGCAGGGTCACATAGATCAGGGAGCCGTAGTCCATGATGCCGGCCGGGTCCATCTGCTCCTCGCGGCCGCCCCAGGTGGTTTCACCGATGATGAGCTGGCGCTGGTTCATGTTGCCGACGGTCTGCCAGGTGCGGGCCACCTGGGCGATGCTGCCCAGCGGCTTGCCCGTGTCCCACTCGCGGATGGCGAGGCTGCTGCCGGCCTGGAAGCGGCCCGCGGGGCGGAAATAGAGTTCGCCGAAGAGGCCGTGCGAGTCGGCGGCGTAGGAGACCATGCTCGAGCCGTCCGCGCTGGCGCCGGGGCTGATGATGACGTTGGTACAGGCGTCCGCCCGACCGGCGGCGACGGCCGCGGCGAACACGATGATGCACAGAAATTTTCTCATTTTATCTTTTCTTCTTAAATTTGCAGGTCCTAGTCATTCCGGGCTTGCCCCGGAAACTATCAGAATGATGTACAAAGCTATAAAATTTTTCGGGATTTTCTGTTCGTTGCTCCTGTCCCTGACGGCATGGGCGCAGCAGCCGCAGAACGAAGAAGAGCAGCTCAAGCAGATGCGTGAGGCTATCGACCGCACGATCGAGAACTACGAGAATCTGCTCGGCCTCGAGGACTGGCAGACCTTCTACGTGGACTCCATCCTGACGCACGACTACGAAGCCCTCCGCGCCGAACTCAAGGGCCTGCAGACTGCGAAGATCAGCAACGCCGACGTGTACCAGCAGGTGCAGGACAAATGGGCGGAGCAGATCTACAACGCCATGCAGAAGGTGTTCGACGAGCAGCAGTGGCAGAAGTACCTCAAGAGCGGCGCCGCCCGTGAAAAGAAAGCGCGCGACAAGCGCGCCGCGAAACGTTAGAATATGAAAAGAGAAGATATCGATAAAGTCTTTGCGGAGCTGAAAGCGCTCCAGTGCAAGACGCAGAAGGAAGTGGAAGAGGCGCGGGTGCGCTTCCTTGGCCGAAAAGGTGAAATCACGGCGCTCTTCGACGAGTTCCGTACCGTGGACAAGGAGATGAAGCGCGAGTTCGGCCGCACGCTCAACGAGCTCAAGAACGCCGCCCAGGAGACGATCGACCGTCTCCGCGACACGGTCGGCGGCGAAGGCGCCAGCGAGGGTCCGAAGCAGGACCTCTCCATGCCCGGCGACCCGCTGGAGCTGGGCTCCCGCCACCCGGTTTCGATCGTGCGGCAGGAGATCGTGGACATTTTCCGCAAGTTCGGCTACGACGTCGCGGAAGGTCCCGAGGTCGAGGACGACTACCACGTCTTCGAGGCGCTCAACTTCCCGCCGAACCACCCGGCCCGCGACATGCAGGATACCTTCTTCGTGTCCACGGGACACCCCAACCCGCTGCTGCTCCGCACGCACACTTCCAGCGTGCAGGTGCGTACGATGGAGCGGATGAAGAATCCGCCCATCCGCGTGATCTGCCCGGGCCGCGTGTTCCGCAACGAGGCCATCAGCGCCCGCGCGCACTGCATTTTCCACCAGGTGGAGGGTCTTTACATCGATGAGAACGTGACCTTCGCCGACCTCAAGCAGGCTATCCTGCTCTTCGCCCGCGAGATGTTCGGTCCCGAGACCGAGATCCGCATGCGGCCGTCCTTCTTCCCCTTCACGGAGCCGTCCGCCGAGGTGGACGTCAGCTGCAACATCTGCCACGGCAAGGGTTGCAACATCTGCAAGGGAACGGGCTGGCTGGAAATCCTGGGCTGCGGCATGGTGGACCCGAACGTCCTCGAGGCCAGCGGGATCGACTCCAAGAAATACAGCGGCTTCGCCTTCGGAATGGGCCTGGAGCGCATCGCGATGCTCAAGTGGCGGGTAAACGACCTGCGCCACTACTTCGAGAACGACATGCGTTTCCTCCAGGAATTCAACTCCGCCGTCGAAGTATAGTCATATAGAGGGATCCGCCGCCCGGATTTGACAAGGCGGCGGACCCTGTGTTCTTGAAACCACGTTAAAAACAAGATTGACAATGTCAAAACCTCATTTTACCACCCGATTCGTGGTGATGGCGGTCGCGCTGACCGCCTGCCTGATTACATCGAATTTCTTCGTGCCGCGCCTGTGGCACGTGGCCGGACACCTGCAGCTGTCCGGCGCCGTGCTGCTGTTCCCGGTGACCTACATCCTCAACGACTGTATAACCGAGGTCTATGGCTACCGTAAGGCCCGTTTCGTCATCTGGATGGCCTTCGTGCTCAGCGCGTTCGTGGCCATCATGGCGCAGCTGGTCTGCTGGCTGCCCGCGCCGCTGCAGGAGGACAGCCGTCCGGTGGCGGAATCCTTCAATTCGCTCTTCGCCATGGTGCCGCGCACCACGGTCGCGTCGCTCTTCGCCTTCTTCGTCGGTTCCACGGTCAACGCCTGGATCATGAGCCGGATGAAGGTGGCTTCCCGCGGCAAGGGATTCGGGTGGCGCGCCATCCTCTCGTCGCTGGGCGGCGAGGCAGCCGACTCGCTGATCTTCTTCCCGGTGGTCTTCTGGGGCGTCCTGACCCTGCCCGTCGCGCTGCAGCTGGCGGTGACGCAGGTCTGCGCCAAGGTACTCTACGAGATCATCATCCTGCCGTTAACCACTTGGGTCGTGCGTAGTGTCAAGCAGGTCGAGGGAATCGACGTCATCGATGACAGTGTCTCCTATAATCCGTTTAAAATCAAAGAAATCTAACGATATGGACAGAACGAAAGACGGCCTGCAGGCCCTGGGCCACGAGGCCAGATACAGCCAGAACTACGCACCCGAGGTGCTCGAGACCTTCGAGAACCGGCATCCTGAGAACGACTACTGGGTGCGCTTCAACTGCCCAGAGTTCACGACGCTGTGCCCGATCACGGGCCAGCCGGACTTCGCGGAGCTGCGCATCAGCTACATCCCCGACCGCCGCATGGTGGAGAGCAAGAGCCTCAAGCTCTATCTCTTCAGCTTCCGCAGCCACGGCGATTTCCATGAGGACTGCGTCAATACCATCATGAAGGACCTGCGTGCGCTGATGGATCCCAAGTACATCGAGGTCACGGGTTACTTCACCCCGCGCGGCGGCATCTCCATCTACCCCTACGCCAACTGGGGCCGTCCCGGCACCAAATACGAAGCCCTCGCCGAGCAGCGTTTCGCTTCCCACGAGTAAATGGCTGACCGGCTCAACCCTTCCGGTATTCCGATGGGGTCATGCCCGTGTGTTTCTTGAAGTATTTGTTGAACACGGACGGGTTGGGGAAGTGAAGTTGCCAGACAACCTCCTTGATGGGTTTGTCGGTGTACTTCAGCAGGTTCTTGGCTTCGAGAATGACGAATGAATCGATCCACTCCGGCCCGCTGCGGCCGGAGGCTTGTTTTATGACCTTGGACAGGTACTTGGGCGTGATGAAGAGCTTGTCCGCATAGAATTCCATGCCCCGCTCCCGGTCGTGGTATTCCGATACCAGGGAAATAAACTGCTCATACATCTGGTTCACCCGCAGGGTGGAATGGTCCTGCTGCTGCCTGGCGGCGGCGATGTGGCTGTTCCAGATGTTGACGGTCATGTAGGTGATGGAGGTCAGCAGGGAGCTGATGACCTCCCGTTTGTTGTCCAGGGAGGAGTGGATGATCTTCCGGGCCAGGGAGAAATACTCCGTAGCGATGTCCAGCTGTTCCTCGTTCAGGGTGAGGCAGGGGCTCTGCAGGAAATGGACGGCGTCCTGGAAGGCCTGGTTGAAATCCAGGTGCACGTTGGACACGAAATCCCGGGAGAACAGGGCGAAGACAAGTTCGCTGTCGGGCAGGTTCTCCTCTTTGTATGCGGAGATGCGGATGATGTTGCCCGGAGCGGTGATGAGCAGCGAATTCTCGTGAATCTCATAGGAGTCCAGGTTGAACTCGAGGCGGAAGCTCCCTTCGCCTTTCTTCAGGAAAAATATGACGTACCCGTCGAAACGGACGGGGTATTTCAGCATGTCCAGGATGGCACGGTTGCTCTCCACCTGCTGGCCGGTCACTTCTCCGAGGATGAAGTCGTTCCCGATGCTGTGCTCCACGATGAACGGTGCCAGCGCCAGAATCTGCGGGATGCCGATGGTCTGTAGTGTCTGCTCCATGAATTGACTTATTTTCTTTTTCTGCAAAGTAAGGAAGAATGTTCCGGATTTGCAAATAATTCTTATTATTCGACCAAAAGACAATAATTGTTCCGTTTTACGGCTTTTCTGGTGGCAATTATGGCCATATCTTTGCAGTCGCAATGAGCAAATGACTGGTTCGACAAATTGTCAAAAAGAATAATATGAAAAAAGTTCTCATTCTCCTCAGCAGTGTCTTGCTTCCCCTGGGCGTCCTGGCTCAGGAGGCGCAGACGCTCACCCTTGAAGACTGCCGGCAGATGGCCGTCTCTGCCAGCCGCGACCTGGAACAGGCCCGCATCGATGTCCAGATGGCCGGATATGACCGCAAGATCGCCCTGGCGAACTATTTCCCCAATGTCAGCGCTACGGGCGCGTACCTTTATAACAACCGGGACATCGCCCTGGTGAGCGACAGCCAGTCCGAGCTGCTCCGCAACGCCGGCACCCTGATGCAGAATCAGCTGAACGCCGGCGCCGCCAATGCCATCGGCCAGCTCTCCGGGCAGCTGAACGGAGCCATGACGCAGCTCATGACGGCCATCCAGACCAATCCGGCCCTGGCGGCGGACTACATGACCAGCCCCATGTGGCAGACCGTGCTGCAGATGCTCCAGGGCGTGGATCCGCAGAGCCTGGCCGGCCTCATCCCCAATATCGCCGAACCGGTCAACGCGATCGGCGCCGACATCGACGCGGCCCTGCACCCGGATCTGCACAATGTCTGGGCGGCGGCCGTGACCGTGGAGCAGCCGGTCTTCGTGGGCGGCAAGATCATCTATTCCAACCAGATGGCCAAGCTCGCCGAGGAACTGGCGCAGGCCAAGTATGACGGCGCCTACGCCGACGTGATCGTGGACGTGGACCAGGCCTACTGGCAGATCGTTTCCATCGCCGCCAAGAAGCAGCTCGCCCAGGCGTACGCCGACCTGCTGCACAAGATGGAGAACGACGTGGACGTGGCCATCGCCGCCGGCGTGATGACCGAGTCCGACGCGCTGCAGGTGAAGGTGAAGGCCAACGAGGCCGACATGATGCTGGCCAAGGCTACCAACGGTCTGGTCCTGGCGAAGATGCTGCTCTGCAAGCGCGTCGGCCTTCCGCTCGACAGCACCGTCACCCTGGCCGACGAGAGCCTGGACATCGTACCGGTGCCGACCCTGCAGGTCGAGAAATCCATGGAAGATATCTACGCGGACCGTCCGGAGACGCGCAGCCTCACCCTGGCCGGAGAGATCTACGACCGCAAGGTGAAGATCGCCCGGGCCGACCTGCTGCCGCAGGTGGCGCTGGTGGGGGCGTACACGATGACGAACCCCAATGCCTTCAACGGCATCCAGAACAGCTGGAACGGCGGCATGCTTAGCGCCGGCGTGATGGTGAAGGTGCCCATTTTCCATGGCATGGAATCCATGCAGAAATACCGCAAGGCCGAGGCCGAACGGCAGGTGTACGCCAGCAAGCTGGACGACGCCCGCGAGATGATCAGCCTCCAGGTGACGCAGCAGCGGAACCTGTGCGACGAGGCGGCCCGGAAATACCGGATGGCTGAATCGAACCTCACCAGCGCCGAGGAGAACCTCCGGAGCGCCAACCTGGGCTACGAGGCCGGTGTCATCCCCACAAGCACCGTGCTGGGGGCGCAGACGGCGTGGCTGTCGGCGCACAGCGAATACCTGGACGCCGGTATCGAATGGCAGATGGCCGTGAGCCAGCTGCAGAAAGTGGAAGGAAATTATAAAAATCAAGAATAAATATTATGGCAAACAAGAATTACAACCTCCTGATCGGAGTGTGTGCGTTGATCGCAATCGTTTTGGCAGTCGGCATCGCCGGCTATCTGGTATCGAAACCTAAAGAAGCCCTGCTGCAGGGCGAGGCGGAAGCGACGGAATACCGGGTTTCCGGTAAGGTTCCGGGCCGTATCGAATCGTATCTCGCGGATGAGGGCCAGATGGTCCGCAAGGGCGACACCCTGGTGATCATCGATTCTCCGGAGATCCGCTCCAAGATCGCCGAGGCGAACGCGGCCAAGGCCGCCGCCCAGGCCCAGCGCGACAAAGCCTACAACGGTGCCCGGCAGGAGCAGATCGCCGGCGCCTATGAACTGTGGCAGAAGGCGATCGTGGGCGAGAACGTGATGCTCAAATCCTACGAGCGCATGAAGGCCCTGCATGAGCAGAAGGTGGTCTCCGACCAGAAGTTCGACGAAGTCGAGGCCCAGTACGAGGCCGCCTGCGCCACCACCCGTGCCGCGAAGAGTCAATATGACATGGCGCTGAACGGCGCCCGGCAGGAAGACAAGGACGCCGCCGTGGCCCTGGTCGAACGCGCCAACGCTGCCGTGACCCTGGTGAATTCCTATCTGGATGAGATCACCCTGGTCTCGCCGACAGACGGCATCATCGCCGCCCGCTACCCCAAGGTGGGCGAGCTGGTGGGTCAGGGTTCCCCGATCATGACGGTGCAGGACCTCGGCGACATGTGGTTTACGTTCAACGTCCGTGAGGACAGGCTGCACAGCATGCAGAACGGTGACAAGGTGACGCTACGCATCCCGGCCCTCGACAACCGCGAGGTCAGCGCCACCGTCTATTACATCGTCGTCCGCGAGTCCTATGCGACCTGGCGGGCCACCAAGGAACAGGGTGAATTCGACAGCCGCACCTTCGAAGTGCGCGTCCGTCCCGATGAAGCCGTCGACGGCCTCCGTCCCGGCATGAGCGCCCTCATGATCAATCGTTAGCCATGAAACTCTTCGAGCAAATAGAAAAGGTTGCCGGGCGGGAAATCCGCATCTGGAAGGACCGCCCGCTGTACCTCTGGGGGTCTGTGGGCGTGATGCTCCTGTCGGCCCTTTTCTTCCTGACTTTCTTCGGGAGCGGCCTGCCGGAGAAGCTTCCCATCGGCGTGGTGGACCTGGACGGATCTTCCACCTCGAGGAACTTCTCCGCACAGCTGGACGCCACGCAGCTGGGCCGGGTGATTCCCTTCGGGGATGTCACCGAGGCCCGGAAACAGCTGGACCGGGGCGATATCTGCGCCTTCGTGGTGATCCCGGAACATTTCGACCGGGAAGTCCAGTCCTTCCACTGTCCCAAGATGGGGGTGTATGCCAATACGCTGTATCCGGTGATCGGCGGCGCCCTGGCCTACAAGGACGTGATGTTCATGGTGAACCTCACCAATGGCGCCGTTCAGCGGCAGGTCCTGCGGGCCAAAGGGAAGACCGACCGGGAAATCATGGGCATCATCCAGCCGCTGGTGCTGGATGCCCACAATATCGGCAACGGCCCTACCTCGTACGCCTACTATCTGTGCAACATGATCCTGGCGGGCATCCTTGCGATGGCCATCATGCTGGTGGTGTCGTACTCGCTGGGCTCGGAGCTCAAGTTCGGCACGTCCAAACACCTGCTGGAGTTCTCGGACGGCTCCATCGTCACGGCCGTGCTGGGAAAACTGCTTCCGTACACCGTGCTGTTCACGCTGCTCGGGACCTGTCTCCAGCTGCTGATGTTCGGCATCCTGGGCTACCCGCTGCAGGGGTCCATCTGGTGGATGATCGTGGCCATGCTGTGCATGGTGATGTCGTACGAGGCACTCGCGGTCTTCATCGTGAGCATGGTCCCGACGCTCCGGCTCGGCGTGTGCATCAGCGCCTTGTATTCGGTGCTGGGCTTCTCCTTCGCAGGTTTCACCCTGCCGGTGGAGTCCCTGCCGGCCTGGTTGCAGGGTCTGTCCGACATTTATCCGCTCCGCTTCTATTATCAGATATTCGTGCGTGAGGCGCTCTACGGGACGGGCTTCGCCGGATGGTGGCCCTCGCTCGTCGCGCTGCTGCTGTTCCAGGCACTGCCTTACTTCTCGTTCGGCCGCCTGAAAGACGCGTATCAATATCAAAAATATCCTCGCAATTAGCCATGGCTAAAACATATATCGGAAGATGGTTCCAGGATGTCTGGAACATCTTCACCAACGAATTGAATCTGGTGGTGCACGACAGCGGCGTCATGCTCATCTTCCTCTTCGCGGGCCTGGTCTACCCGGTGCTGTACAACTGCATCTACGGCCACGGCATCGTGGAAGAGATGCCGATCGCCGTCGTGGACCAGAGCCAGGGGCCGTACAGCCGGCGCTATGTCCGGAAACTGGACGCCACGCGCGAATGCGCCGTGGCTTACAACTGCCTGGACATGCAGGAGGCGCAGGCGCTGATGGCCGAGGGGAAAGTCCACGGTATCGTGAGCATCCCGCGCGACTTCGACGCGGCCCTGGTGCGCATGGAGCAGGGAGTGATCTCCACCTACTCCGACATGTCCACCTTCCTGTATTACAAGAACATGACCCTGGCCACCAACCTGGTGATGCTGGATGAAATGCACGCCGTCCAGGCGGAGCACTATGCCGCCGCGGGCTATACCGGCGAGGACGCCGTCCAGCTGATCGAGCCGGTGGGCGTCGACGACCATCTGCCTTACAACCGGAACATCTCCTTCACGCTGTTCTTCGTGTACATGGCCATGTTCATGATCCTCCAGCAGGTGATGTTCTACGGATCCGCCACGCTGGCCGGAACCGTCCGGGAGGAGGGGCGGAGCTTCGCTTCCCTCACGCAGAACCTCAGCGGGTTTGGCATGGGACGCGTCTCGCTCGGACGCGGCGCGGCCTACTTCCTTATTTTCATGCTGCTGGGCTTCTACGGCGCCATCCTGGTGCCGCACTGGTTCCATCTGCCCATGCACGCCTCCGGGCTGGAGATCCTGGTCCTGTTGCTGTTCTTCGTCACGGACATCATCTTCTTCAGCTTCACGTTCTCGGCCCTGATCGACCGCAGAGAGACGGTGCTGGTGCTGTTGCTGTTCTTCACGCCGATCGCCGTGTTCCTCACGGGCTTCACCTGGCCGCAGGCGAACTTCCCGGCGGTGTGGAAGGGACTGTCCTACGTGTTCCCGAGCAGTTTCGGCTGCCGGGCCTACATGGTGCTCTCGCAGACGGGAACGCTCTCGTCCATCGCGCCGGAAATCCGCGTGATGACCATCCAGATCATGGTGTACTTCGCCCTGGCTACCCTGTCCCTGAAACGGGAGTCCGCCCGGATACAGTAGTCATTCCCAGCTTGCTTTTTCGTCATTCGCCGGCTTGACCGGCGAATCTTTTTTTGTATATTTGCGTTTGCCAGAAACAAAGCAACCAAGTATATGAAGAATTACTTTGACCTTTCCGGACGCGTCGCCGTCGTGACCGGCGCATCCACCGGCCTGGGCCTGCAGATGGCCAAGGCTTTCGCGAGCCAGGGCGCCAACCTGGTGCTCCTCGCCCGCCGCATGAACCTCCTCGAAGAGAACGCCAGGGCCATCACCGCCGAGTTCGGCGTGGAGGTGCTTCCGTTCGCCTGCGACATCACCGACACGGAGAAAGTCAAGGCCGCCGTGGCCGCCACCATCGAGCGCTTCGGCCGCGTGGACATTCTGATGAACAACGCCGGCACGGGCGCCGTCGCCCCGGCCGAGGAAATCACCGACGAGCAGTTCAAGAAGGAGCTGGACATCGACCTCTTCGGCACGTTCAACTGCTCCCGCGAGTTCGGCAAGGAGATGATCAAGGCCGGCTACGGCCGCATCATCAACATTGCCTCGATGTACGGCCTGGTGGGCAACCTCATCGTGGGCTCCGCCCCGTACCATGCCGCCAAGGGCGGTGTCGTCAACCTGACCCGCGCCCTCGCCGCCGAGTGGGGCAAGTACGGCATCACCGTGAACAGCATCTGCCCGGGCTACTTCTACACCGACCTCACCACCGCCACCCTGGATTCCGACTATTTCCAGGCCATCGCGAAGAACAACATCCCGCTCGGCCGCTACGGCAAGCAGGGCGAACTCGACACCTGCGCCCTCTTCCTGGCCTCCCCGGCATCGACCTACGTCAACGGCCAGAATATCGCCGTGGACGGCGGCTACACCTGCATCTAGCCTAATCCTAAATATGGAAATGACCGCGTTGCGTTTGCAATGCGGTCATTTTTTATAATAAATTGAAAGCAAGAAAGGTCCTATACATAATAATTATTAATAATCGAATAGAAGAATTGGTTTTCCGCCAATTTTCATAATTAAATATCAATTAGTTACGCAAATGTTTTTATTAATGAAAAATTTATCTATCTTTGTGGTGTGACGACTCCCGGTCCGTTTGCGGATGACGGGAGCGCCGTGAACGCTAGTTAGTTGTGTATATACCTGGTTAGAAGATCCGTATGTTCGATTTGGAGACCGTGAAGTCCTTCTACAAGGGCTATGGTGAGCGGGTAGCGGCCGTCCGGCGTATGCTGGGCCGGCCGCTGACGTTGTCGGAGAAGATCCTGTATACCCACGCCTATGACCAGTCCGCCCTCCGGCCGCTGAAGCGCCTGGAGGACTTCGGCGAGTTCCGCCCCGACCGCGTGGCCATGCAGGATGCGACGGCGCAGATGGCGCTGCTGCAGTTCATGAGCACGGGCCGCGAGGCCGTGAGCGTGCCGACCACGGTCCACTGCGACCACCTCATCTGCGCGAAGAAAGGCGCGGAGACGGATCTCGCGGACGCGCTGAAGACCAATGCGGAGGTCTATGACTTCCTCTCTTCAGCAGCGGCCCGCTACGGCATCGGCTTCTGGAAGCCGGGTGCCGGCATCATCCACCAGATCGTCCTTGAAAATTACGCCTTCCCGGGCGGCATGATGGTGGGTACGGATTCCCATACGCCCAACGCGGGCGGCATGGGTATGCTGGCCATCGGCGTCGGCGGCGCCGACGCGGTGGACGTGATGACGGGCATGCCCTGGGAGCTGCGGATGCCGCGCCTCATCGGCGTGCGCCTGACCGGCTCGCTCAAGGGCTGGGCCACCCCCAAGGACGTCATCCTCAAGCTCGCCGGCCTGCTCACGGTCAAAGGCGGCACCAACGCCATCCTCGAATATTTCGGCCCCGGCACGGAGAACCTCTCCTGCACCGGCAAGGCCACCATCTGCAACATGGGCGCGGAGGTCGGCGCCACGAGCTCCGTTTTCCCGTACGGCGTGCACATCGCGGAGTACCTGATGGCCACGGGCCGCAGGGAAGTGGCCGCGATGGCGTCGGCGATCTGCAGCGAGCTGCGGGCGGACGACGCGGTGATCGCGCACCCCGAGCAGTATTACGACGAAGTCGTGCAGATCAACCTCTGCGAACTCGAACCGTATATCAACGGTCCCTACACGCCCGACGCCGCCTGCGCGCTGAGCGGCATGAAGGACCGGCAGGCGCGGGAGCATTTCCCGCACCAGGTGGAAGTGAGCCTGATCGGCTCCTGCACCAATTCCTCCTACCAGGACCTGGCGTCCGCGGCCTCCGTGGCCCGTGCGGCGCTGGATGCGGGTCTGAAGCCGAAGGCGAAGCTGCTCGTGGTGCCCGGCAGCGCGCAGATCCGTGCGACGGCCGAGCGCGACGGCCTGCTGGATTCCCTGCGGGAAGCAGGCGCCACCGTGATGGCGAACGCCTGCGGCCCCTGCATCGGGCAGTGGGAGCGCGAGACGGACGACCCGACGCGCCCGAACACCATCGTGACGAGCTTCAACCGCAATTTCGCGAAGCGGGCGGACGGCAACCCCGAGACGCGCGCCTTCATCGCCTCCCCGTCGATGGCGGTGGCGCTCGCGTTCGCGGGCAAGCTGGACTTCGACCCCCGTTCGGAGACGCTGGACGGCGTGTGGATGCGTGCCCCGCGCGGCAATGATCTGCCTGCGCAGGGATTCGTGCCCGACACGACGGGCTATGTGGCCCCGCAGCCCGGCAGCCCCGAGCCGGTGATCCGTCCCGACAGCAAGCGCCTGCAGCGCCTGGAGCCCTTCGCGCCCTGGGACGGGAAGGACCTCCTGGGTCTCCCGCTGCTGATCAAGGTCAAGGGCAAGTGCACCACGGACCACATCTCGATGGCCGGTCCCTGGCTGAAATACCGCGGCCACCTGGAGAACATCTCCGACAACCTGCTGATGGGAGCGACCGACGCCTTCACCGGCAAATCCGGCCCCGTGGCGCCGCGCGCCAAGATTCTCCGCGACGCGGGTCCCGGCAGCGTGGTCGTGGCCGAAGAAAACTACGGCGAAGGTTCCAGCCGCGAGCATGCGGCGATGGAGCCGCGCTACCTGGGCGTGCGCGCCGTGCTCGCCAAGAGCTTCGCACGCATCCACGAGACCAATCTCAAGAAGCAGGGCGTGCTGGCCCTGACTTTCGCCACGCCGTCCGACTACGCCAAGATCAAGGCCGGCGACAAACTGGATATCCTCTGCGCCGAGATTGCGCCCGGCAAGCCCGTTCCCGTCGTGATCCGTCACGAGAACGGCTCGCAGGAGCGCATTCAGGCCCGTCATAGTTATTCCCCGCAGCAGATTGCCTGGTTCCGGGCCGGCTCTGCACTCAACACCCTCTCGAAATGACCACGAAAGCAAAAAAGGAGTACCTCATCTACAAGCTCTCCGACGAGATGAAGGGGAGCACGCGGATTGACGCCGCCCTGTTCAAGAAGCTGGACGTCAAGCGCGGACTGCGCAACGAGGACGGTACCGGCGTTCTGGTCGGCCTGACCAACATCGGTAACGTCGTGGGTTACGAGCGCAAAGAGGACGGCACCCTGGTGCCGATCGACGGCGAACTCTATTTCCGGGGCTACGAGGTCAAGGACCTCTGCCGCGCCATCATGCGCGAGGACCGTTTCGGTTTCGAGGAAATCGCCTTCCTGCTGCTCTCCGGCCGGCTTCCCGACCGCGAGGAGCTGGAGGAATTCTCCGACCTGATCCTGGACAACATGCCGCTGGAGCAGAAGACGCTCCTGCACATCATCGAGATGGAGGGCAACGACGTGATGAACATCCTCGCGCGCAGCGTGCTGGAGTTCTACACCTTCGACGACAACCCCGACGACGTCTCGCGCGAGAACCTGATGCGCCAGAGCATCGAGCTGATCTCGAAGTTCCCGACCATCATCGCCTACGCCTACAACATGCTCCGCCGCAAGGAGCAGGGCCGGACGCTGCACATCCGCGACGCCCGCCCCGACCATTCCCTGGCGGAGAATTTCCTCTATATGCTCAAGGGCTCCGACTTCACCCGCCTGGACGCCCGCACGCTGGACTTGCTGCTCATCCTGCACTCCGAGCACGGCGGTGGTAACAACTCCACCTTCACCGTGCGCGTGACCTCCTCCACCGGCACGGACACTTACTCTTCCATCGCGGCCGGCATCGGCTCCCTGAAGGGTCCCAAGCACGGTGGTGCCAACCTGAAGGTCTGCGAGATGATCGACTTCCTGAAGGAGAAGATCTCCGACTGGAACGACGAGAGGGAGATCGCCCTGTGGCTGCGCCGCATCCTGCGCAGCGAGACCTTCGACAAGAGCGGCCTCATCTACGGCATCGGCCACGCGGTCTATACCAAATCCGACCCGCGTACCGTGCTGCTGAAGGAGATGGCGCGCGAGCTCGCGATCGAGAAGGGGCGCCTGGAGGAATACGAATTCATGGAGCGCATCGAGCGCCTCGCCATCCAGGAAGTCTATGCCGCCAAGGGCCAGCGCAAGACGCTCTGCGCCAACGTGGACTTCTATTCCGGTCTGGTCTATGACCTGATCGGCATCCCGCGCGAGATCTACACGCCGCTCTTCGCCATGGCCCGTATCGTGGGCTGGTGCGCGCACCGCAACGAGGAACTCAACTTCGAAGGCCGCCGCATCATCCGTCCCGCCTACCGCTGCGTCACCGACGAGAAGCCGTACGTGGAGATGGGGGAGCGCTAGCCACTGCGTTTTTACAACAACCTGATATTACGTTTATTACAAAATTACTCCGGGGCAATCGCCCCGGAGTAATTCTATAATCGGCTGACACTCAGCCGCATCCAAAAACGGCCTACAGCGAATCGCCGAAGTCCTCGCGGAACTTCTTGACGAGATCCTCCTGCCAGTAGCCGATTTCCTTCATGCGGCCGAAGAAGAAGCGGAGCACCTTCGGCTCGGAGACCCACTCGAGGCCGCCGATGAGCTTGCGGTTGTCCCAGAGCCACTTCACGCGGTCGGCGCAGTACTTGACCTGCGAGAGGGTGAAGACGCGGCGCGGCATGGCGAGGCGCTGGAGCTCCAGTTCGGCATAGCGCTCGGAGCCGTCCGGGTTGCGCTGCTCGCTCACGGTACCACGCTCCATTCCGCGGATACCGCCGGCGATGTAGAGGGCGGCTCCCACGGCGGCTGCCGGATACTGGTTATGCGGCAGGTCGGGAACAATCTCGGAGCAGTTGAGGTGGGCGCCGAGGCCGCCGGCAGGCTTGATCACCGGCACGCCGTAGTCGTCCAGTTCCTTCACCAGGTAGGCGATGAACTCGGGACCCTGGCTGATGTATTCCATGTCGAGGGACTCGTAGAGACCCACGGCCATGGCTTCCATGGAACGGACCTCCATGCCGCCGTAGGTGAGGAAGCCCTCGTAGAGCGGCACGAACTCCATCATCTCGTCCGTAAACTTCTTGTCGTGCGCGGTGATGATACCGCCGCGGGAGAAGCCGAGCTTGCGGGCGGAGAAGTATACGATGTCGAAACGGTCGGCCAGGATGTGGTAGATTTCCTTGGTCGTCATGAACTTGCAGCGGGGCTCGCGCATCTTCATGAAATAGACGTTGTCCTGCAGCAGGGAGGCGTCGAGGACGCTCCGGACGCCGAACTCATGGCAGATGTCGGTGACGGCGAGCATGTTCTCCAGCGAGACCGGCTGACCGCCGATGAGGTTGGTACCTGCTTCCACACGCACGAAGGCCACCTTCTCCGGACCGAGATCCTTGATGGTCTTGCGGAGCAGCTTGAGGTCGAAGTTGCCTTTGAACGGGTCGTCGGTCTGCGGAATGAGACCCTTCTTGTCCACCAACTCGATCACCTCGCCGCCCAGGCGGGTGATGTGCGCCTTGGTGGTGGTGAAGTGGAAGTTCATCAGGGTGTACATGCCCGGCTTGACGTACGCCTCCGCGAGAATGTTCTCCGCCGCGCGGCCCTGATGGGCAGGCAGGACGTTCTCCGTACCGAAGACCTCCTTGATGGCCGCCTTGACGCGGTTGAAGGTCTCAGATCCGGCATAGGAATCGTCGGCGATGCTCATCGCCGCCACCTGGTTGTCGGACATGCCGTTCACGCCGGAGTCCGTGATCATATCCAGGTAGATATCCTTGTTCTGGAGGAGGAAGGTGTTGTTGCCGGCTTCCTGGATGCGCTTCAGACGCTCTTCAACGGGAAGCAAGGTGAGTTTCTGGACGACGCGCACTTTGTGCATCTCCAGGGGAACCTGATTCTCAGGCTGATAGAACTTGACTGCCATAATATGGGAATTTTAATACAATACAAACCAACCGGGTACTAAGGTAGGAATTTATTGGTATATTTGCAACTGTTATGTTAGGAACCATCGTCAACACCGGGTGTATTATCGTCGGCTCCATCGTCGGCAGCCTCCTCAAGAAAGGCCTCGGAGAAAAATACCAGAATGTCCTGTACAACGCGATGGGACTCGCTTCGCTGGCGCTCGGCGCCAACACCTTCGTGCAGAACATGCCGAAGAGCGAATTCCCCGTGCTCTTCATCCTGGCCATCGCCCTCGGCGGCATCCTCGGCACGGCGCTCGACCTCGACGGCCGCACCAAGCGCCTCATCGCGAAGCGCGGCGGCGAGGGGCTCGCGAACGGTCTCATCACCGCCTGCCTGCTCTTCTGCGTGGGGACCTTCAGCATCGTGGGCCCGATCCTGAGCGCCACCACGGGCGACAACACCTTCCTCTATACCAACGCCACCCTCGACCTCGTGACCTCGATGGTCTTCGCGACCACCTACGGCATCGGCATCATCTGCGCCGCACCCATCCTCTTCTGCTGGCAAGGCATGTTCTACCTACTCGGAAAGTTCGCGGCGTCCTCGCCGCTGCTGCAAGGGACCATGGTCAATGAAATGGCTATCGTGGGCGGTTTGCTGATCATTTCTTCCGGCCTCTCGCTGCTGAAGATCAAGGACTGCAAGACCCTCAACTACATCCCCGCCCTGCTCGTCCCGGCCCTCTGGTTCCTGATCAAGGCCCTGCTTTCGCTGTAAATATTTTTAAAAACTCCTTGCATTTCCGATTGCAATGGCTATATTTGCAGAAGCATGAAGCACACGAACGCATATTGGTGGTGGCGCCTGTTACAACTTGATTAGGTCGTAAGAGGTTGACGCTCCGTATGTATTCAAAGCAATCGAATTACAAAGGGCCCTGCCGCACTGCGACAGGGCCCTTAAAATTTTTCAAGATTCCTTGGGCCGCACTGCGACAGGGCCCTTTCAAGTTAAATAGTGTATGAGTTATTTAGTAGATCAAGAAGGTTATTACGGCGAGTTCGGCGGCGCCTATGTCCCCGAGATCCTGCACAAGTGCGTGTCTGACTTGCAGCAAGCCTACCTGCCCATTCTCGAGAGCGAGGCGTTCCAGCGGGAGTACCGCGCGCTGCTGCGCGACTACGTGGGCCGTCCGAGCCCGCTCTATTTCGCGCGGCGCCTCTCGGAGCGCTACGGTGCGCAGATTTACCTCAAGCGCGAGGACCTGAACCACACCGGCGCCCACAAGATCAACAACACGGTCGGCCAGATCCTCGTGGCCCGGCAGTTCGGCAAGAAGCGCATCATCGCCGAGACGGGCGCCGGCCAGCATGGTGTCGCGACGGCGACCGTATGCGCCCTCATGGACATGGAATGCGTGGTCTACATGGGCGAGACCGACGTGCAGCGCCAGCGGGTCAACGTCGAGAAGATGAAGATGCTTGGCGCCACCGTGGTCCCCGTCCATTCCGGCAACAAGACCCTCAAGGACGCCACCAACGAGGCCATCCGCGACTGGTGCTGCCACCCCGCGGACACCTTCTACATCATCGGCTCCACCGTCGGTCCGCACCCGTATCCCGACATGGTGGCGCGCCTCCAGTCCGTCATCAGCGAGGAGATCAAGGTCCAGCTGCAGGAGAAGATCGGGCGCGACTACCCGGACTACCTGATGGCCTGCGTGGGCGGCGGCTCCAACGCTGGCGGCACGATCTACCACTATATCGACGACGAGCGCGTGAAGATTGTCCTCGCGGAAGCGGGCGGCCTGGGCGTGGACAGCGGCAAGACCGCGGCCACCATCGCCCTCGGGCAGGTGGGCATCCTGCACGGCGCCAAGAGCTACGTGATCCAGAGCCCGGACGGGCAGATCGAGGAACCGTACTCCATCAGCGCGGGCCTCGACTATCCGGGCATCGGCCCGATGCACGCCAACCTGGCGGCGAAGGGACGCGCCCGGGTGATCCCGGTGAATGACGACGAGGCGGTCGAAGCCGCCTTCGAGCTGACCCGCCTCGAGGGCATCATCCCGGCGCTCGAGAGCGCGCACGCCCTCGGCGCCCTGCCCAAGATGCAGTTCCGTCCGGAGGACGTCGTCGTGCTGACCGTCTCCGGCCGCGGCGACAAGGACATCGAGACTTACCTTCAGAGAATCAAGAAATGAAACAATTCCGTTATACCCTCGTCAGCCACGAATTGCCGGGTGATCTGCACACTCCCGTGTCGGCTTATCTGCGCCTGCGGGACGCCTCGCCGCGCTCCATTCTGATGGAGAGCAGCGATTTTCACACGGGCCGCGATTCGCGCTCGTTCATCGCCCTGGAACCGCTCGCCGAGGTGGGCGTGGCCCACGGACTCGGCTTCCAGGCGCTTCCGGACGGCACCCGCGTGGAAAAATCCGTTTCCGCCGCTTACCCGGTGGACCGCCTGATCCGCGACTTCATGGACAGTTTCCAGTTAAGTAACAAAAACGTTTCGCTCTGGGGATTCACGACTTTCAACGCGACCCGCTACTTCGAGAACATCCCCGTCAAGGACGAGACGCGTGCGGAGAACGACGCCCCGGACCTGCTGTACATCCTGTTCCGCTTCACGCTGGAGTTCGACCATTTCCGTAACGTGCTGACCCTGCATGAGTTGGTGCCGGAGGGGGGAGAGTCGGAGTCCGCGCGCGTGGAGCGCCTGCTCGGCCGCGCGGGCGTGAACCTCTATGATTTCCGCCCGGTGGGCGAGGTCAGCTCGCCGATCACGGACGAGCAGCACCGCGAGAACGTCCGCCGCGGCGTGGCGCACTGCCGCCGGGGCGACGTCTTCCAGGTGGTGCTCTCGCGCCGCTTCGTCCAGCACTACGAGGGCGACGATTTCCAGCTCTACCGCGCCCTGCGCAGCATCAACCCGTCGCCGTACCTCTTCTACATGGACTTCGGCGGCTACCGCATCCTGGGTTCCTCGCCCGAGACGCATTGCCGCATCGCCGGCGGCCGCGCCTGCATCGATCCGATCGCGGGCACGACCCCGCGCACCGGAGACGACGCGGCGGATTCCCGCGGGGCGGAATTCCTCCGCAACGACCCCAAGGAGAACGCCGAACACGTGATGCTGGTGGACCTGGCCCGCAACGACCTGAGCCGCAACTGCCACGGCGTGCAGGTGGATTTCTACAAGGAGCTGCAGTACTACTCGCACGTCATCCACCTCGTCAGCCGCGTGAGCGGCGCCCTAGACGAAGGGGCCGACCCCGTGCGCGCGTTCATCGACACCTTCCCCGCCGGCACGCTGTCCGGCGCCCCGAAGGTCCGCGCGATGCAGATCATCTCGGAGCTGGAACCCCACAACCGCGGTGCATACGGCGGTTGCGTGGGGAGCATCTCCTTCGACGGCTCGCTAAACCAGGCCATCACCATCCGCTCCTTCGTGAGCCGGGCCGGGGAGCTCTGGTTCCAGGCGGGCAGCGGCATCGTCGCCAAGAGCGACGCCGAATACGAACTGCAGGAAGTCAACCATAAACTCGGCGCGCTCCGCAAAGCCATCGAGCTCGCCGCAACACTCTGAGCGCCATGAACATCGTGATGATAGACAACTACGACTCGTTCACCTTCAATCTGGTGCATCTGGTCAAGGAAATGGGCGCCTCCGTCCGCGTCTTGCGCAACGACTGCTTCTCGCTCGACGAGCTGGAGCCGTATGACAAGATCATGCTCTCGCCCGGCCCCGGCATCCCGTCCGAGGCGGGCCTGATGCCCGAGGTCATCCGCCGCTACGCCGGCGTGAAGCCCATCCTCGGCATCTGCCTGGGCGAGCAGGCCATCGGCGAAGCCTTCGGCGGCACGCTGGTCAACCTGGACGAAGTCTTCCACGGCGTGCAGACCCCCTGCCGCCGCACGGCGGACGACTATCTCTTCGCCGGCTTGCCGGCGGAATTCCCCGTCGGGCGCTACCACTCCTGGGTGGTGGACGCCGCCACGCTGCCCGCGTGCCTCGAGGCCACGGCGCTCAGCCCGGAGGGGCAGGTGATGGCGCTGCGCCACCGCGAGATGGACCTGCGTGGCCTGCAGTTCCATCCCGAGAGCGTGCTGACGCCGGATGGTCCGGCCATCATACGCAACTGGTTGAATCATTAAAAGTTAAAGTATATGAAAAAGTATCTGAACCAACTCATCGAGGGCGAAACCCTCACCCGTGAACAGACGCACGATATCCTGCTCGGCATCACCCGGCAGGAGTACAACGACTGCCAGATCGCGGCCCTGCTGATGGCCCTGCAGACCCGCGGCGTGACCGTGGACGAACTGCTCGGCTTCCGGGACGGCCTGCTGGAGACCGGCAAGCGCGTGGACTTCGACGGCTACAACACGCTGGACATCGTGGGCACGGGCGGAGACGGCAAGAATACCTTCAACATCTCCACCTGCGCGGCCTTCGTGATTGCTGGCGCGGGCTACAAGGTGACGAAGCACGGCAACGGCGCCAGCACCTCCGTGAGCGGCGCCAGCACGGTCCTGGAGTCCCACGGTGTCAAGTTCACGGCCGAGCCGGACGTCCTGCGCCGCGCCCTCGACGAGGCGGGCATCTGCTACCTGCACGCCCCGCTCTTCGCCTACGGCATGAAGTTCGTCGGGCCGGTGCGCAAGGCGCTCGGCGTGCCCACCTGCTTCAACCTGCTGGGCCCGCTGGTGAACCCCTGCCATCCGAGGAATTCCCTGCACGGCACGGCCACGCAGGCGCAGCAGCGCCTCTACGTGCGCGCCCACCAGAAGATCGGCGACAATTACGGCGTGGTCACGAGCTACGACGGCTACGACGAGATTTCGCTGACCTCCGGCTTCAAGCTCGTGACGCCGCATTTCGAGAAGGTGTTCACGCCGAAGGACCTGGGGCTGAATTATGTGGAGCCGAAGGACATCTACGGCGGTTCCACCGCCGCTGAGGCCAAGGCCATCTTCGACGCGGTGCTGGACGGCAGCGCCACGGTGGCGCAGAAGTCCGTCGTGTTGGCGAACGCCGCCTGCGGCATCTCGGTCATCGACCGCAACCTCTCCGTGGAGGAGTCGATCGCCCTCTGCCGCGAGTCGCTCGAGAGCGGCAAGGCCCTCGCCGCCTTCCGCCGGTTCTGCGAAATCTATAGCTGAGCGTTTCTTGCAAAGTGTTGATGGGTAATGATTTATGTAATTAACCTGTCGATTTTGACGCGGGTTTATTTTGTAATTAACAGAAAATGAGCGATTTACATAAAACGGACATCCTCTCTCAAATTGTCGATAGCAAACGGAAGGAGCTTGCTGGTTTGATGACACCCCGGCGCTCGCTGAAGCAGGCGCTGCTGGCGTCGCAGACCGGCATCATCGCGGAGTTCAAGCGCAAGTCGCCGTCGAAGGGCTGGATCCACGCGGACGCGTTCCCGGAGGAAGTGGTGCCCGCGTATGCGGCGGCGGGCGCGGCGGCGCTCAGCATCCTGACCGACGAGCAGTACTTCGGCGGCAGCCTCGACTTCATCCGCCGGGTGCGCCCGCTGGTGAACATTCCCATTCTCCGCAAGGATTTCATCATCGATCCGTACCAGCTGTACCAGGCCCGCGAGGCGGGCGCCGACGCCGTGCTGCTCATCGCCGCGTGCCTGAGCCGCGAGGCCTGCGCCGCCCTGCTCGCCGAGGCGCACCGGCTCGGGCTGGAGGTGCTCCTAGAAGTCCACAGCCCCGAGGAGCTGGACTACATCACCCCGGACGTGGACGTCGTCGGCGTCAACAACCGCCACCTCGGCTCTTTCGTCACCGACGTCCAGGCGTCCTTCGACCTTGCCCCGTTGCTAAATGACCGGGGGGCGTTCCCCCCGGACCCCCTGCGTCGCTCCGCTTCGACGGCCCCGTTGCGTGCGTCGGCGTTGCGGAGGGCGGAGCAGGAATTGGTTTTTCGGCAAACTTGCCCGAAAAATAATTCCTGTCCGCCCGCGGGGGAAGCAACGGGGCCGGTCTTCGTGTCCGAGAGCGGCATCAGCGATCCGGCGACCGTGCGACAGCTGCGGGAAGCGGGCTACCGCGGCTTCTTGATGGGCGAAAACTTCATGAAACAATCCGACCCGGGCGCCGCCCTGGCCGACTTCATCCAAGCGATATGATCAACGGACAACTCATCAAGGTGTGCGGCATGACCGAGGGCGAGAACATCCGCGCCATCGAGGCCCTCGGCGTGGACCTGCTCGGCTTTATCTTCTATTCCGGTTCGCCGCGCTGCGTGCGCCAGAAGCCTTCCTACCTCCCGACCCGCGCCGGCCGCGTGGGCGTGTTCGTGGACGCGGACCGCGACGAAATCCTGCGCCGCCACGACGAATACCAATTCAACTATATCCAGCTCCACGGCTCGGAGAGCCCGGAATTCTGCGCCCGCCTGCGGGAGCGGGACGGCCTGCGCGTCATCAAGGCCTTCGGCATCGCCGACGAGAGCGTGCGCAACACCGTGGCCGGCTACGAAGGCGCCTGCGACCTCTTCCTCTTCGATACCAAGACCCCCGGTCACGGCGGCAGCGGCCAGCGCTTCGACTGGTCCATCATGGACGACTATGAGGAGAAGACCCGCTTCCTGCTGAGCGGCGGCATCGGACTCGACACCGTCGAAATCCTCCACGATTTCATCTACCCGTACCTCGCGGGCATCGACCTGAACAGCCGCTTCGAGACGGCCCCCGGCATCAAGGACCCGGAGCTGATGGAAGTATTTTTGGAAAACCTGCAACGATAAGAAAATGAACCGTATAGACAGACTCTTCAGCGGCAGCCCGAAGCGGTTGCTCTCCATCTATTTCTGCGCCGGGGCGCCGACCCTCGACGGCACGGCGGACGTGATCCGCAGCCTCGCCCGCGAGGGCGTGGACATGATCGAGATCGGCATCCCGTTCAGCGACCCGATGGCCGACGGCCCCGTGATCCAGGACGCCGCCACCAAGGCCCTGCGCAACGGCATGACGCTCGAGAAGCTCTTCTCGCAGCTGGAAGGTATACGCCGCGACGTGGACATCCCCCTCATCCTGATGGGCTACCTCAATCCCGTGTTCCGCTACGGCTTCGAGGCCTTCTGCAAGCGCTGCACGGAGGTGGGCGTGGATGGCATCATCCTGCCGGACCTGCCGTTCAAGGACTACATGGAGAGCTATAAGGACGTCGCCGAGCGCTACGGGCTGCGCTTCATCATGCTGATCACGCCGGAGACTTCCGAGGAGCGCGTGCGGCTAATCGACGCGCACACCTCCGGTTTCATCTACATGGTGTCGTCGGCCGCCACGACGGGCGCGCAGAAGGATTTCGACGCGCAGAAGCAGGCCTACTTCCGCAAGATCGAGGAGATGGGGCTGCGCATCCCGCGCATGGTCGGCTTCGGCATCAGCAACAAGCAGACCTTCGACGCCGCGTGCGAACATGCCTCCGGCGGCATCATCGGCAGCCGCTTCGTCACGCTGCTCGACCAGGCGAATGGCGACGCCACCGTCGCCATCCGCCAGCTCAAAGCCGACATAGGGATGTAGCTACCCGGCCCGTCCTCAAAATAGGCCGCCAACGAGGATGGAATGACGAAAACTAGTACTCCGTAGCTTCGGAGCGAAGCGACGCAGGGGGTCTGGGGGAAACGGCCCCCAGTCTTAGGGAACCGGGCAATTACTTTGCGACCTCGGTCGCGAAGTAATTGCCCTTGCGGGCGTAAGGGATTCCGTCTTTCATCCAGACGGGTTCCGGGGCGCCGAGCAGGTAGTGGTCGAAGAACTGCGACAGGCGGATCGACAGATCCTTGCTGTTGCGGCGTTCCGAGAGGTTGTGCTGCTCGTTGTTGTACTCCAGCAGCCAGGCCGGCTTGCCCAGGCGGCGCAGGCTCATGAAGAACTCGATACCCTGGTACCAGGGCACGGCGCCGTCGGCGTCGTTGTGCATGATCAGCACCGGCGTGGTCACGTTGGGCGCGTGGAAGACCGGGGAATTCTCAATGTAGAGGTCCAGTCCGCCGTCCTCCC
Source organism: Bacteroidales bacterium (assembly GCA_017535125.1). The sequence goes on along the minus strand of JAFXUS010000061.1, from coordinate 20,629 downwards.
AGAGCGTCTTGCCGACGCGGCTCTGGCCGTGCTCGTACTGCCCGATGCGGCTGTTGCCGGACTCCCAGCGTATGCCGCCGTAGGCGCTCGTCATGTTGCCCACCGGGGCGCCCGCGCCCGCCGCCGCGAACATGTTCGTCCGCGTGACGAGGTAGGCCGTCTGGTAGCCGCCCCAGCTCTGGCCCTGGATGGCCATGCGCGACTTGTCGATGAAGGGGAACTGCGCGCACATCGCCTCCGCACCCGCGCAGATGCAGTTGTAGGCGCTCTCGCCCGGGTGGCCGTCCACATAGACGATGTCCGGGATGAAGACCACGTAGCCGCGGCTCACGAAGAAGGGAATGTTGACCGTGGAGCGGCTCGGGGCCGGCGCGCGGTAGTTGTAGAGGGTCTCGGAATACTTCTCGTAGAAATAGATCATCAGCGGGTAGCTGCCCGCCTTGTCCAGGCCGTCCGGCGTGAAGAGCAGGCCGTCCAGCGGCGTGCCGTCGTAGGCCTGCCAGTGCACCAGCTGCACGTCGCCCCAGCGGTACTCCGCCTGCTGGGGGTTGATGGCGCTGAGTTTCTGCGCGTCGCCCCAGAGTTCCGGCGCGACGTAGAGGTCCATCGGGTGGCGGAAGTCACCCTTCAGATAAGCCACCGTGGCGGCGTTCTCCGCCTTCGTGACGGTGGAGAAGGCATTTTCCGCGAGGAAGCCCTTCGGCTCGCCGCCCTTGGCCGCGTCGATGCGCGCATAGCCGTTGCGCTTGTCCACTTCGTTGAACGCGGTGAGCGTCAGCTCGCCCTTGAGCGGCAGCGTCTCGATGTTCTGGAAGAGATAGGGGTCGTTCTTGCGGCCGAACTGGATTAGACGGTACTGCACGCGGTCGCGCCGGCCCGCGCCGCGGGTCAGGCACTCGGCCTTCCTGCCGTCCGGGCTGAAACGCCAGATGTCGTAGCGGTCGCAGAGCAAGATGGTCTCGTCGGCGCCCGCCCAGTCAGGATATTCGATGGGTACGTAGCCGCCTGTCGGGTGGTCGTCCTCCTCGTCCCAGAAGGCCACGCCCGTGGCGCCGGTCAGGTTCACCTGCACGCCGGTGGCCGGGTCGATGCTGTACCAGTTGCCGTCCTCCGGATTGAACCAGGCGATGTGTTTCCCGTTCGGTGACGGGGAAATGTAGCCTTGTGCGCCTTCGCGCAACACGCGGCGACTGCCGTCCTGCAGGCTCACGAGGGCCACGTCGGCGCGGTTGTCGGCCGCCCACATGTTGTCGATGTCATAGGCCTCCGTGTCGAGGGAGAGGGCGTACGGCGCTTCGCCGCCGTCGAAGAAGCGGATGCGGTCGGACGGATTCGCCGCGAGGACGAGCAGCCGGCCGGGCCGGTCGAGGTTGATGGCCGCCGTGCGCTGCGGCCGGCGGCTTCCGGCCACCTTGTCCATCGGCGGCAGGTTGCTCTTGTCCCAGACCCAGATATCCAGCTGGGCGGCTTCGAAATCATAGACGGTCGTGTCCTTGGCGGGGTAGTATTCCGCCAGGTCGAGGAGCACGCGCGTGGAGCGGTTGGAGAACTGCGGCCGGCTGCTTCCGGACACGATCCAGCCTTCCGGCAGGTCGGCGCAGTCCGCGGCCAGCAGCTCGCAGCAGCGCCATTCCGTCACGGCCGGGGCGCGGCGCGTGGCCTTGGTCAGGATGCGTTCCTGCGCGAGGTAGATGGCGTGCCGGGGTGTGCCGTCGGTCTTCTCCTCGTCGTCCGTGGCGGTGAAGAGCAGCTTGTCGCCCGCGTCGTTCCAGCGCAGGCCGGCGTAGGCCTTGCGGCCGGAGGACAGCGTGTCGATGCTCCCCTTCGGGAAATCATAGAGAATGACCGCGCTGCGGGACAGGGAGTCTTTCTCCTCCTTGGCGGAAATGGTGACCAGCCGCGCGCCGTCTTTCGACGCGGCGAAGTCGGACACGTTCTTCAGCGTGTCGATGCTCCACGATGCGGTATGGATGACCAGCAGGCTCTTGCTCTTGCGTCCCTTGACCTCCTGCGCGGCGAAGAGATAGGGTGCGGCGTCATAGCCGAGCGCCGTCGTGCCGGCTTCGCCGACCATCTCCCACGCCAGGACGCGCAGGTCGATGCGGGCCAGCGAGTCCTTGGGCTGGTCCTCCTTTTTCTTCTTATCGATCTTGGCTTGACGCGTCTCGGCGAAGGGCGCCTTCACGGTGAAGAGGCCGAACGTGCCGTTCTGCGCCCATTTCAGCGCGGTGCCGCGCGGCACGGAGATCTCCGCGCCGCTGTCCAGCCGGCGCAGGTAGAGCGTGCCGTCGCCTTCCTGCGGGGCGACCTCCCAGGCGAGCAGTTTCCCGTCCGGGGAAATCTTGACGTTGCGGACGGACTGCCATCCGTCATAGACATCGTGGTCCAGCGGCTTGTTCTGGGCCTGCAGAGCGGCGCCGCAGAGGAGCGCCAGCATCAAAATGGGGAATCTTTTCATATGGCGAATGTACGAAAAAATAGTAAATTTGCGGCAGTTAGTTTTCAGATTACTGATGGAAGAACAACTTAAACTGCCTTACGAAGCTCCGACCGTTCTGGTCGTGGAAGTCAAGACCGAAGGCATCATCTGCGGCAGCGGGAACACGAACGATTACCAATATTATCCGTTTGATAATCAGTAGGAGGGGCGAAAGATGAAAAACAATACCCTTTTTACAGTTATTGCCCTGCTCATCACCGCCACCGCGTGGGCGCAGGATCCGGCTACCATCGGCAGCATCAGCTACAACAATGTGCTCGGGGCGTACGAAATCAACAGCGCGGACAATTTGCGCGACCTCGCCGTCTATGTAAACGGCGCTGGCGATTATTCCACCGGCGGCAGCGAGACCACGGCCCATAAGTGCGAAGGACAGACGTTCAAAATGACCGCCGACATCACCCTCGAGACCACCACTCCATGGAACGACAACAACAGTACTGAAAACAACTTTCCCTGCATCGGCTGGAGTTATTCCCAACGATTCGGCGGCACGTTTGACGGTCAGAATCATACCGTCAGCGGCATCCGTATCTATAGAAACAACGATGATTATACGGGCTTGTTCGGTTGTGTCCAGAGCGGCGGAACGGTGATCCGCGTGACCCTCGCCGATGCGCATATCGTCGGCAAATTCGACGTGGGCGGCATTGTCGGTTATAATTTCCAGGGCGCCATTACCAATTGCCATACGTCCTCGACCGTGGCTCTTCATGCCGTCAGGACCAATTCCCACTCGTATGGCGGCATCACCGGTTGTAACTACGGGACTGTCGACAGCTGCACCAGCGCCGTCATCATCACCCTGGCCAACGGTTTGTCCGGCTGTTCGAGTTTCGGCGGCATTGCGGGCCTCATCGGTGGCGGCGACACCATCTCGAACTGTGTTGCGGCGGCCGTCATTATCCCCAACGTCACCAGCTCCGGCGCCATCGTAGGCTCAAATACTTCCGGCAACGGCATTCTCACCAACAATACCTACCATAGTTCATTGGTGGGGAATTACGCATTCAATATCGGCGCGGGCGATGGGGATGTTGCGGACGGCGCCACGCTAGACACGAAGAAACTGTACCTTTACACCGAACGCGACAATACTGCCATCCTCAATGCTTACGCTGCAACATACAACAGCAACAGTTCTACGGCTCACGGCGCCGCGCACCCCAATTTGGTCGTTTCGGTCACTTTGAAAGGCTATACGTTCCATAAGGACGGCACCTGGAACACCCTGGCCGTTCCGTTCAATTATACTAATCTCAACTACGCCAGTTCTCCCCTCAGATACGCCACGGTAAAGGAGCTCGACACGGAGAATACCAGCTACAACAGCGAGACCGGGGCCTTGAACGTGGTTTTCAAGACGGTCTCCAGCCTTAGTTACAGAAAGCCCTATATCGTCAAATGGGACAGCGGTGACGACGTCACCGATCCCGTGTTCGGAAGTATCAGCGCATCACATGTTTACAGTGGCATCGGCACCACGAATGATGCCCCCGTCAGGATCCAGGGAAGCAGCGCGCCGTTCAACCTTGCCGGGGGCGTGTTGCTCGACGCCAATAATATGGACAACCGCGGCTGTCATGCCGCCATTACCCTCAGCTCTCCCGGCGGCACCGGTTTCCGGGGATGGAATACGGCCCCGGACGGTTCCGGAACCTATGTTACGAGCACCATTCCCTTCGGCGCGGACGGTTCATTCACCCTCTATGCGCAATATTATCCTGCAAATATGAACCTCACCGCCGTCCCGGCCACGATTTTTGGCGAGTCAAAGTATGTGACCTCCTTCTATAACGGTGTGCTGGACTATCAGCTGCCCGAGGGAGCCAAGGCCTATACGGCGAGCCTGGACGGCGCTGCGGTCGTTTTTCATCTCATCGGTGATGACGGAAGCGTCGTCCCGCACGGGACGGCAGCTGTTGTCGTTGGCGACACGGCCAGCATCGCGCTCAATTCATTAGCATCTACGCCGGCAACTGCCTTCGCCGGCAACATTTTGCTGGGTTCGGATTTCGACGTTACCGTGACGGCCGGGAAGGTGGACGGCAAGATCCCCTATGTGCTGAATATTTCCGGAGGTGTCCTGGGTTTCTATAAGTTCACCGGCGCCGCCATCCCTGCTGGCAAGGCGTATTATCTTAAGAACGAATAGCGTATGAAAAAGACGATATTGCTTTTGACGGCGTTTGCCGGCGCGATGATCTGGAGCGGCTGCGTGAAGGAAACGCTTTCCCCGAAGGAGGAAGAGCCCCGGGGCACGACCTGGACCATCACGGTCCGGGCGGAGAAGGCCGACGGACCGCAGACCAAGGGCCTGGAGATTGGCGACGGCACAGAAGCCACCACAACGCAGATGAAGTCCATCTGGAAAGCCGGCGAAGAGGTGAAGGTCTATCTGGACGGAGTCTGCATCGGCACACTGACCGCCACGCCGGACGGGCTGGACGCCCACAAGGCCACGCTCTCCGGAGACATCACCACGACAGGGATCGTAGCCAATACCACCACCCTTACCCTACTCACTCCGCGTGAGAGCTGGGACTACACCGGCCAGGTGGGCAAGCTGCTGCTCACGGATGATGCCACGGACTCCATCGAAAAGAAATTCCACTACACCATGGCGTCAAATGTGCTGGTGACGGACGTTTCCGGCAACAACATCACCACGGAAGACGCCTCTTTCCTCAATCAGCAGAGCATCTACAGGCTCAGCTTCAAGTACGCTGCGACTTCAATCAACGCCAAGTCCGTGACCATCTCCGGCGCCGCCGGCGAACTGGTCCAGAGCCAGAATGTGACCGGCACGGCCGTGACCAAAGGGGACATCTCCGTCACCCTGGGCTCGGCTACCTCGGATCCGTTCTTCGTAGCGCTGCGCAACGGCGACGAGACCAACGCCGAGGCGTTCACCTTCACAGTCGTGGACAACGACGGTGTCACCTATCGCGGTACGAAGGAAATTCCGGTCGCGGCCAAGGGCAACGGCACCTTCGTGAGCATGAAGAATACAGCCCTGCCCCAGCGCCTGGACCTGCTCCTGAGCGCCACGGAAGTCACCACGGCGCTGTAACCATTCGACTTATTCTTTCGGGAAGTTTGCGCGGACCTTGTAGTAGGCCTGGCGCGAGGTGAAACCGGACCCCTCGGCGGCTTCCGTGACGGTGGCGCCGGGGTGCTCCGCCAGCCAGGCGTCCACGTGCTGCAGGCGCAGGCGGTTGATGTAGGTGAAGAATCCGCCGTGCTCGGCCTTCATCAGGCCGGAAATGTAGGTGCGGCTGTAGCCGCTGCGGTCGGAGACGTCCTGCAGGGTCAGGTGAGGGTCCAGGAAGGCTTCGCCGTCCTCCACGACCGTCTTCACGGCCGAAAGGATTTCCATGCGCTTCTTCGCGGGCATGGCCCGCTGGTACACCTGCTCCTCCTGCGGAGCGGCGGGTGTGGTTTCCTGTTCTTCGACGGGCGTCGTGCGCAGGGGGTGGAGCGCGGTGATGATGAAACCTACGATGCCGGCGGCCAAGACCAGTTGGACCACAATCATCATGGCCCGGCAACCCGCCAGCGCGCCCGCCCAGCACAGCAGCACGTTGAGCAGGATCATCCAGAGCCAGCGCCGGGCCGCCACCACCGGGAAGTCGGTCGGGTTCGAGAAATCGTCCACGTCGAAACGCCGCGCCCAGCGGAATACGAGGATAATGGCCCTGGCGCAGATGCCCGTGACCAGCAGGCCCACGACGAGCAGGAAGGTTTCGGCCGCCGTGGAAACTGCGCCGCCGAGCTGTTCGCCCGGCCAGACGGCGAGAACGAAAGCGGCGGTCAGGTAGATTACCAGCGGCCAGGCCACGAGGAGCACCTGCTTGCGCCACCGCTGCCAGTGCAGCATGCTTCCGAAATAAGCGAAGAGCACGATGATGAAATGGAAGATGGTCAGGGGCAGGAAATACACGCGGACCAGGTACCAGGCGTCGCCGCTCTCCGGATGGACCACGTAAGGCAGCAGCACCAGCGAGTTCATGAAGATGCCGACCAGGTGCGGACGGCTGGGGTAGTAATAGTCCGGATGCCGGTCATACGGACGGCACATGTGGAACCAGCGTATGGCCGCCATCCCCAGACAGGTGGTGATGTAGACCATCGTCGCCAGACCGCAGAAATATGAGAGAGCGGGAACCATCAGCGGACAAAGTTACAAAATATAAGTTGCATATGACTGGCCTCCGTGAACGCATGCGTGACAGCTTGTGAACGCAGCAATGACGCCTTGTCCGGACAGGATGTGTATATTTGCATCAGTTAGTAATCAAAGTGCATTCCCTTTATGGAATAATGCTGTAAGCAGCTTTAAGCCCCCGCGATGCGAATCACGGGGGTTGGTTTTTCTATGAAGGGGAATCAGTCATTGTTCAACTCCTTGACGTCCACTTCGGGGCGCTCGCTCTCGCCGAGGAGCCACTCGGAGAAGTAGTCTGCTAGACGCCAGAAGAAGTACTCGTTCATGTCGCCGAAGCCGTGGCGCTGGCCCGGCAGGATCAGCAGGTCGAAACGTTTGTTCGCCCGGATCAGGGCGTTGACCACGCGGATGGTGTTCGCGGGGTTGACGTTGTTGTCGATGTCGCCGTGCACCAGCATCAGGTGGCCCTTGAGGCGGGAGGCGATCTCCGGGTTGGTTTCGATATGATAGACGAAGGTGGTGTCGCTCTGCTCCACTTTCTCGGTGACGCCATGGTGCGTCTCGCTCCACCAGCGGTTGTAGATGCGGTTGTCGTGGTTGCCGGCGCAGGATACGGCCGCCTTGAAGAAGTCGGGGTACTGCAGGATGGCCGCCGTGGACATGAAGCCGCCGCCAGAGTGTCCGTGGATGCCCACGCGCTCCCCGTCGATCCAGGAATACCTGCCCGCAAGCTGCTGGATGGCGTATTTCTGGTCCTCCAGACCATAGTCGCGCAGGTTGCCGTAGCCGTAGTTGTGGTACCACTTGGAACGGTTCGGGTGGCCGCCGCGATTGCCTACCGTGATCACGATGAAACCGATCTGCGCCAGGCGGTCGGTGCGCAGCATGCCCTTGGTCCACTCGATGTTGTTGGCCTCGACCTGCGGGCCGGGATAGACGTAGTCGATGATGGGATAGACCTTCGTGGAATCGAAGTCGAAGGGCTTGTACATGGCGCCGTAGAGGTCAGTCACGCCGTCGGCCGCCTTGACCTTGAAGCGCTCCGGCATCTTGTAGCCCGCGGCGAATAGCAGGCTCAGGTCGGCCTTGTCGAGGAGCTTGCGCTTGCCGTCGCGGCCGATCAGCCAGGCCTCGGGGGCATAGTCCACGCGGGAGCAGTTGCCCACGATCCAGCGGCCGTCGTCGCTGGCCGTGGCTTCCACGTTCATGTCGTCCATGTCCAACTGCTTCATGGCGCCGCCCGACAGGGCCACGCGCCAGGTGTGCATCTGGTAGGGGTTCTCGTTCTTGTTGACGCCGCAGGCGGAGAAGAGCACGTAGCCCTCTTTCTCATTGACCTCGATCACGTCCTCGACGTGCCAGGCGCCGTCGGTGAGGTTGCGCACCAGGGTGCCGTCGGCGTTGTATAGATAAAGGTTGGCCCAGCCGTTGCGCTCGGACCACCAGAGCAGCTGCTTCCCACCGTTCAGCAGGCGGATCTGCCGGTCCTCCACATAGGTGTTCATCCGCTCGGAGATGACGGTGCGGGTGGAGTCGGAGGCCAGGTCGATGTGGCAGACGTCCATGCGGTGCAGGTCGCGCGAGCCGCGGACCAGCCAGAAGCCGTCGTTGTCGCCCAGCCACACGCGGGAGCGGAACTTGTCGTAGATCTCGCGGTACTTGCGCGGACGCGTGGAGATTTCCGTATCCTGGTCCTTGAAGGCGTTGATCTGGTAGCGTTTGACGGAGCCGTCAGGCATGGAGAACACGAGGAGTTCCTCCTTCGGGCCGGGTTCCCCGGGCATCTGGTATTTGTAGGTCTCGAGGGTCGGGCGCGGCTGGCTCAGGGAGTTGATGACCCAGAGCTCCTTGATCTCGCGCATGTCATATTTGAAGGTGGCGAAATGCTTGCCGTCCGGCGACCAGATCACGCGCGCCATGGAGCGCTTGGTCGTGTCCTGCTCGGTGTCGCCCATATAGTTGTCGCCGCCGTAGCCGTACTGGCGGATGCCGTCGGAGGTGATGCGGTGCTCCACGAGGGTGGAGTCCTTTTCGTCCTCGGCCGCCTTGGCCAGGTTCTCTTTATCCATCCAGAAGAGGTTGGCGTTCTTCACGTACACGCCCATTTCGCCGTCCGGCGAGATGCTGGCCCAGGCCGGGTACTCGCGCTTCTCGGGCTTGTACTCCGTCAGTTGCCCGGTGGCGATCTCATACTGGAAATGCCAGACCTTCTTGGTCATCGGCGGCTTCTGGGGGCCCTTGGGGGCCTTGTCACCATCCTTCTTTGCACGCTCGGCGCGCTTCTGCGCCAGCGTGTCGGGCACCTCCTGCGATCCCTTGACGTCGAACTGGAAGTACTTGTCGTCCTTGAGCTTCAGGTTCTCGATCGGCAGATGCTGCGCGTCGAAGGGGTCGCGCGTGGTCTGCGTGATCTGCATCGCGAGCTTCTCCATGTCGAAAGCCTGTACGCGGCTGCCCGTCTCGGGGTCCACGATCCAGTACTGCGTGCCTGCCGGGGTCTTCCATACATACCAGAACTTGTCCGAGTCGCGGAACCAGTTCGGGCTGAGGCTGGTGGAGAACACCATCTGGGAAATGCGCTTGGCGGAGAACTGCGCGGCCAGGTCGTAGTTGGGTTTGGCCTGCGGCTGACGGGCGCCCTGCGCGGAAAAGCCGGTCAGAAGCACCAGGGAAAGGAGGACGAATCGTTTCATATTGTTTTGGGCATGTTACCAAATCGTAAATATAAGGAAAAAAAGGCTATCTTTGTTTCGTTATGAAGAAGACCATTTTGCTTATCGCCGCTTCGCTGCTTCTTTGCGGTGCACTCGGTGCCCAGGAGAAAGTCCGTGACCCGAAGGAAAAGACGCAATACAACACCGTTTTTGATCTGCTCCGGGCTGAACCCGGCGTAACGGTCGGCCAGGCGGGTGGTGGCGAGATGCCGAGGATCATCATCCGCGGCATTGCGACCAATTCCGACCAGACGCAGCCGATCTTCGTCGTGGACGGCATTATCACGGACAACGTGACCTACCTCCGTCCGGAGGACATCTACTCCGTGGAAGTGCTCAAGGACGGCACTTCGTCCATCTATGGCATGCAGGGGCAGAACGGCGTCATCATCTTCCGCACCAAGTCCATGGTGGAAGCGGAAAAGCGCGCTGAAGAAGCCCGCAAGGCGGAAAAGAAAGCCGCCCGCGAGGCCCGTCGCAAGAAGTAGGCTAGCTGTTCTCCTTGAACAAATCGGAAGGAGTCGCGTCGAACTCCTTGGTGAAGCATCTCGTGAAGTACTTCGGGTCGTTGAAACCGACCTCGTAAGCGATTTCCGAGATGTTCATGTCTTTGTTGGTGCCGTTGCAGATCATTTCTTTCGCCACGTTGAGGCGGTAGGTCCTGATGAACTGCGCGATGGACTGCCCGAAGGACAGCTGGATCTTGTCGTTCAGCAGGCTGCGGCTCATGCCCATCCCGTCGGCGAAGGCCTGGACGTCGAGATCCGGGTCCTTGTACATCTTCTGGATGGTCTCCAGCAGCTTGGCGGAGAAATCGGCGTCCTTGTTCGTCAGGGAGCCGGACAAGAGCGTGTTGTGGCTCGCGATCATCTCGTTCTGCTTCTGCAGGAGGGCATTCTGTTCGGACAGTTCTTCCGCACGTTTCTCCAGTTCCCGCTTCTGGTCGTTCAGGATCTTCGTCTGCCGGGCCACTTCCTGCCGCAGCTGTTCCCTTGAGCGGGTGACGGAACGGGTATAAAGATAGACGAACAGACATCCGACGAGGACGACGAAGAGGATCATGAGCAGCCGGAACCACCAGCGTTTGTACAGGACGGGCCGGACCAGCAGGGTTTTTTCGTCCTGGGAGAGGACGTTTCCTTTCTTGTCGACCGCACGGATCTGAATCGTATATTTCCCGCCCGGAATGTGGCCGAAGACGAGATAGGTGTCGTTTTCGAAAACGGGGGACCAGTCCTTGTCCCGCGGCAGCACCCGGCTTTCGTAGGTGACGTCCGTCTTCCCGGCGTAGGACAGGTCCGAGAACTTCAGCACGAAGTCGCGGTCGGATTCTTCCTTGCTGACGGTGTCGGTACGGGCGAGGTTGTGGAACATCGCGTTGGAGTAGTAGCCCGAGATGGCGACGTCGGGCTTGTTCCCGTACTCATTCCGGACGTGTCCGGACCGCAGGATGCTGAGGCCTTCCTTCTGGCCGAGATAGATGGCGCCGTTGCTTCCCTTCACCGCGCTATTCTCGCAGAACGCCATGGATTTGAGTCCGTCCTTGATGCCGTAGCTGGTAATTTCCCCCACCTGTGTGTCGAGGCGGGAGAGACCGTTCTCGGTCGTGATCCACAGGTTGATACCGTCGACCAGCAGGGCGTGGATCTGGTTGTCCGCCAGTCCGTCATTTTCCGAATAGACCGTGATCTCAGGCGTCTCCGACAGGCATTTGTCCACCCGGTACAGGCCCTGGCCGTAAGTGCCGGCCCAGAGGACGTCTCCGTCAGCCACGATCGACAGGCAGCTGGGGAAGCCCGCAATAATCCTGTAGTCCAGGGTTTTCAGGTCAATGACATTGATGCCTTCTATGCCGCTCACCCACAGTTTGTCCGCCACAAGGCATTCTCCAAAGCAGGAGCTCGTCTTGACGGGGTAGATATTATAGGTCGAATTCTTCAGGTTATAATAATACAGTCCGTTGTGCGCCGAGATCCAGATATAGTCGTTGATGCTGTCGTAGACCATACCGAGAATGACGTCGATGCGCTTCGCCGTTTCCGACGAGCTTCCGTCGGGGACGCGTACGATATCGAAGCCGGCGGACGGGATGATATAATTCATGCGTCCGGTCACGGAACCCGCCCAGATTCTGCCGTAGCTGTCTTCGCAGAATGCCGTGATGGAATTGTCCGCGAGTGCGGAGTTGGACGAGTTGTAGTTCCGGAACAACAGTCCGTTGACCTGCTTGCATACGCCATATTCGGTGGCTGCGAGCCAGAGTGCGTCCTTGCTGTCGATGAACATCGCCCGCACAGGCGTTGAGGGGATGATGGCGCTTGTACTTTCTATGTGAGGAAGATTGATGATCTGCAGGGGTTTACGCTGGATGACGGCGAGCCCTTCCGCCTCCAGGCCGACCCAGATCTGCCTGTCCCACGTTGCGATGCTACGTACCAGTTCTCCCGGGAGAAGCGTGTTCCCGTATTCGTTGGGGCGGGATCCGTATACGTCGAACGACTGCCCGGCGACATCGTAGATGCACACGCCGCCCAGGGTCCCGGCCACGACCTCGCCGTCCGGTGAGAAGCACAGCCCGGTGATTTCGTCGTTCGGAATCGAACGGGGGTCAGCATCGGAATGCCGGTAGCAGGTGTAGCCGCCCGTGGTGATGTTTACCCGGTACAAACCGTACAGCGTTCCGATCCAAACGTCGTTTCCGGAGCGCAGAAAGGTCGTTGAGCGGTTGTCCTCCCCGATGTAGAAGCCCGGTTGGATTTCGGACATGCGGAGCCCCTTGTCCTCGATATGCCTGACCTTGAACAGGCGTCCGTTGAGGGCCATCCATACGGAGCCGTCTTCTTCTACATCGCTGACATCGGGCATGAGATTCATGTTCGCGACGTTGCATTGCAGGGAGTCGACGACGACCCTTCTGCCGTCGTCGGCGAAAGCAATCCTATATAGGTAGTCTTCCGACGTGAACCATAGGCAACCCCTGGCGTCCCGGCTGAAGTTCACCGGAGAATGGGACCGGCGCCACTCCCGGGGCATTCCGGGCAATTCGTCGATGAGCTCGAGCGACTTCAGGTCCAGGATGTTGATCGCGCCCGCGCAAGGCACCCACAGCCTCCCGTACGCGTCTTCGCTGCACAGGTTGACGAAGTCGCTGGCAAATCCCGGGACCGTCTTGGACGAAAAGCGGAGGAAGGAATCGCCGTCGTATCGGACCAGTCCTCCGCCGAAGGTGCTGATCCAGGCGAGGCCACGGCTGTCGAAATAGATCCCGTTGATATCCTGGTCCGGAAGACCCTTCTCGCGGGTCAGGCGGTCGATGACAATATAGTCTTCCGTCCCCGTTTGGGCGGGTAGCCTGTCCGAAAACGCAAAAAGGCAGAAAAAAACTGCCAGAAAAAAATCCACCCTCTTAAATAAAAAGTCCACCATATAATAGAATATTTCCGCTAATACAAATACAAAGGTCGCTATTTTTGCAAAGAAAAACAATAGAATTATTAACGCGCCGACAATTCCTTATATTTTTTACTAAGTCATTCGACACGACTAACTATATTTTCTTTATAACCCTATTAACTATTCAATCCTAAAGTATGAGACAAAAACTGTTATCCTGCCTGACAAAAGCCTTTGTGCTTTTGTTCCTGGGATGTCTGAGCATGAACGTCTATGCCCAGAATCGTACGATCAGCGGCCGCGTGGTCGATGCTTCCGGGGAACCGGTCATCGGCGCAGCCGTTACTCTGGTTGGCAACTCCCGTGTCGGTGCTGCCACCGACATGGACGGTGCCTTCTCGCTGAGCGTTCCCGCCGGAGCCAGCATCTCCGTCGAGAGCATCGGCTACCAGTCCCAGACCTTTGCCATCGGCAACCAGACCACTTTCAACATCGTCCTCCAGGAGGACACTGAAATGCTTGAAGAGACCGTAGTCATCGGTTACGGTGTGCAGAAGAAGAGCGACGTCACCGGAGCTATCGCATCGGTCAAGGACTCTGACTTGTCAAACCGCACGACGACCGACGTCGCCCAGGCCATCCAGGGTAAGGCCGCCGGCGTGCAGATTATCAATTCTTCCGGCGCCCCGGGTTCTTCTGCCTCGATTCAGATTCGCGGTTATTCCTCCAACTCCAAGACCACTCCGTTGATGATCGTTGATGGTTTGAAGGTTAACGACATCAGCTACCTTGATCCGGAGGCCATCGCTTCCATCGAGATCTTGAAGGATGCCGCCTCCGCCGCCATCTATGGCGTCGAGGCTGGTAACGGTGTCGTGCTCGTCACCACCAAGTCCGGCTCGAAGGGTGGCGGCCGCGTGTTCTACAACTTCCAGCAGACGATCGAGAACATCGCCCATCTGCCGGATTTGATGAACGCTAAGGAATACATGGAATATATGACGCTTTCCGGTGCTGCGACGACCGCGGACTTCGATTACGACGGCAAAACCGACACCAATTGGGCGGACTATATGCTCGAAACCGGTCACCAGCAGCGCCACACCGTTGGCGTGGAAGGTGGAAACGATCGCGCCAAGTTCTATACCTCCCTTTCCTATACCAATAATAATGGTATCATCAAGGGCGACAAGGATGTCTTCCAGCGTCTGGTCGGCCAGGTCAATGCCGAATACAAGGCCAAGGATTGGCTGACCGCCGGTGTCAACCTCACCATCGACCGGAGTGTACGCCGGGCTGTCTCCGAAAGCTCCACCACGACCGACTCGGTGCTCGCCTCCATCTTCACGACGGACCCGATCACTCCGTATGTTTATGCCGCTGGCAGTGTTCCGGCCCGTGTTCAGTACGATATCAACGACGGCCAGAAGATTCCGCTCGATCCTAACGGTAACGTTTACGGTATCTCCGTGTTCAGCGATCAGAGCTACGTATGGAACCCGCAGGCCAAGCTCGACCGTACGGACACCGAGACCCAGAGCTTCCGCGTGCGTGGCGTCGGTTACGTGAACATCACCCCGATCAAGGGCCTTGTCTTCACGTCCCGTTTCGGCTTTCAGGGTGGCTACAGCCACACCAATACCTACAATCATGAGGTGTTTGTGACGGTCAAGACCAACCAGTCGATGTCCATCAGCGGTTCCACCAACGACCGTCTGTACTATCAGTGGGAGAACTTTGCCAATTACACCCGCTCCTTCGGCCGGCACGAACTGACCGCCATGGCAGGTATGTCCTACCAGCAGACCAACACGGACAACCTTCGCGCCAGCGCCAACTCGCTTTCCAGCGACGATCCCAATTTCCGTTACCTTGACAACGCCGTCAACACCTCGCAGATGTCGATCGGCGGTCAACCGGAAGTCCGTGCCAACATGTCCTACTTCGGCCGTCTCGGCTGGTCCTACGCCAACAAGTACTTCTTCCAGGCCAACTTCCGCGCCGATGCCTATGACAGCTCCAAGCTGGACAAGAACCATCGCTGGGGTTACTTCCCCTCCGTCTCCGCCGGTTGGACCGTCAGCAACGAACCCTTCATGCAGGGTGTCAAGTCCGCGCTGAACCTCTCCTTCCTCAAGCTGCGTGCATCCTGGGGTGTGAACGGTAACGTCAACGCCCTTGGCGCATATCAGTACGCTTCCGTTCTGGAAAGCTCCTCCGATTACGGCAACAACCTGGAAGGAACGTTCCTGGTGGGTGTCCGTCCTTCGAAGGTTCTCCCGAACCCGGGCATCAAGTGGGAAACTTCCCGCCAGGTGGACCTGGGTCTCGACCTCCGTATGTTCAAGGAGCGGCTCACCTTCTCCGTGGACTGGTACAACAAGAACACGCATGACCTGCTGACCCGCACGACGGCCCCGGGCAACACCGGTGCAGAGTACGTGTATGTCAACGCCGGTCTCGTGAACAACCACGGTACGGAATTCGAGCTGGGTTGGAAAGACACCATCGGTGACTTCTCCTATGGCATCAGCGGCAACCTCTCCACGGTCCACAACAAGGTCGTCGAAGGTACTTCCCCCGACCGCGTCCCGGGCCAGAAGATCTGGAGCTCCTATGACGTGACCTACTTCGAGGAAGGCTACCCGTTGTGGTATCTCCGCACCTTCATGGTGGATCATATCGATCAGCAGACGGGTGCTGCCGTCTACAAGGATATCGACAAAGACGGTACCATCACGCCGGACGACCGTGACTTCGCCGGTTGCGGTATCCCTGATTTCACCTACGGCATTACGCTCAACTTCGCCTGGAAGGGTCTCGACCTGCTCATCTCGGGTGCCGGTTCCCAGGGTGCCGAGCTGCTCTACGCCGTGACCCGTGCCGACGCCCTGCAGCAGAATACGCTCAGGACCTTCCTCGTGGACGCCTGGCAGAACTCCTCCTCCACCGGATACATCTATCCGAAGCCGGATTCCAACGACAAGTACTATCGTACTTCCAACATGCGTGTCTATGACGCTTCCTTCTTCAAGATCAAGCAGATCCAGCTGGGTTACACCCTGCCGCGCAAGTTCACCAAGAAGATTGCGATGAGCTCCCTCCGCGCCTATGTCTCCCTGGACGACTGGTTCACCTTCACGAAGTACCCGGGCCTCGATCCGGAAGTCAGCCACGCCGGTTCTTCCGCCAGCGGTATGGGTATCGACTACGGTTCCTACCCGATCTCTAAGAAATTGGTCTTTGGTGTTAACGTTTCTTTCTAAAATAGATTCCGTATGAAAAAGATATATTCTGTCCTTTCGATTGCGGCTCTTGTCCTGGCGGCCAGCGCCTGCCAGCAGAACCTTGATATCCCCCAGAAGAGCGTTCTTTCCACGGAGGATTACTACACGAACGCTACTCCTGACGAGGCGGAGGCCCTGATCGCCAGTGCATATAAACTGTATTGGGGCGGCCGCGACGTGACCTGCGTCAACGGCATCGAGAAGATGCTCTTCCTGAACAGCCTTGATGATGACCATTATCCGGGCGGCGGATCCTTCGCCGATGCGACCTACCAGTTCCAGGAGGCAGGCAACTATAACGTCTCCTCCGCCGACACTGCCCCGAGGATCATGTACAAGGGTATTTACAGTGTTATCTACCATTGCAACCTGATCCTGGAGAAGATTCCCGAGACCAACGACGCCCGCATCAACCGCGTCAAGGCTGAGGCCAACTTCCTCCGTGCGCTGGCCATGTTCGACGCCGTGCGCTGGTGGGGTACCCCGCCGCTTCCGGACCACCTGCTCTCTCAGGACGAATACTACCAGGCCAACAACCCGACCGAGGATTCCATCAAGTGGATTCTCGCCCAGATGAAGGATGCAGCCGACAATCTGCCCGCCATCAAGGGTAAGGGTCAGCAGGAAGCTTTCGGTGCCCGCATCTCCAAGCATGCAGCCCTGGCTTTCCGCGGCAAGGTGGGCCTCTGGTACGGCCAGAAGTTTAATGACAAGGAGATCCTGAAGGGTGCTGTTGAGGACCTCAAGACGGTCATCGATTCCAAGCTCTATGGCCTTGTTTCCGATATGTTCATCCTGGAGCGTCCTGCCGGCGACTTCTGCGAGGAATATCTCTTCGAGCACAACTCCGCCGACAACGACGGCTTCCCTGGCAATCCGCAGAATGACCTCCGTCACATGTGGACGGGCTGGCCGGACGGCCTTGTAGCGCCGATCGGCATTTACACCGGTTGGGGCTGGAACGCTGTTTCCGGAGACTTCGGACGCTTCCTGGAGCAGCACGAGGGTGGCACTGAGAAGCCGCGCTTCAAGTCCACGATCCATACCTACGAGCAGGTGCTGGCGATGGATTATGCGGACGGCAAGACCCCGGGCGTGCTGCCGAAGGGTATCTGCCACAACGAGGGTTATTTCACCTATCGCGGTATCGCTTTCCTTGCCGACTTCTATGACATCCCTGGTTTCTGGAAGTATTCCATGACCAACGCTGCGCTGCTTCGTTACGCGGAAGTGCTGCTCCTCTATGCCGAGGCGAAGTTCCTCTATGACAACGATGCTGACAAGAGCGGTCTGGCCGCCCTGAATGAGGTCCGCCGCCGCGCCCAGATCCCTGAGCTTGCTTCCATGACCTATCAGGATATCAAGGACGAGCGCCGTGCCGAGCTCTTCTACGAGCAGGAGCGCTTCTTCGACTTGGTCCGCTGGGGCGACGCTCCCACCGTGCTCGCGAACAAGGGTAAGAAACTCTACAAGTTCTACGGCTACAAACCCGGTACCACCGAGTACAATATCGAGGTGATCGATGGCCCCGGCGCCGGCTGGCAGGACAAGTACAATCTCCTCCCGTTCCCGTTCGAGCAGATCTCTGCCAATCCTAATCTGAAACAGAACCCCGGTTGGTGATCTTGAAAAAACATTTATATTTGCTGCAAATATCCAAGCTATATAAATAAATGAAAATCAGGAAAATCTTTGCTTATTGCCTTGCCGCAGCGCTTCTCGCCTCCTGCGGCAACGGCAACACCACCGCGCCGGCGGAGTCCGGCCCGGTCAAGATCGAACCCGGCGAGCAGGCTCCGCCTGCAGATCCCGGCCAGAACAACTTCGGCGGTATGATCTCCAGCGCTCCGCGCGACACGACCGGTATGGCCGAGCGCATGCGCCGCATGCGTGAGGAGCAGAACCGCATCCGCACCGTCCACTTCAACGACCTGTCGATGAGCGATCCGTTCATCTACGCGGATCCGGAGACGAAGACCTACTACCTGACCAGCTCCGGCGGCCGTCAGTACCGCAGCAAGGACCTCGTCATGTGGGAGGGCCCCTACAACGTCATCGACCTGACCGGCACCTGGTGCGAGAAGGCGGGCTTCGCCGCCGCAGCCGAGATCCACAAGATCGGCAATTACTACTACTATGCCGGCACCTGGAGCGACCATTCCGACCTCATCCAGCAAGTTCCCCGTCGCTACAACGTGCCTCACAACCAGACCTATCTGCTCCGCTCCGAGAGCCCTGAAGGCCCGTTCGTGCCGTTCTCCGTCACCCCGGGTTACGACTATCAGCCGCGCGAGTGGGACTGCATCGACGGTACCCTTTACGAAGAGGATGGTCACATCTACATGATCTTCGTCCACGAGTGGACGCAGCTGATCGACGGTACGATGGACTACATCGAGCTGTCTCAGGACCTCACCAAGACCATCTCCGAGTGGCCTGTGACCATGTTCCGTGCTTCCGAGGCTCCGTCCTGCGGCGAAATGAACGATCTTGGCGAAGCCACCTTCGGCCTCAAGATGCCCGGTTGGGTGACCGACGGCCCGCAGATGTTCCGCACGCAGACCGGCAAGCTTGGTATGCTCTGGAGCACCTGGGGCAAGGAGCGTTACCTCCAGGAAGTCTGCTACTCCGAGTCCGGCACCATCGCCGGTCCGTGGGTACAGGAGAAAGAACCGTTCCTGGGCAACAACTCCGGCCACGGCATGCTGTTCCGCACCTTCGAGGGTGAGCTCCGCTATGTGGTGCACCACGTCGAGGGCAACGGCCCGCGCAAGCCGCAGTACTGGACCGTCGACGACTCCGGCGACAAGCTGAAGCTCGGCCACCAGATCATTGTTCCGAAGAACAACTAGTTTTGGTTATATAGAATAAATGGTATTGAGGACAGGAGGTACCCGTGAGGGCACCTCCTGTTGTTTTACCTATTTTGTCATTCCGGGCTTGACCCGGAATCTCTAAAAAAGATGAAAAAAAGTTTGCCGATTAAAAAAATGTGTCTATCTTTGCAATCCCAACGCTAAGCAATAAGGTTTTGCGGAAATAGCTCAGTTGGTAGAGCGCAACCTTGCCAAGGTTGAGGTCGCGGGTCCGAGCCCCGTTTTCCGCTCCAGAACGATCGCCTTCACGGCGGTCGTTTTTCTTTTAACTGACAATTTGTCAGTGGCTCAACATTTGAGCGCAGAATCGCGGGCCCTCTAATGGGCCGACGATTTTGTTATGGAGAACAGCAAGTACGAATTCTTAAGCAAGTACGCCGTGGACCTCAACGAGGCCGCGGCCAAGGGAAAGCTCGACCCGGTCATCGGCCGCGACGAGGAAATCCGTCGCGTGCTGCAGATCCTGAGTCGAAGGACCAAGAACAACCCGATCCTGGTCGGCGAACCGGGTGTCGGCAAGACCGCCATCTCGGAGGGGATCGCCACCAAGATCGTCAACGGGCAGGTGCCCGAAAACCTCAAGAGCCGCAAGGTCTTCTCCCTGGACATGGGCGCGCTGATTGCAGGCGCGAAGTACCAGGGCGAGTTCGAGGAGCGGCTCAAGGGCGTCGTCAAGGAAGTCGTGGACAGCGACGGGGAGATCATCCTCTTCATCGACGAGATCCACACGCTGGTAGGCGCAGGCCGCTCGTCCGGCGCCATGGACGCCTCCAATATTCTGAAGCCCGCGCTCGCGCGCGGAGAACTGCGCACCATCGGCTCCACCACCCTGGACGAGTACCAGAAGTACTTCGAGCAGGACAAGGCCCTGGAGCGCCGTTTCCAGAAGGTGATGGTGGACGAGCCCACGCCCGCCGAGTCCATCGCCATCCTGCGCGGCCTGAAGGAGAAATATGAGACCCATCACCGCGTGAGCATCGAGGACGACGCGCTCATCGCCGCCGTCAACCTCAGCCACCGCTACATCAATAACCGTTTCCTCCCGGACAAGGCCATCGACCTCGTGGACGAAGCGGCCTCGAAGTTGCGCCTGGAGATGAACTCCGTCCCGGAGCCCATCGACGTGCTGGACAGCAAAATCCGCCAGCTGCAGATCGAGAAGGAAGCCGTCGGGCGCGAAGGCGTGAGCCTCAAGGCCGAGAAGATCGAGGAGGACCTTAAGGCCGCCAAGGCCGAACGGGATGCGCTCGCAGCGCGCTGGAATGAGGAAAAGAGCATCGTGACCGAGCTCAACAACACGCGCCAGCAGATCGAGGACTACAAGCGCGAGGCGGCCATCGCAGAGCGCAGCGGCGACTACGGCAAGGTCGCTGAGATCCGCTACGGCAAGCTCGCCGCCGCGCAGAAGCGTATCGATGAGCTTTCCGCGAAGCAGGCGGCGATCAAGGATCCCATCATCACGGAGGCCGTCACGCCCGAGGACATCGCCGAGGTCGTGGCGCGCTGGACCGGCATCCCGGTGGCCCGCATGATGGAGAGTGAGAAGGAAAAGCTCCTCCGCATGGAGGGCGAGCTGCACAAGCGCGTGGTCGGCCAGGACAAGGCCATCGCGGCCGTGTCTGACGCCGTGCGCCGCAGCCGCGCGGGCCTGTCCAACGAGCACCGGCCCATCGGCTCCTTCCTCTTCCTGG
>JAFXUS010000060.1 GCA_017535125.1 Bacteroidales bacterium | reverse complement strand
CCGATGAACAGGTAATCCACCTTGTCATTGGCCTTCGGGTCGTTGAGGAATTCGCCCAGGGTCTGTTCGGGCGTGTTGTCGCCGGCGCTGAGGACGCCGAAGTTGGCGAAGAGGTCCAGGGACTTCAGGCCGACGAACATCGTGTGGCGGCCGCCCATCGACAGGCCGGAGATGGCGCGTCCGTGGGGATTGGCGATGGTCTTGTAGTGACTGTCGACGAAGGGGATGACGGCCTCGCGGTACTCCCGCTCCATGATGTCGAAGGTAAGGTCGGCGTGCTGCGGATGATTGCGGTGGATGACCTGGTTGTTCACCAGGGCGATCAGCATGGGCTCCGCCTTCCCTTCCGCGAGCAGGTTGTCCATGATGAAGTTCACGCGTCCGTCATACATCCAGTTGGAGGGAAGCTCGCCGCTTCCGCCCATGAGATAGAGGACGGGATACGCCTTCTTGGGGTCGTACTGGGGAGGGGTATAGACGTAGATCTCGCGCTGCCCCTGGGTGACCGGGCTGTAGTAGATATGCCGGGTGACAGCTCCGTGGGGCACATCCTTCGCATCCCACCAGGAGGGGCCGTCGCCGTGGACGATGAGCTCGCTGTAGGGCGGCATGGCCGTAAAGGCGGCGTAGGTGTTGTTGGGATCGGCCATGCTGACGCCGTCGACCACGAGATTGTACTGGTACATGTCGACCGGGAGCGGGCCGATGGTGAGGGTCCAGATGCCGTCTTCGCCTTTGGTGAACGGGATGTTCCCCCGGACGCCCATCACGGTGGTCATCGCGCCCGAGAGGGCGACGGACTCGGCTTTCGGGGCCCGGAGCCGGAAGACGACGGTATGGTCGTCGTTCACCTGGGGCGAATTCAGATTGGCGCTGAAGGGGATCAGCCCCTCGGTGTCTTTCTGCGGGTTATAGCTGAGGTTGACGTTTGACTGCTGGGCGGATGCCGTCAGGGCAATCAGCAGCGAGAGGGCCGCGGCCGTAGTTCTTTTTTTCATAACAGCGCATTTTACGCTGCAATATACGAAAAAAATCAGCCGAAGACAATCGTGCGGTTCTTGTAAGTGAGAATCTTCCGTTCGATATGGCGGGTGACGGCGCGGCTGAGGACGATCTTTTCCAGGTCGCGGCCCTTGAGCACCAGACTCTCGGGGGTGTCCTTGTGGCTGATGCGCACGACGTCCTGTTCGATGATGGGGCCGGCGTCCAGTTCGCGGGTCACGTAGTGGCTGGTGGCGCCGATGATCTTGACGCCGCGTTCGTAGGCCTGGTGGTAGGGGCGCGCCCCGACGAAGGCGGGCAGGAAAGAGTGGTGGATGTTGATGATATGGTGCGGATAGCGGGCGATCATCCCGTCGCTGATGACCTGCATGTACCGGGCGAGCACGATGAACGTAACGCGCTCACGTTCCAGGAGTTCCATTTCCGCGCGCTCCACCTCCTCCCGGTTGGACTTGTCCGGCGCGATCTTCCAGACATGGAACGGGATGCCGAACTGTTCCGCCACCTCCCGCAGGTCCTCGTGGTTGCTCACGATGCAGGGGATGTCCACCTCCCACTCGCCGGCATAGTACCGGGCCAGCAGGTCATAGAGGCAGTGGCTCATCTTGCTCACGAAAATGGCCATCCGCGGCTTCTCGTCGCTGAAATACACGCTCGAGTACATCTCGTACCGCTCGGCGAAGGCGGCGTCCACGGCCTGCTTGATACGCTCCCGCGGGATGGAGAAACTGTCCAGTTCCCATTCGATCCGCATGAAGAGCCGCTTCTCGATGGTGTCCACGTACTGGTCCAGATAGACGATATTGCCGCCGTTGCGGGTGATGAACCCCGTCACGTCCGTGATGATGCCCTGGCGGTCCGGGCAGTGCAGCAGTATGATGGCTTTCCCTGTCGACATAATGAGCGCAAAGATAATCCTTTTCCGGCAATCTTGTCCTTTTTTATTTGGAAGTCAAGTTTTTTGTTGTATATTTGTGATATCAAAATGATATTATTATAGAACCATAAAAACCCTTTTGTCATGGAAAACAACAAGGAAACGGCCTACAAAGGCTTTGTGCTGAACGGCTTTCTGGCCCTGCTGCTGGCGATCGCCCTGATTGCGGCGGCCATCTATTTCTTCGTCCGCGCGGACAGCGACGCCGAGTTCGCCATTCTCGGCGTGCTGTCGATGGCGTTGTTCGCCCTTTGCACGAACGGTTTCGTGAAGCTGGAGCCGAACGAGGCGATGGTGCTCCTTTTCTTCGGCAAATACCGCGGAACCTTCACCCAGGACGGTTTCTATTGGGTGAATCCCTTCCTGAGCAAGAAGAAGGTGAGTCTCCGCGCCCGCAACCTGAACCCCGAGCCGATCAAGGTCAATGACAAGGTGGGCAACCCCGTCCTCATCGGCATGGTCCTGGTGTGGAAGCTCGAGGACACCTACAAGGCCCTCTTCGAGATTGACAGCCAGTCCCTGGCGCCGGTCGGCAATGTCGGCAAGGGCTCGAACGCCCGGTACCTGTCCCAGGCCTTCGAGAACTTCGTCCGCGTGCAGAGCGACGCGGCCCTGCGCCAGGTCGCAGGCTGCTACGCCTATGACAATCCGGATACGCCCGACGAGCTCACGCTCCGGAGCAATGCCGATGAAATCAACGAGAAGCTGGTCGCCACGCTGAACGAGCGCCTGGCGATGGCCGGCCTCCACGTGACCGAGGCCCGCATCAACTACCTGGCCTACGCGCCCGAAATCGCGGCCGTGATGCTGCGCCGCCAGCAGGCGGACGCCATCATCGCCGCCCGCGAGAAGATCGTCGACGGCGCCGTGTCCATGGTCAAGATGGCCCTGGACAAGCTCAAGGCCGAGGGAGTCGTGGACCTGGACGAAGAGCGCAAGGCCGCGATGGTGAGCAACCTGCTGGTCGTCCTGTGCGGCGACGAACCGGCGCAGCCGGTGGTGAACTCCGGAAGCCTGTACTAGGATGGCCAAGGAGAAAGAAACTGTGAAGAGCTTTGTCCTCCGGGTGGATCCTGTGACGATGGAAGCGATTGAACGTTGGGCTGCGGACGAGTTCCGCAGCACCAACGGTCAATTGCAATGGATCATCAATGAAGCCCTCCGCAAGAGCGGAAGGCTGAAAGGAAAGTAAGATGCGGTAGGGGTTACGCCTGGCTCAGGAGCTCTTTGACGATGCCGGAGATGGTGCGGCCGTCGGAGAGGCCCGCGAGGGCCTTGTTGGCGACGCCCATCACCTTGCCCATGTCGCGGATGGAGCTGGCGCCCACCTGGGCGATGATTTCCTGGATCTTGGCTTTGACCTCGTCGGGGGAGAGCTGCTTGGGAAGGTATTTCTCAAGCGCGGCCGCCTCGGCGAGTTCGTTGTCGGCGAGGTCCTGACGGCCGCCGGCGACGAACTGCTCGGCGGCTTCCTTGCGCTGCTTGACGAGTTTCTGGATCATCTTGAGGATGTCGCCGTCGGTGACTTCCTTCGCGCCGCCTTCGGCGGTCTTGAAGAGGAGGATTTCGCCTTTGATGGCGCGGTTGGCGCTCAGGGCCACCGCGTCCTTCGCCTTCATCGCTTCCTT
>JAFXUS010000011.1 GCA_017535125.1 Bacteroidales bacterium | reverse complement strand
GGAGGCAGCGCCCTTCATGCGGCCGCGCTGAACTCTGCGGAACTTGGTTCTCTTGGGCATCAACATTAGCGGTTGCCTCCTTCCGGACGATTGTAGGGACGACGCTCGCCGTTGTTCTCACGGCGCTCGCCATTGAAGGGTCTGCGGTCGCGGCGCTCGCCGTTGTTCTCACGGCGCTCACCGTTGAACGGTCTGCGGTCGCGGCGGTCGCGGCGATCACCGTCGCGGCGGTCGCGGCGGGCGGGCTGCTCGACGTTCGCAGCGCGCAGGGTGGAGTTCAGAACCTCGCCCTTGTAGATCCAAACCTTGCAGCCGATCTTGCCGTAGGTGGTGTTGGCCTCGGCAAAGCCGTACTCGATGTCGGCACGGATGGTTTGCAGGGGAATGGTGCCCTCGTGATAGGTCTCGGAGCGGGCGGTTTCGGCGCCGCCCAGACGACCGGCGCAGGTGCACTTGATGCCCTTGGCGCCCAGACGGGTCGCACGCTGCATCGCCTGCTTCATCGCACGGCGGAAGGAGATACGCTTCTCGAGCTGCGCAGCGATGTTCTCAGCCACGAGCTGGGCGTTCAGATCGGGGGAACGAACCTCGATGATGTTGAGGATGACGTTCTTCTTGATCATATCGGCAACCTGCTGACGGAGCTTCTCGATCTCCTGACCGCCCTTGCCGATGACGACGCCGGGACGGGAGCAGTGCAGATTGATCTTCACCTTGGCATTGTCGCGCTCGATTTCGATCTTCGCAATGCCGGCAGCGTAGAGGGTGGACTTGAGGTACTTTCTGATGTTGTAGTCCTCGACGATCAGGTCGCCGACCTTTTCAGGACGGGCGTACCAGCGAGAATCCCAGTCCTTGATCACGCCAACGCGCAATCCGTGGGGGTTAACTTTCTGTCCCATATTGTACCTCCTGCCTTATTCCCGCTCGCTCACGCCGATGGTGAGGTGGGTGGTTCTCTTGAGAATGCGGTTGTAGCTGCCCTTGGCTCTGGCCATGCCGCGCTTGAGCGTGGGGCCGGGGTCGGCAACAGCGGTCGAAACGTAGAGCTTCTCACGGTCCATGCCGTGGTTGGTCTCGGCGTTGGCGATGGCGCTGTTGAGGAGCTTGAGCATGGGCTCAGTGGCTGCCTTGGGGGTGTTGCGAAGATATGCAACGGCGGTGCTGGCGTCCTGACCCCGGATGAGGTCGCAGACGATCTTCACCTTGCGGGGAGAGATCCGCACGTATTTCAGATAAGCTCTTGCTTCCATGTTTCTCTCCTCCTTACTTGTTGTTGCTGGTCTTGGACCCGCTGTGGCCGCGGAACGTCCGGGTGGGGACGAACTCGCCCAGCTTGTGGCCGACCATATCCTCGGTGACGTAGACGGGAACGTGCTTGCGACCGTCATGCACCGCAATGGTGTGTCCTACGAAGGAGGGGAAGATGGTGGAAGATCTGGACCAGGTCTTCAGGACCTTCTTCTCACCGGCCTTGTTGAGCTCTTCCACGCGCTTCATCAGCTCGGGAGCAACAAACGGGCCTTTTTTAATGCTTCTGCTCATTCTAATTTCCTCCTTACTTGCTGTTTCTGCGCTTGATGATGAACTTGTTGGTCCGGTTCTTTGCCTTCCGGGTCTTCAGGCCCATCGCAGGCTTGCCCCAAGGAGTGACGGGGCCGGGACGACCGACAGGAGCGCGGCCCTCACCACCGCCGTGGGGGTGGTCATTGGGGTTCATAACGGAGCCGCGGACGGTCGGGCGGATACCCATGTGGCGGGTACGGCCAGCCTTGCCGATGTGGATGTTGGCGTTCTCGAGGTTGCCGACCTGACCGATGGTAGCGGTGCAGTTCATGCGGACATAGCGGAACTCGCCGGAGGGCATACGCACCTGCGCCAGCTCGCCTTCCTTCGCCATGAGCTGGGCGGCAGCACCGGCGGAACGAACAAGCTGTCCGCCGCGGCCGGGCGCGAGCTCAATGTTGTGGATGACGGTACCAACGGGAATGTTGGCGATGGGCAGGGTGTTGCCGGGCTTGATGTCCGCAGCGGCGGAGGACAGAACCTGGTCGCCGGCCTTCAGGCCAACGGGGGCCAGAATGTAGCGGCGCTCGCCGTCGGTGTATTCCACCAGGGCGATATAAGCGGTACGGTTGGGGTCATATTCCAAGCGCAGGACGGTCGCGGGCATATCCAGCTTATCGCGGCGGAAATCGACGACACGGTACTTGCGCTTGTTGCCGCCGCCGTGATGACGGACGGTGATGTGACCGTAGCTGTTGCGGCCGGCGTGCTTCTTCAAAGTCTCAACCAGGCCGCGCTCGGGCTTCGCCTTCTTGTCAACACCCTCGAAGGCGGAAACAGTCATGTTTCGTCTTGCCGGGGTATAAGGCTTAAACGTTTTCAATGCCATTTTGCGTTACGCTCCTTTTGTGAGATTTGAATTAGACCATGCCCTCGAAGAACTCGATGGTCTTGGAGTCCTCGGCGAGCTTGACCATCGCCTTCTTGTAGGAGGCGGTGCGGCCTTCGGGATAAGCGCCCTGACGCTTCTTCTTGCCGTCCATGCGGAGGGTGTTGACCTT
>JAFXUS010000059.1 GCA_017535125.1 Bacteroidales bacterium | reverse complement strand
GGGCGGTGGCTGGCGGATGCCCACCGAGGCCGAAATGATAGAGCTTCTGGAGCAGGGCGTTTGGATTCGACGCTACTATAAAGGAACGCATGGTTTCAGCGTAACCGGCAAGACCACCGGGAAAACCATATTCCTTCCCGGGGATGGTTCTTACGGGCTTTATTGGTCTTCCACATTGTACAGCGATCCCAGAATGGCCTGGACGTTATACTGGAACAGCCATAGCCTGAAAATGCGGGCCGAAAACGGCCGTTGGGACGCTTTCCCCGTCCGCCCCGTCATGCCAAAAGAGTAATTGATTATCTTTGCCCCTGAGATGGAAGAAAACTTTGACGCCCTCGACGTGATTGCCCGGACCAGGGGCAAAGTGGAACTGGACAGCCTGCCCTCCGGGGACAGGCTGTTCCCCCTGTGGGGCGGCCTCGCCGCCATTTTCTACCTGGCCGAATTCCTCCTCTGGCAGTGGCTGCACCAGGAATGGTGCCTCTGGCTGTGGGTGGGCGTCCCGCTCCTGGGCATTCCCTTCATGATTCTCATTCTCCGCCGGGACCGGGAGCGGAGCCACCTCCGCACCCGCACGTCCCGGCTGGTGCTGGACTACTGGATCTTCGCGGCCTGCGTCTTCGGAGCAGGCGGGTTCCTCTTCGGCTTCGCCGGGCTTTATGAGATGGTGGAAAATCCGCTGATCTGCCTGCTGGCAGGCATCGGCGCCTTCATTACAGGCGAGGCGGTGCGATTCCGTCCGATGACGGTCGGGGGCCTGCTGGGTGCGGCCATCGGTGTGGGGGCGTTCCTGCTGCAGGGAAACCTCTGGCCCTGGCAGATGCTGTGCGTCGTGGCAGTGGCCGTGGTGGCGCTGATCATCCCGGGATGCTTGTTTGAAAGGTTCGTGCGCCATGGAGTTTAAGGACCTCAATCCCATCCTGCACAACGAATTGCGACTGCGGATCATGGCCGCGCTGGACTCGCTGGACGACGCGGACTTCGTGTACCTCAAGGAACTCACGAGGGCCACGTCGGGAAACCTCTCCGTCCAGCTCACGAACCTGCAGGAGGCCGGTTACATCAAGGTCTCCTCCACCGGCCGGGGCCGCGGCGGCCACACTGTGTGCCGCATCACCGACAAAGGCACAAACGCCCTCCGGGATTACCAGAGGGCGCTGATGTCGTATTTCGGACAGAAAGATTAATTGCCACTATTTTTTCGCAGCCGCCTGCTTCTTTTCGATGATCTGCAGATTGCGCTTGGCGGCGTAGTCGTCGGGGTCGAGCTTGAGCGCCTTCTTATAGTACTTGACCGCCTGCTTGTCGTTCCCCTTTGCGACCTGCCAGTACGACCCGATGTTGTCGAGGAAGGCCGGGTTCTTCGGATAGCGCTTGCTCATCAGTTCCGAGATTTCCCGGAAATACTCGTAGCCGGCATCGGTCCCGATCCGGAAAAACTCCGCGCAGAGTTCGCCGACGCACTGCTGGAGCAGGTCGGCACCGGCGCTCGCGCCGTCCAGCGTCCAGGCGGGATGCGCGGCGTCGCGCTCAACCAGGGCCTTGAGCTCCCGGGCCGCCATGTCGGGGCTTTCCTTCTCGTAAGCGGCGAGCGCGGAAATCTTGGTATGGCGCCAGCGCAGTTCATCCGGCTGCGCGGCAATCTGCGCATCCAGCACCCGCATGGCTTCGCCGAACACTTCCTCGTCGAAAAGCTGTTCCTCGAAATAATTGACATCCTGCCCGTCCGCATCCTTGAGCGTGAGGGACGGCGGGTTGCCGAGGAACTTGCTCTTCCCGG
This sequence comes from Bacteroidales bacterium, assembly GCA_017535125.1. The sequence goes on along the minus strand of JAFXUS010000059.1, from coordinate 8,596 downwards.
GCTTGGCCACGATCTCCGTGTGGAGCGATTTGTCGTAATAGTAGTTGAACCGGGCCATCTTCGGGTTGGCGTCGTCCGGGAACGCCTCCTCCCAGCGGTCGATGAGGGTTTCCACCCCCACGCCGGAATACCCTACGTTGCGGACCAGGCGCTCATAGCGGGCCTGGAATTCTTCCATGGTGGTCTGGGCTGCTGCGGCGGCGCAGAGCGCGGCCGCGGCGATTGCGAAAAGCAGTTTCTTCATACTCATACGTTCATCAAAATCCGCCGGTCCTTCGGGAGCAGGTTGTTGCAACGCGACCCGATATTCTTCACGAAGCCCAAAGGATGGTCCCGGTAGGTGACTGCGTTGTAGCCGGGAGCGGCCTGCGGCAGGACCAGCGCATCCCGGTGGAGGAAGCGCAGGGCCGTCTGCCGGTCCACGTCCACGCAGTCGTATTCTTTCCTATCAAATTTTATGCTCAAGGCATAGTCGGCGTCCGGCACGAAATCCCGCCCCTTCATCTCCTTCTTCCGGAGTCCCTGGCGAATCGGCCGGAGAATGGCCGGATCCGCGCCGGGCGTGACCGGTTGCGGGGCGGTCTTGCGCAGCGCGCCGGCCCACTGCCCCTCGCCCGGCACGATGCCGGCCTCGAGCAGGTGTCCGTGGGGGGTGCGGCGCACGCCGTATTCCTCGAATTCCGCCTCCGGCTCCAGGATTTCGCCGCCCAGCGTGGCGGCGGCCCAGGCGAGATTGTCGTCGTTCTCGGCGGCCTCGTAGGTGCAGGTGCTGTAGAGCAGCCAGCCGCCTTCGCGCAGCGCCGGCCACACATCCGCGAGAATGCGCCGCTGGCGCGATGCGCACAGATCCACCACCGCCGGGCTCCATTCCTCGCGGGCCCGCGGGTCCTTGCGGAACATCCCCTCGCCGCTGCATGGCACGTCGGCGACGATGATGTCGAAATATCCGCCCAGCCGGGCGAATGCCGCCGGATCGACGCTGGTCACGACCACGTTCGGATCGCCCCAGCGGGCCACGTTGTCATCCAGAATTTTCACGCGCGCCTTCATCACCTCGTTCGCCACCAGTGTGAAGGCGTCCCCGAAGCGCTCCCGCAGCGACGCCGCCAGATCGGTCGTCTTCCCGCCTGGCGCCGCGCAGAGGTCCAGGACCCGGAGGACCGATTGTCCTCCGTTGCACGGCAGCCAGCCTCTGAAAACGTCCGGCTGCGCCGGACCCCTCCCAACGTCTTCGACGTCGGGCCCCTCCCTCTTACGGAGCCGAGGGTGGCTACGGTTTTCAGAGGCTGCTGCCGCTTTCACTGCGGGGCAATCGGTCAGGAGTTTCCGGAAGAGGTGTCCGACGAACATCGCGGAGCTGTCCTGGACGTAGTAGCAGCCGGCGTGGAACAGCGGGTCGAGCGTGAAGACGGGGCGCTCGGCGAGCATGCGCCCGTACGGCGACCACGGGACCGGCGTGCCTTCCGGCCCGGCCAGTCCCTTGAAAGGATTGAGTCGAATTGAGACGGACGCCTCCTCCATCATCCGCGAAAACCGTCCGGCATCTGCGGCATGCGCCCCTCGGACGCATCCACCAGCGAATCCACCATCTTGTCGATGACCTGCTGCAGCTTGCCGCCCAGCATGGTCTTCATCATGAAATTCAGATTGGCGTCCAGATCGATCCAGAAATCGGTCCGACCAGGCAGTTGCGAGGGCTGGAAATGCAGCACCGCCACAAACTCCACCGGCGACTCGAAGCTGCTGATGCGGATGAGCTGGTACGGCTGACGGTCATCGACGCGCACGCCGATGCGGAAACCCTGGACCGTGGCGGTCAGGTTGTCGAAGTCCGCCGTGATCTCGGCCTTGACCTTGTCCTGCGGCACCATCTGCGCGAAATTGCGCATGTCCGTGAACGCCATGAACAACTCCTCGGGACGCTTGTCCACCTGGCCGTGCTTGCTGGTATAATGTGCTGTCATAGTCTCTGAAAAAATGATTACATTTGCCCTATCGATTGCAAATATAGCAAAATTCCGATGCACAAGATATATTTCGAAAGACGCTGCATCATCATCTGCAGTCCCGACGAACAGGCGCTCTCCGACCCCAACGCCGTGGAGTTCCATTTCGGCGAGCGCATCGACATCCACACCCTTGTGGCCATGTTCGAAGCCTCGCAATCCCTGTCCCGCATCTACATCCCGACGGACAACGTCGAATGGATGTACCGGCGCGTGTGCGCGGAATTCCGCGAAGTCGATGCCGCCGGCGGACTTGTCTCCAACCGCCGCGGCGACTACCTGCTGATCCAGCGCAGCGGCCTCTGGGACCTGCCCAAGGGCCACCGCGAGGAAGGAGAGGATATCACGGTCACGGCCCTGCGCGAGGTACAGGAAGAAACCGGCGTGGACCAGTTGGAGCTGCGCGACCTGATCTGCGTCACGGACCATTGCTACCTGCGGGACGGCATCTGGCACCTCAAGCACACCTGGTGGTACGACATGCTCTACACCGACCCGGTGGACCTGACCCCGCAGCGCGAAGAGGACATCTCCCGCGCCGCCTGGGTCGCCCGTTCCAGCCTGCCTCCCTTCCTCAAAAACACCTATCCTTCCATCCAGGAGGTCTTCCGCGAAGCGAAAGTGTAGTCGGGCAAAGCGATTTTTTCTATCTTTGCAGCCAATTAGTTAGTACTGACGATGAAAAAACTGTTTCTTCTTCTGGCTGCCTGCGTGCTGATGGCAACGGGCTGCAAGGGCGGGACGAGCAAGGCTGCCCAGGAAAATGTCACCGAACCCGCCGAGACGGCCATCGAGCCGGCTTTCACCACGGAGTTCAGCTTCGACGAGCTGTTCCGCATCTTCTCCTGCTTCGGCGACAACATCATGACCAAAGCCTACGCCGCGCAGAGCACGAAGGATGGCATCAAGGACGAACTGGCCAACGAATTCAAGGGCCGGCGGGAGTTTACGGGCGAGACCAATTCCCTGTCCCACAGCTTCAACAACGACGGTTGCTCCGAGGATTTCCAGATGTCCTGCTACCGCTACTCGGCTGACCGTCATGTGCTTGTGATGCTGCTCGAAAGCGGCGGCTGCGACGTGACCTCCATTAAATATCTCCGCGCGTATGAGTATGATCCGGAGACGAACAGCGCCCACGAAGTGCAGCTTCCGTTCAACCCGGCCCCGAAGCGCGACGATTTCGAGGATATGGTCCGCCTGGCGGGTGCCGACGTGGCTTCCCTGCGCGACGCGATGAACCAGGAAGATTACCTCTTTGAATTCCACGCCGACAACGTGAAGGTCCGCCTCAACGATCCGATGGACTACGATGAAGAAGTCTACAACGGCGACCTGGTCGTGAATTATTGGTGGAACGGCAGCGAATTCCTGCGCGAGAAGGGTTACCGCTATGCCTGCATCCATGCCAACGGCTTCGCCAGCATCATCCTGGGCGAACCGGCCCCGAACTTCCATTTTGACTATGATCCCCTCGGCTACGGCGTGACCTACTCCCAGGGCGGCGACCTTTGGCTGATCAACCTCGGCGAGGAAGAGACCCTGCAGGTCCAGATGGAAAACGGGAAAGTGTACTCGATCGAGACCCGTTCTCCGAGATACCGCGTCTCTGCGATCGCCTACGATGGCGGAGAGGGAAAGAAGCAGCCCTACGTGGGCGCCTGCATCAACGACTGCATCAGCTTCGGCTCCGGTGCCGACGCACCCGTGGTCAAGATGCTGATGGACGGCACGATTTCCATCGAGGTCAGCTCCTGGAACAGCATCATCGCGTTCCGCACCTCGCAGGATGCACTCGCCACCCCGACCGAGCCCTCGAACAACGGTCCCGTCATCATCAACAACCCGAAGTTCAAGAACGACGCCAAGATCGAATCCATCATCGTCTGGCGGGAGCAGTAAAAATAAGTTTCAACACGTGAAACTTTTTGCCATGTTGTTCCGTATATAGATTGTTTTGTCAACTCGGAACACATGAAACTCTCTCAATTTGACTTCGAACTCCCGCAGGAGAAAATCGCCACCGAACTGATGCCCGAAGTGAACGGGCACGTGCAATGGCGCGACGAGTGCAAGCTGATGGTCCTCCACAAGGACACCGGCGAGATCGAGCACCGTCAATTCAAAGACATCATCGAGTACTTCGGCAAGGGCGACCGCTTCGTGCTGAACGATACCAAGGTCTTCCCGGCCAAACTCTTCGGCAAGAAGGAAAAGACCGGCGCCGACATCATGGTGTTCCTGCTTCGGGAGCTCAACAAGGAACAGCGGCTCTGGGACGTGATCGTGGATCCGGCCCGCAAGATCCGCATCGGCAACAAGCTGTATTTCGGCGAAGACGAGAGCATGGTGGCCGAGGTCATCGACAACACGACCTCGCGCGGCCGCACCCTGCGTTTCCTGTATGACGGACCGTACGACGAATTCAAGGCGGCCCTCTTCGCCCTCGGACAGACCCCCGTCCCCGAATGGGTGAAACAGACGCCGACCGAGCGCGACGCCGAGGAGTTCCAGACGATCTTCGCCACGCATGAAGGCGCCGTGTCCGCACCCGCGGCCGGCCTGCACTTCAGCCGCGAGCTGCTCAACCGCATGATCCTGCACGATATCGAAAAGACCTTCATCACCGTGCACATGGGCATCGGTCACTTCCGCACCGTGGACGTGGAGGACCTGTCCAAGCACCGCATGGACGGCGAGCGCATCATCATCAGCGAGCAGGCTGCCGGCGAAATCAACCGCACCAAGCGCAGCGGGCACAAGATCTGCGCCGTCGGCGTGACCGTGATCCGGGCGCTGGAAACCTACGTGACCACGAACCACGAGGTGCGTCCGACCGACACCTGGACCAACAAGTTCATCTTCCCGCCCTACGAGTTCTCCGTCCCCGACGCCATCGTATCCAACTTCCACCTTCCGGAGTCCACGATGCTGATGTCCGTGGCGGCCTTCGGCGGGTATGAGAAAGTGATGAACGCCTACCAGAGCGCACTTGACAACGATTACAGATTCGGCCCTTACGGCGATGCGCTGCTGATCGTGTAAGCAAAAAATACGATTCATTCAGGATCCGGTTGACTTTGTCGGCCGGATCCTTTAGTTTTGCCCGCCTAGAAGTGCATGAGCCATGAGTGACAAGATTTCTTCGCGGGTGAGCGCCATCGCGCTCAACGCCATTTTCGGCAACGAGCCGAAATTCTCCCATCACCTGATCGACGCCCTCGGCTCCACCGAGGCGGTGTTCGCGCTCTCCGAGCGGGAGCGACTGGAATTGTTCGGGCCCTACAATCCGCGCGTGGCGCAGATCACGCCGGCGGCGCTGGAAGCAGCACAGGCCGAGTACGAACGCCTGTCCGCGCAAGGCTGTCAGTTCCTGGGCATCTTCGACGAAGGCTATCCGGAAGCCCTCCGGGAATGCCCCGACGCACCGCTGTTGCTGTACGTGCGCAGCGGCACTCCGGCGGAAGAACTGTTCGGCCGCACCCCGGCCGTGGCCATCGTGGGCACGCGAGACCAGAGCCTTTACGGACAGGAATGCTGCCGCAGGATCGTCCGTGCCCTGGCGGAGGCGCCGGCCCGCCCGGCAGTCGTCAGCGGGCTGGCGCTCGGCGTTGACATCACCGCCCACGCCGCCGCACTGGAAGGCAGTCTGCCCACCATCGGCGTGAGTCCGGTGGGCGTGGACGACGTGTATCCCCGGCGCCACGCCGCTTTCGTGGCACGGATGTGCAGCACGCCGGGCTGCGCCCTGGTGACGGATTACCCGCCCGGCACGGTCCCCGCGGCCTTCAATTTCCTGCGACGCAACCGCATCATCGCGGGTCTGGCAGGCGCCACAGTGCTGGTCGAATCCCGTATCAAGGGCGGCGGCATGATCACGGCGCGCCTGGCCGCCGGCTACGGGCGCGACGTCTTCGCCGTGCCCGGGCGCATCGACGACGCGCGCTCACAGGGATGCAACCTGTTGCTCAAAGAGCAGGTGGCGGCGCCCGTGGCTTCGCCGGAGGCCCTGCCCGTGGCGCTCGGGCTGGGGCACCTGAAGCGCAGCCGGAGCGCCGATCTCGAGACCGCCGTGCGCCGCCGCTTCGCCGACGCCCTGCCGCCGGAAGAGGTGGAGCAGTTTGTCCGGCTGGCCCTGCTGATACGCGCGCAACGGGGCATCCAGTTCGACGAGCTTTGCCGGGAGACCGGCATCCCGTATTCCGCCGTGACCCACGCCGCGGGTCTTCTTGAAGAGGAGGGTTTCATCTGCATCGATCTCCTCCAGAGATGCACCATCAATGTAAAAATTGCTTAACTTTGTGGGATATGACGGAGTATATCGACACCCACACGCACGCCTACGACGAAGCCTTTGCCGGCTGCGAGGATGAAGTCGTCGCGCGCGGCGTCGCCGCCGGCGTAACTGTCCAGCTGCAGGCGGACGTGGACTCACGCGAGCGGGAGCGGATGTTCGCCCTCGTGGAGCGGCATCCCGGCGTGCTGCGGCCGATGCTCGGACTCTATCCCGGCTCCGTCGACAAGGACTGGCGCCGGGAAATCGACGCCCTGGAAACCTGGCGTGGCCGCGGCATCGTGGCCGTGGGCGAAATCGGGCTCGACTACCACTACGGGGCGGAATTCAAGGCGGAGCAGCAGGAAGCTTTCCGCGTCCAGCTGGAACTCGCCGCCGCCTGGGGCCTGCCCGTCAACATCCACCTGCGCGAAGCGACGGAAGACTTTTTCCGCATCATCGAAGACTGCCGCCACCTTGGCCTGCGGGGCAACCTGCATGCCTTCAGCGGCAGCGCCGAAAGTTTCGCCCGCCTGCAACGGCTGGGCGACTGGTACGTCGGCATCGGCGGCGTGCTGACCTTCAAGAAGGCCGCCCTCGCCGAGACCGTGAAGCGCATCCCGCTGGAGCGCATGGTCCTGGAGACCGACGCGCCCTACCTCACCCCCACCCCGCACCGCGGCGAGTGCAACGAGAGCGCCTACATTCCCCTGATTGCCGCCTTCCTGGCGCAGCAGAAGGGTGTCAGCCTGGAAGAAGTCGCCGCCGTGACCACGGCAAACGCAAAAAAACTGTTCGCAATATGAAGCTGAAACTCAACCTGTTCCAGGAAAAGAACGAACCGACTTCCATCCTGTTGATCTACACGGGCGGCACCATCGGCATGAAGGTGGATCCCGCCGACGGCACCCTCAAGCCCTTCGATTTCAGCGGCATCCTCGAGGAAGTGCCGGAACTGCGCAAGTTCGCGATGAAGATCGACGCCTACACCTTCAACCCGCTCATCGACTCCTCCGACGTCGAGCCGTCGCTCTGGCAGGCCCTCGCCACCCTCATCCGGGACCGCTACGACGACTACGACGGCTTCGTGATCCTGCACGGCACGGACACCATGGCCTACAGCGCTTCGGCGCTGAGCTTCATGCTGGAGAACCTGGGCAAGCCCGTCATTTTCACCGGCAGCCAGCTGCCGATCGGGGAACCCCGGACCGACGGAAAGGAGAACCTGATTTCCGCCGTGGAGATTGCCACGGCCAAGGATTCGCACGGACATCCGATGGTGCCCGAGGTGTGCATCTGCTTCAATTCGCAGCTGCTTCGCGGCAACCGCAGCGTCAAGGTCAACGCCACCGGATTCGACGCGTTCAAGTCGCCCAACTATCCGCTGCTCGCCACCGCCGGCATCAGCATCAACTACAACAACAGCTTCATCCATTATGGCAGCGACCGCCGCAAGGGCCTGGTCATCCATACGAACCTGGACACCCGCGTGTCGGTGCTCAAACTGCATCCCGGCATCACGGAGCAGGCCGTGCGGGACATCCTGCTCGGCGACGGTTCGCGCGCCGTCATCCTGGAGACCTACGGCTCCGGCAACGCCCCCTGCCGGCCCTGGTTCCTCGCGCTCGTACGCGAAGCGGCCTCGCGGGGCAAGATCCTGCTCAACGTCACCCAGTGCCAAAGCGGAGACGTGGATATGGACCTCTACGCCACCGGACGTTCGCTCAAGGACGCGGGTGTCATCTGCGGCCATGACATCACGACGGAAAGCGCCCTCGGCAAACTATTCCATCTGATGGGCGAGCATGCTGACAATGAGCAAGTCAAGTCCCTGCTGGAGAAAAATTTGAAGGGCGAAATCTCAAAATAAATATTGAAAAATGGATTTTTTTTGCTAAATTGCACCGCTTTTAAATAGTTTGATACGCATAGAATATATCACAACTAATACATTATCAAATTCATTATGAAAAAGTTTTTCAGGTTTTTGGCAGTTGCAGGCGCTATGGCCTTCTCTGCAAACATCGCATTCGCCCAGGACGAGATGAGCGCGGCTGACCTCCTCAGCGGCAGCGAGCAGCCTCTCAATCAGGCCCTCAAGCAGAAGTTCATCGAAGGTGGTCCGGCTTTCATGTCCCTGATCATCATCTGCTTGATCATCGGTCTGGCCCTCGCCATCGAGCGCATCCTCTATCTCTCCTTCTCCAAGATCAACACCAAGAATCTGGTCGAGAAGGTCGAGGCTGCCCTCAAGGAAGGCGGTATCGAGAAAGCGAAGGAAGTGTGCCGCGACACCCGTGGCCCCGTCGCCAGCATC
>JAFXUS010000058.1 GCA_017535125.1 Bacteroidales bacterium | reverse complement strand
GAAATGGTTGCCGCCGATGGCGAGGGCGTCGCCGTCGCCGCAGGCCTGCCAGACCGTCAGCCAGGGATTCGCCACCTTGATGCCGGTGGAGACCGCCGTGGCGCGGCCGTGGATGCTGTGGAACCCGTAGGTATCCATATAGTAAGGAAGGCGCGAGGAGCAGCCGATACCGGACACCACCACGTAGCGTTCCTTGTCATAATTGAGCGCCTGGCTCACCTTGGGGAGCGCGCGCTGCAGCGCGGCCAGCACCGCGTGGTCGCCGCATCCGGGGCACCAGCGGACCTCCTGGTCGCTCTTGAAATCTTTGAAAGTCAGTGTTGCCATACGCTACATCTCCTTTTGAATGGCCTCGACGAGCTCGCTCACGAGGAACGGCTGGCCCTGGACCTTGTTGAACTTGCGGATGTCCCGGCCGGGGAACTTCGCCCGGAGGTAATCCGCGAACTGCCCGCTGTTGAGCTCGCAGACGAGGATCTTCCCGAACTTCGAGAAAACCTCCTCCGTGTTCGCGGGAAGCGGGTTGATGTAGTCGAAATGCACGTAGGAGACGGCATCGCCGATCTCCTGCACGGCGGAGAGGATATGGCCGTAGGTGCCGCCCCAGCCGACCACCAGCAGCTTGCCGGAGGCGGGGCCGTTCAGGATCTCGAGGGCGGGCAGGTCGCGCGCGATGCGCTCCACCTTCTCGGCCCGCTCGGCCACCATCAGCGCGTGGTTAGCGGGATCGGTGGAGAGCACGCCGGCGTGGTTCTTCTCGAGGCCGCCCACGCGGTGCTCGAAGCCGCGCTGGCCCGGCAGGGCCCAGCGGCGCACGAGCGTCTCGGGGTCGCGCTCGAAGGGTTTGAACTTCTCCCCTTCCGGCAGGATGCCCTGCACGAAAGGCGGCTTGATTTCGGGATAATCCTTCATCGAAGGGATGCGCCAGGGCTCGGAGCCGTTACCGAGGAAGCCCTCGGAAAGCAGCAGGACCGGCGTCATGTGCTCCAGGGCGATTTTCGCGGCCTGGAAGGCGGCGTCGAAGCAATGGGCCGGCGAATGGGCGGCGACGACCGCCATCGGGCATTCGCCGTTGCGTCCGTAGAGCGCCTGGTTCAGGTCGGACTGCTCCGTCTTGGTCGGCAGGCCCGTCGAGGGGCCGCCGCGCTGCACGTCCACGACCACCAGCGGCAGCTCGGCCATCACGGCCAGGCCCATGGCCTCGGACTTCAGGGAGAGGCCCGGACCGGAGGTGGTGGTCACGGCCAGGTTGCCGGCATAGGCGGCGCCGATGGCCGTGCAGATGCCCGCGATCTCATCTTCCGCCTGCAGCGTCTTGGCGCCCAGGCTCTTGTGGAGCGCGAGCTCCTCGAGGATCGCCGTGGCCGGCGTAATGGGATAGGATCCGCAGAAGAGGGACAGGCCCGACTTCTCGGAAGCGGCAAGCAGGCCCCAGGCCGTGGCCTGGTTGCCCGTGATATTGCGGTAGGTACCCTTCTCCAGCTGCTGCGCCGGAGCGATCGTGTAGGTGTTGGCGATCGCCTGGATGTTCGCGGCGTAGTTGAAACCGTCGAAAAGGACTTTCTTGTTCGGTTCGATGACCTCGGGGTGCTTCTTGGCGAATTTCTTCTCCAGATAAGCATAGATGTATTCCAGCGGCCGGTTGTAGATGTAGCAGGCCATGCCGAGGGTGAACATGTTCTTGCACTTGAGGATGGCCTTGTTGTCCATCCCGCTGTCCTTCAGGCTCTCCTGGGTCAGCGTCGTAATCGGGGCGACGATGAGGGTCCTGTCTTCGACCCCCAGCTCCGTGAAAGGATTTTCGGTGGTGAATCCCGCCTTCTTCATGCCCGCCTCGTCGAAAGAATCCTCGTCCACGAGGATCATCGCGTGGCGCTTGCACCATTTGGCGTTCGCCTTGAGGGCGGCGGGGTTCATGGCCACCAGCAGGTCACAGAAGTCTCCGGGCGTGGAGACCTTTCCGCTGCCGATGTGCACCTGGAAACCGGACACGCCCGAGACCGTCCCGTGCGGGGCGCGGATCTCGGCCGGATAGTCCGGGAATGTGGAAAGACCATTGCCATAGATGGCGGACATATCCGCAAAAAGAGACCCGGTGAGCTGCATGCCATCACCCGAATCTCCAGCGAATCTGATCACAACATCCTTGGCGTCAACGACTTTGTGTTGCATCATTATGTGTTAGTGTAGTAATGTGGTTCAGGTTAGAAGAAAAAACCTCGTCCCGCCCGAAGGCGGGACGAGGCGGAAGCGTCTGTTACTGCTGGGCGGCAGCCTGCTGGGCGGCAGCCTGCTGGGCCTGAAGCTCGGCGGCCAGGGACTCGAGCGTCCTGTCGGCCGGGATGTTCAGGGCCTTGCGGGCGTCGGCCGTGAGATCGAAGCTCTGTGCAGGATCGACATACACCAGGGACTGGATGTCGAACACGTAGATGTAGCCACCCTTCTTGGCCAGGTCCTGAACGACCTCGTTGACCTTCTGGTAGATCGGCTGCATCAGCTGCTCCTGCTGCTGCTGGAGCTCCATCTGGACCGTCTGGGAGAACTCCTGGAGACGCTGCTGGATCTCAGTCAGCTCCTTCTCCTTGCTCTGGCGGATCGCGTCCGTCCAGGTGCTGCCCTTGGACTGGTAGGTCTGGTACTTGCTGTTGAACTCCGCCTGCATATCATTGAAAGTCTCCTGGGCTTCGTTGCTCGCGGCGGTCATGGTCTCGCGGGCCTTGTCCATCTCAGGGCAGAGCTGGACCAGCTCGGTGGAATTCACGTGGGCGAACTTCGGCTGCGCAAAAGCGGCAGTCGCAGTAAAAGCCATAGCGGCAATCAAAAGAATTTTTTTCATATTCAAATTAATTTTAGTTGTTACCCTATAAAAACTGTGCCATTAGAACTGTTGTCCGATGACGAAGTGGAACTGGCTCTTCGACCCTTCCGGTCCGTCAAATCCCCATCCCCAGTCAACACCGAGCAGACCCACCATCGGTAAGAAGATGCGAACACCGACGCCAGCGCTGCGTTTGATGTTGAAAGGATTGAATTCTTTGATGTCGGACCAGCAGTTACCTCCCTCCAGGAATGCCAGCGCATAGATGGTGGACTGGGGCTGCAGGATCACCGGATAGCGGAGCTCGATGGTGAACTTGTCATACACGTTACCGGCGTAGGCGTAGCCGTTGGCATTGTACTTCGACGGCAGATACGGCGTCAGCGAATTGTTCTCGTAACCGCGCAGGGCGATCATTTCCGTACCGTAGGAATAATAACCCGACATACCGTCGCCGCCCACGAGGAAGCCCTCGAACGGGGAATAACCCCAGTTGCGGTTGTAGTAGCCCAGGTAGCCGAACTGCGCGCGCGTCATGAGCACGAGGTCGCCGATCAGCTTGTTGTACATCGTGGCGGAGAATTTCCACTTGTGGTATTCGATCCACTTGTAGCGGTCCCTGCCGGACCAGTTGTCATAGTTGACGTCCTTATAGCTCTTGACGGGCACCTTGTTGCCGTCGGCGTCGAAGTCGTACTTGCGGAACAGGGAGAACGGCGGCGTGAGCTGCAGCGAGAACGAGAACTCCGAACCCATACGCGGGTAGATCTGCTGGTCGGTGGAGTTGCGGATCAGGCTGAGCGTATAGCTGATGTTGTGCGTGACGCCGTCGTCGATGATGAAATAGCCGGAATACCAGTTGTTCAGCTGATAAGTCTGCCAGCTGAAGCCATTGTAGAGAACGAAATAGTTGTCCGGCCATTTCAGGCGCATACCCAGCGAGGCGGAGAAGCCGAACACGTTCATCTCGCGGTCGTGATTGAGGATGTTGAGCGCGAGATAGGAACTGGTCTGGCGGGTATAATAGGCGCTCAGGCTGAGCGAAGTCGGCTTCTTGCCGAACAGCCACGGCTCCGTAAAGCTCGCCGTCAGGGCGGTGTAATAGGTACCGTTGGTCTGGAAGCGGAAGGCCAGGTTCTGCGCGTCGCCGAGCGGAACCGGACGCCAGGCGCCCTTGTCGAAGAAACGGTGCGTGGAGAAGTTGTTGAAGCTCACGCCCACGGTCGCCACGAAGGTATTGCCGCCCCAACCGCCGGAGACCTCCAGCTGGGAGGACGGCTTCTCGACCACGTTGTACACGATGTCCACCGTGTTGTCAAGCGCATTGGGCAGGACGGAGAAACCGCGCGCAGGATCCATGGCCACTTCCGGATCGAACTGCCCCAGCGAGGCGATTTCGCGCACGGAGCGCTCGAAATCGGACTGGCTGAACAGGTAGCCCGGACGGGTGAAGATCTGGCGGCGGACGACCTTCTCGTTGGTCAGGTCGTTGCCGTTGATGACGATATTGTTGAGCGTGGCCTGCTTGCCTTCGGAAATCCGGAGCTCCACGTCCACGGAATCATGCTGGATGTTGGTCTCGACCGGCGTAACGTTGAAGAAAAGGAAGCCGTTGTCGCGATACAGTTTGGTGATGTCCAGTTCGTTCTGCTTGCCGCCGCCGAACAGGCGCTTCTCCATGGTGACCACGTCATAGACGTCGCCCTTCTTGATGCCCAGCACCTCGTCGAGGGTCTGGGAGGCATAAACGGAGTTGCCGGTCCAGTTCACGTCGCGGAAAAAATACTTTTCACCTTCCTCGAACTCCAGGTCGATGCCGAGACGGCCCGGCGCCACATAATAAACGGAATCACGGACCAGGCGGGCATCGCGGTATCCCGCTTCGTTGAATGCGCTCAGGGCGGATTTCTTGTCGGCGAGATACTCCTTCTCGTTGAATTTCTTGCTATGGAAGAAGTTGTAGAACTTGTTCGACTTGGTCTTCTTCATCGAGCGCGCCAGCTTGTAATTCTTGATGTGCTCGTTGCCGATGAAGTTGATGTCCTTGATGCGGACCTTTTCGCCTTTATCGATGGCGAAATTGACACGGATGGCGTTCTTCACCACGGTATCGCGCTGCACTTCGGCCTTGACGTCACAGAGCAGGAAGCCCTTTTCGGCGAAGTAGCGCTTGATGATGTCGGCGGAAGTCTTCTCCACATACTCGGAGAACTCGCCGCCGCGACGGAGGTTCAGGCGCTCCTCGATATCCTTCCGCTCGCTCGTCTTGACACCGCTGAACGTCCAGCGGGATACGCGCGGGCGCTCCTTTATGCGAATCTTGAACCAGGCGGAGTCGCGTCCGGCGCTCAGGCTGTCGATCTCGATGGCGACGTCTTCGAAGAAACGCTGGAGATACAGCCGGCGGATCACGTTGGCCAGGTCGTCACCGGGGACGGTCACTTCCATACCCTTGTGCAGACCCGTCTGATTGACGATCTGCGATTCGCCGAACACCGTATTGCCCTCGACCGAAATCCCCGCGATGATATATTTCTGCGGATGGTTGTAATCCACTTCAACGTCGCCGCTCTGCGCCCGGGAGAGAGCCGGGGCAAGGAGCAGTGCCAGAAGGGTCAGAATCCGTCCTAATTTCATTTCCATTCGATAAATGTGCAAATATACCCATTTATTTGATTTTTCCGAAACGCCGGTCCCGCGAAGCGTATTCTTGCAGAGCCTTCAGGAAGGCTTCCTTGCGGAAGTCGGGCCAGAGCGTGTCGGTAAATACAAATTCGGTGTATGCCGTCTGCCAAAGCAGGTAGTTACTTATTCTCTTCTCTCCCGAAGTGCGGATCAGCAGGTCCGGATCCGGGATGTCCGCGGTCACGAGGTAGCGGCCGAAATCTTCAGGCTGCACCGGGTGCCCGGGATTTTCAATCAAATCGTGTGCCATCTTTTCCGCCGCCTGCAGAATATCCCAGCGGCCGCTGTAGCTCAGGAAAAGGATCATCGTGAGCCCCTTGTTGGCCGCCGTGGCGCCCATCACCTTGTCGATGTCGGCCTTGAGCGCGTCCGAGAGGCGCTCGCGGTTGCCCAGCACCATGAAACGCACGTCGTGCTCCATGAAATTGTCGAGTTCGGCGAGCATCGCGCGGCCCATCAGTTCCATCAGCGTCTGCACCTCGGCGTCGGGCCGACCCCAGTTCTCCTCCGAGAAGGCGAAGAACGAAATGTACGGGATCTTCCATTCCACACCCGCCTCGATCACGGCACGGACACTCTCGACTCCCTCGAAATGTCCATATACCCTTTCTTTTCCCCGCTCCTTGGCCCAGCGGCCGTTGCCGTCCATGATGATGGACACGTGTGAAGGAAGTTTGTCCGGTATCTGCATAGTCGTTCGTTATTCCTGGCTGCCGCCGTTCCTGACATCTTCGCCCCAGAGGAGGCGGGTACGCAGCGCGTTGATGAAATTGGACTGCCCGAGCCGGACGCGACGCAGGCGCATCGGCGCGGCACAGACTTCCACCCGGGCCCCGGCGGGAATCGTGTAATTTCGGTTGTCCATCGTAAGCACCGCCCGCTCGTCGCGGGAGCGGAGCGAAATCCGCAGCCGGGAAGACTCCGGCACGATCAGCGGACGCACGTTCAGGTTGTGCGGCGAGATCGGGGCCACGATGAAGACCTTGGTCTCCGGCAGGCAGATGGGGCCGCCGACGCTGAGGCTGTAGGCCGTGGAGCCGGAGCTCGTGGCCACCAGCAGGCCGTCCGCCCAGTAGGTCGGAAGCGCCTCGCCGTCGAGCTCGACCGTCACGCCGAGCATCGAAGGGCTCACGCGCGAGACACTCATTTCGTTGAGTGCATACGGCCAGAAATCCGCATCCTGCAGGTCCGGACAGCTGATCTGGAGGAGTTCGCGTTCTTCAACGCGGAAATCGCCCGTGGAAAGCGCCTCCGCGACCATGTCCGGATCATTCTCCGACAGGAAGCCGAGACGGCCGAAATTGACCCCCAGCACCGGCACCTCCGCAGACACTGCGAGCCGCGCCGCAGACAGGAAGGTCCCGTCGCCGCCCAGGCTCAGCAGCACGTCCGTTTCCGGGAGGAAATCGGCAGGCTGCGCCACGGCGTACAGCTCGTGTCCGGCGGTACGGAGCCGCTCCAGGAGGGCCTCCACGCGGGAGTCTCCCCTGAGCTGGTTTTTCTTGATATAACAGGCCAATTTCATTTGGGCTCCAAATTTAGCACTTAATTTACAATATATCTATAGAAATGCTTATTTTTGTGAGATTTTAATTTGTAAGGAAATGACCCGACTGAGCGTCAACATAAACAAGATCGCCACCCTGCGCAACGCCCGCGGCGGCAACATGCCGGACGTGCTGAAAGCCGCCCTCGACTGCGAGCGTTTCGGGGCACAGGGCATCACCGTCCACCCCCGCCCGGACGAGCGCCACATCCGCTACAGCGACGTGCGCGCCCTGCGCCCGGCCGTCAAGACCGAATTCAACATCGAAGGCAACCCGACCGGCGCTTTCACCGCCCTGGTCTGCGAGGTCATCCCCGACCAGGTGACCCTGGTCCCGGACGCCCCCGACGCCATCACCTCCAACGCCGGCTGGGACACCGTCCGCAACCACGCCTTCCTGAAGCGCATGTGCGCGTCGTTCAAGGAGCGCGGCATCCGCACCTCCATCTTCATCGATCCCGATCCGAAGATGGCGGAGGGCGCGTTCAAGTGCGGCGCCGACCGCGTGGAGCTCTACACCGCCGCCTACGCGGCGAATTATGCCCAGGACCGCGACGCGGCCATCGCCCCCTACCTCGCCACGGCGCAGGCCGTCCGCGACCTCGGGCTCGGGCTCAATGCCGGACACGACCTCTCGCTGGAAAATCTCGAATTCTTCATCCGCACCATTCCCTGGACGGACGAGGTCAGCATCGGACATGCCATCATCTGCGATGCGCTCTATATGGGATTGGAAACAACTATCCGGGAATATTTGTCGAAGATTCAGATTTTTTGAGTACTTTTGCAAACTTTGGAAATAAACAACAACTGATACAATGAAGAAATTACCGCTTATCCTCAGCATCATCGCCCTCGTCGGCGTGATTGCCCTGGCCATCGTCACCATCACCAAGGGTACTGACAAGAAACCCGCCGCCGTGCAGACCGAGACCAAAGCCCAGGAGGGCTCCATCGTGTGGTTCAACATGGACCGCGTGCTGGCCGAATACGACATGGCCAACGATCTCCGCAGCGTCTTCGAGACCAAGGCGAACAGCATCAACCAGGAAGTCCAGCGCCGCGTCAACAAATTCCAGAAGGACGCCAATGCTTTCCAGGACAAGATCAACAAGGGCCTCATGACCCAGTCCACCGCCCAGGTGCAGAGCCAGAAGCTCGCCGAGCAGCAGTCCAGCGTGGAGAACTACGCCAACCAGAAGCAGCAGGAGATCCTCGAGGAGCAGCAGGTGATGCTGAACCAGATCTCCGACGCCATCAAGACCTTCGTGGATGAGTACAACGAGACGATGGGCTACGCCATGATTATCGCCACCCAGGGCGACATCCTGCCGATGCCGGTCGTGACCGGTGACGCCGCCATCGACATCACCGACGCCCTCATCGAAGGCCTCAACGCCGCCTACATCAAGGAGAAGGAATAAAGGTTGAAAATCGCAATACTGTCCTGTTTCTACCCTTATCGCGGAGGGATCGCCCAGTTCAACGCCAACCTTTTTGAAGAGCTGGGCAAAACACACGACGTCCGCGCATTCAATTTCAGCAGACAGTATCCTGATTTCCTCTTTCCGGGCAAGACGCAATACGTCACCCAAGAAGATGAAGCCGTACCCGTCAAGGCGGAAGCCTTGCTGGATACGGCTAATCCTTTGTCCTGGGGCCGCACGGCCCGCGCCATCCGTGCCTGGGGGCCCGATGTGCTGCTGGTCCGCTATTGGATGTCCTGGTTCGCCCCGTCCCTGGGCGCCGTGGCCCGCCGCATGGCGCCAGGCTGCAAGGTGATCGGCATCCTGGACAACGTCATCCCGCACGAGCGGCACTGGTTCGACGCGCCGCTCACCCGCCGCTTCCTGAAGCGCCTGAGCGGCGCCGTGACCCTCTGCGAGGAAGTCGGCCGCGACCTGCTCGCCCTGCGGCCGGACATTCCCCACACCGTCCTGCCCCATCCCATCTATACCCATTTCGGGCAAAAACTCCCCCGCGAGGAAGCGGAGCGCCGCCTCGGCCTGCCGACCGGGCGCCGGACCCTGCTCTTCTTCGGACTCATCCGTGAATACAAGGGGCTGGACATTCTCCTGCAGGCCTTCGACCTGTTGGACGAACGCTACCAGCTCGTAATCGCCGGCGAACCCTACGGCTCCTTCGACAAGTATCAGCAGCTCATCGACGGCGGACGGGCGCCGCAGGACGTCCACGTATTTCCGGATTACATCCGGGACGCCGAAGTCAAGAACTATTTCTCCGCGGCGGACCTGGCCGTCCTCCCCTACCGCAGCGCCACGCAGAGCGGCATCAGCTCCGTCGCCTGCCACTTCATCGTGCCGATGGTGGTCACGGACGTAGGCGGGCTCAAGGAGACCGTCGGTGCGCGCGGCACGGGTATTGTTTGTGATGCATGCACGCCCGGGAGCGTCGCCGACGCCATTACCCGCTATTTCGACGATCCGGACCTGCAGGTCCACCTCTGCGAGTGTATGGACGCCGAGAAAGAACGGCTCTCCTGGAGCCGCTTCGCCCATGATTTGACCGCTTTCGCTGAAAGCATACAATAAGCAGTTTATGAAGAAATTCAGCCTCTTCGTCCTTCTTGCCTGCGCGCTGTCGCTGAACGCCTGCGCCCAGTGGTACCTGTTCCCCGGCAAGAAGAAACAGCAGCAGACCGAGAATCCCGCCGAATCCATGACGGCCTTCCGGGACAGTCTCCTGAAGAAAGACGCCCAGATGCAGAAGGACTCCACCGCGCTGACGGACAGCCTCATAGCCGAGACCCCCGCGTGGGACGACGTCTTTGTGCTGGACATTCCGGACGTGATCCACATCGGACTCGTCCTGCCGCTGCAGGCTTCCGCCCAGAAGCCCAGCGAGAACTTCCTGGATTTCTACAGCGGGGCCCTGCTGGCCCTGCGCGACCTGGGCGCCACCGGCCTTCGGGCCGACCTGCAGGTCTATGATTCCGCCGACAGCAAGACGGCCATTCCGAAATCCCTCATCGACGAGAGCGACGTGATCATCGGTCCGGTCTCCTACGAAGAACTGGAGAGCTCCGTGCCTTTGTGCGCGGGTAAGGTCCTGATCTCCCCGCTCGAGCCCAAGGCGGCCACGCTGGCAGCCGGCGGCGCCGTCGTGCAGGCCCCGTCCGGCTGGAACTCCCAGGTGGACGAGCTCGTCCGCTGGATCCGCGAAGATCTCCCGATCGGAGACGTTCTCTACGTCGTGCGGGACAGCACGGCCCTGATCCCGGGCGGCCAGAGCGCCGGCTTCATCGAGCAGTTGCAATCCCAAGGCATTCGCTACCAGAGCGTACTTTCCATACAGGACATTCCTTTCAAGAAGGGCCAGAAAACCCGCGTGGCCGTCGCTTCCGAGCAGGACAACTTCATCACGAACGTCGTCCGGGCGCTGGGCATCGAAGGCGCGCGCAACAATGACGTCATCCTCTACGGCACGGCCCGCGTCCGCACGAGCGGCATCGCCCAGACCGACTTCCACAACACGGAGGCCCACCTGACCCTGTCCTACTTCATCGACTACGACGACCCGGCCGTCCGCCAGTTCATCCTGGCCTATCGGGCGCTGTTCCAGGGCGAGCCCGGCTCCTTCGCCTTCCAGGGCTACGACACGGCGCATTACTTCGTCACGATGTGCGCCAAATACGGTCGCCAGTGGCACAAGAAACTCGCCGAGTACAGCGAAAAAGGCCTGCAGGCGGACTTCCGCTTCAGCGAAGAGCCCGCCCGCATCAACCAGGCCGCCCGCCGGGTCATCTACAACCCCGACCTGACGATCTCAAGGAAATAACTGAATCTCGATATGAAAAAACTCGCATTCCTTCTGACGCTGGCGGCACTGGTGGTGCTCGCCGTGTCCGCCGCCCCCGCCCGTGCGGCTTCCCCTTTGCAGACCCCTCCGCCCAAGCAGATCTGGGCCTTCTTCGTTGCATTGCCTGACGCGGGTCTTCCGGCAGGCATCAACACGCGCGCCGAGCGCGAGGCGTTCAACAAGGCGTATCATGATCAGCTGGCGGAGATTGCTGAGTTGCAGAACCAGGAAGACGGAGAAGAGTTTTTCTATGGGGATTATCTGGAGGAAATCGATTATCAACTGTTTTGGAGCCCTACCACCCTGGATGCCGGTTGGATGCAGGATGTAGCCGAGGACCTGACGGAGGAGAACGGCCCCATGTCGTCCATCGAATTCGACGTGTTCCCCGGTTCGGATCCGGACAAGATCTTCGGTATGCTGGAAGTACGGGAATTCCAGGCTGGCGAATCCAAAGTCGTGGGCACCTACAACTATTGGTATTCCATTTCCCAGAACAAGGTCACGACCGTGAATCTGCCGCTGGATGTCCCGTTTACGGATGCCGACGTTACCGACGACGGCCTGCTCATGTATAATCAGAACGAACTGTATTGGTCCATGCGCGACCACAAGTTCACCTGGCTGGCGGAGCGGGACCGCATCATCCTGATCCTGGAGCACATCGGCTGCGTGCCGGTATGCTACGACTGGAACGGCACGAAATTCGTGCGCGACCGCAACTACAACCCGCTGTCGGTCTATAGCGGGGGCGCCGGCCCGATCCGCTTCAACGAAAACATTCCTTTCGATGTCCATGGATATGATACGGAATGGCTTGATATGGAGGAGGAGAATGAGCGCGCCTGGCAGTTCGTCAAGAACGGAGAGAGCGAGCCGCGCATCATCGTCTACGCCTACGGGTACGGCCCGGCGACGGTCGATGCCATCGACGTCCTGTATCCGAACTATAAGCTGTACGAGAAGATTCATGTCGGCATGCCCGCTTCCGAGGCCATGGAGTGCCTCAAGGAGGTCTATTCCTACCTTGATGAAGAGATTAAGCCGTATGTGTCCGCCTTCGACGGCAAGGCCTGGATCTTCTCCGGCCAGGACGATCCGTTCATGCTCGGCGTGGATCTCAAGTACTACAAGAACGACAAGCTCACCCCGGACGCCAAGATTTCCGTCGTCCGCATCGCTCCCGCCGTCGGTTAGTCCGTCAAACCTTTAACCTTGTAATAATTATGCTAGAACTAGAGAAATCCTTCCGCAAGGAAGACATCCAGGAGCCCATCGAGGCCTCCTTCGAGCCCGCCGTCAACAAGACGCGGATCGAGTCCTACAACGCCGACCTGCTCGTCACCGCCACCAAGGTGTACCTGCTGCCGAAGTACAAGGAAGATCAGGACCGCTACAACCCTATCTGCATCGAGATCTCCGAGATCGCAGGATGCAAGAAGTACGGTCTGTTCGGATTCGGCTTCGAGTTCGCGGACGGATCCAAGCAGTTGTTCTCGAATGTCGGCAAGAAGATGCGCACCGGTATCACCGAGGCCATCGAAGCCCGGAAATAAAACCCCACCTGCGCTTTGTGTCCCAGAAAATGGGACACAAAGCGCATTTTACTCCGGTTTTTGCGCGTTGTGTCCCCAAAAGTGGGACACAACGCGCATTTAGAATGGATTCTATCAGGATTCCGCCATCAGCGCGCGGGCGTTGGCGACGGCGGCGGGGGTGATGGTGGCGCCGGAGAGGAGGCGGGCGATTTCCAGGACACGCTCCTCGCCCTGCACCTCGCTGATCGAGGAGACGGTGCGGCCGTCGGGCTGCACGGATTTCGCGACGACGAAGTGGGCGTCGCCCTTGGCGGCCACCTGGGGCAGGTGCGTGATGGAGAAGACCTGCATGTCGCGGCCCATCGCGCAGATCATGCGGCCCATCTTGTCAGCCACGCTGCCGCTGACGCCGGTATCGATCTCATCGAAAATCAACGTCGGCATGCCGACGAATTTCGCCATCATCTCCTTGAGGCAGAGCATGATGCGCGACAGTTCGCCGCCGGACGCGCACTTGGCGACGTCCTGCGGATCGCGGCCCGTGGCGGAGAACAGATACGACACCCGGTCGCTGCCCGCGGCGCTCTCCGAAGCGGCGGATACAGCCACGTCGAAGACGGCGCGGTCCAGCTCCAGGAAGTGCAGCGACTCCGTGATGGCCGCGGCGAAAGACGGCGCAGCCGTGCAGCGGGCCTTCGTCAGCTCCGCGCAAATGGTATGATAGCCGCCTTCCGCCGCCTCAAGCGATTTCTCCAGCTCCCGGATGCGGTCCTCGGACGCTTCGGAGCCCGACAGGGCCTCGGCATAGCGTTCCCGCACCGCGATCAGCTCCTCCACCGTCTCGCAATGATGCTTCTTCAATAAAGAATACAGCCGGGACATGCGGTCCTCCACGGCCTCCAGCCGTGCCGGCGAAAGGTCGATGCGGCCGTCCAGCGACTCCAGTTCGGCGTCGATGTCGTCCAGCTCGATCCGCACGGAATCCAACCGCTCCTGCAGGCCAGAAGCAGCGGGCAGGTACTTGGCAACTGCCGAAAGCCGGCGCGCGGCGTCCTTGAGCGCCGCCGACATGCCGGGGCCCTCCCCTTCCGCGCGCAGCAGCGCCAGGCTGCCGCCGAGCGCCTCCTTGATCTGCTCCGCGTTCGCGAGACTGCGCTGCTCCTCCTCCAGGGATTCCAGCTCCCCGGGGACCAACTTCGCCTCGTCCAGCTGACGCCATTGCGCCTCGGTGTAGTCGCGGTCCGCCAGCATGCGGTCCAGGCGCTCCCGCTCGGCCACGAGCTGCGCGCGCAGGTCTTGCAAGGCATGCCACGCGGTCCGGCACGCCGCCAGCCTTTCGCCGTTGCCGGCAAAATGATCCAGCACGGACAACTGGAAACGGGCGTCCGTGAGCAGCAGGCTCTTGTGCTGGGAATGGATGTCCACCAGCCGGTCCGCCACGTCCTGCAGCAGTCCGACCGGCACCGGACAGTCGTTGATGAAGCAGCGCGAGCGTCCGGAGCGCGACAGCACCCGCCGGATCAGCAGGCTGCCGTCTCCGGCCTCCTCGACGTCCGCCTCGGCGAGCAGCGCCGCCAGGGCTTCGTCCCGGCCGGAAAACTCCGCCTCAACCACGCAGGAGTCGGCCCCCTCCGCGATCATCGACGCGTCCGCGCGCCCGCCCGCAAGCAAAGACAAGGCACCGAGCAAGATCGACTTGCCGGCGCCCGTCTGTCCCGTAATGATGACAAGACCCTCCGGAAAAACGACATCCAGAGAGTCTATTAAGATGTAATGTTCAATATGGAGGCTATGCAGCACCGTCTTCCTGGGCTACCCGGTAGTACAGGTCGCCTTCCTCGAATTCGGCGATGGCGACGAGGTCCGGTTTGGGCTGACGCTCGTAGTACTTGGAGATTTCAATCTGCTCCTTGTTCTCGAAGACCTCGTCCATGGTGTCCCGCTCGCCGCGGAAATCCTCCAGCTTCTTGGCCAGTTCCTTCTTCTCGGCCAGGGCGATCTGGTTGGCGCGCTTGGCGAGGATGACGACAGTCTCATAAATGTTGCCCGTCGGGGCGGCGAGATCCTTGATGTCCCGCGTGATGGTATTGGTAGGTATTTTCTTTTCCATATCCCTAGTACGGCGCGAGCGCGCCGGAAAGTTTCAATTTTTTTCTTTCACTTTTTCGTACAGGCCGTCCAGCTCCTTCCGGTGGGGAGATTCGGGGTACTCACCGATGAAATTGAGGTAGTCGTCCTGGAAGACCAGGAAGCGTTCCTTCTTCTTCGAGGGGATGCTGAGGTCGGCATACTTGTACGAAGCCATCGCGGAGTAATAGAGGATTTCCTCGCGGTAAATGTTGTCCGCATCCTCCTTGAGGACGTTCTTCAGGGCCACGCGGGCCGCCTTGTAGTCCTCCATCTTGTAGTACAGCTTCGCGTTCTCGAAAGCCTTGCGGTCCAGCCGGTCGCCCAACTCCTGCAGGCGGTGGCGGGCGATGTCCGAATTGGCCCCCTCCGGGTGCTCGCGGAGGTACTCGCCGATGGCGTTGATCGCCGTGTAGGTCGGCGTCTGGTCCAGCTCATAGCGGAGCGTGCTCCGGTAGAGGCAGTCGATCCGGAGGAACTGCGCCATCTCCGAGAAGGTCCCCTGCGGGAAATTGGAAATATACTGGTCGAAGTTGGTCTCGGCGGTATAGTAATCCTTGTACGAATAGTTGCTGAGGCCCAGGTAGTACAACACGGTGTCGTAGCGCTCCGTGCCGTTGGTCAGCAGGGTGAGCGACTCGAACAGCGCCGAAGAGCGGTTGTACTTGCCGGCGTTGAAGTATTCGAACGCAGCCTTGTACTTGGCGTCCACGTCATTGCTTTCGAGCACCTTGTCATACTGGGTCTTGCAAGCGGACATGCCGGCAAGCACGAGCAGCGCGGCCAGCGCGTAAAAAAGTGAGGATCGTTTCATCGTTTCAAATATTTTTCGGCGTCCAACGCGGCCCGGCAGCCCGACGCGGCGGCATTCACCGCCTGGCGGTACACCGGATCCTGCACGTCCCCGGCGGCGAACACGCCCTCCACGCTGGTGCGGCTGCTGCCGCCCTCGGTAAGGATGTATCCGTTGGGATCGGTCGCCACCCACGGCGCGAACAGCTCGGATGCCGGGTGATGGCCGATGGCCAGGAAGAAGCCGTCCACCTGTATATCAAAAACCTCGCCATCCTTGCGCAGCAGGCGGGCGCCCGTCACGCCGGAGGCGTCACCGAGAATCTCCTGCGTGTTGCAGTTCCACAGAATCTCGATGTTCGGGGTATTCTTGACGCGCTCCTGCATGGCCACGGAGGCCCGCAGGACATCGCGGCGCACAATCATATACACCTTGCGGCAGAGGCCGGCCAGGTAGGTTGCCTCCTCGCACGCGGTGTCGCCGCCGCCCACCACCGCCACGTCCTTCTTGCGGTAGAAGAAGCCGTCGCAGGTCGCGCAGGCGGAAACGCCCAGGCCGCGGAATTTCTCCTCGGACGGGAGTCCGAGATAGCGGGCCGTAGCACCGGTCGCAATGATCAGCGCATCGGCTTCCAGTTCCTTCTCGCCATCCACCGTCAGGCGGAACGGGCGCACGCCCAGGTCGGCTTTCGTCACCACGCCGCGGCGGATGTCCGCCCCGAGGTTCACGGCCTGCTCGCGCATGTCCGCCATCAGCTGGTTCGCGTCCACGCCCTTCGGGAAACCGGGAAAGTTCTCCACGACCGTCGTCGTGGTCAGCTGCCCGCCGGGCACGTTGCCCTCATAGAGCACGGGCGCGAGCGCCGCCCGGGAAGCATATATCGCAGCGGTGTAGCCCGCAGGGCCGCCGCCGATGATAAGACATTGGATGTGTTCCATTTCCATACAAATTACAAATATACAAAAACTACGCTTTCCCCAGCGGGCCCCGGCGGGTCGGATGGCAAAGCAGCTGCACCTCGAACCCGTCCAGTTTGTAGCCCCGGTAACGGCGCCCTTTCAGGTGCGCCTCCACCCAGCGCATCAACTCTTCGTCCTCCAGATCGCGCCAGGTCTCGCTCTGCGTATCGTACAGGTGCAGGTGGGGCGCGACGCGCGCGTCGAAAATCATTCTGCCGCCCCGGGCGGAACGGCGTCCGTAGATGCCCAGGTCCGCCAGCAGCGTCAGGATGTTATAGACCGAAGCCGGCGACACGCGCACGCTGCCGTGCTCCGCGATCCAGGCCGCCACGTCTTCCGCCCCGGCGTGCACGAGGTTCCACATCGCCTCGTGGACGGCCGAGCGCTGCGGCGTGGCCTTCAGGCCGCGGTCCCGCAGCAGGCGCTTGAACTGGATGATGTCCGGAATGCCGTTCCCCTTGATTCTCATGGCTATAACTCCTTGCGCCAGCGGGCCAGCGGAATGCCGAGCTGGCCGCGGTACTTGGCGATGGTGCGGCGCGCGACCTTGTAGCCGCGACGCTCCATCTCCTCCACCAGCTGCTCGTCGGTGAGCGGTTTCTTCTTGTTTTCGGCGTCCACGCACTCCTGCAGGGCCTTCTTCAGCTCGCGGGTGGACACCTCCTCCCCTTCCTTGTTCTCCATGCCTTCGGAGAAGAAATATTTCAGCGGGAATATGCCGAAATGCGTCTCGATGTACTTGCTGTTGACCACGCGCGAGATGGTCGAGATGTCGAATCCCGTCCGCTCGGCGATGTCCTTGAGCACCATCGGCTTGAGGTCGGCCTCGTCGCCCGACACGAAATAGTCGTGCTGGTAGTTCAGGATCTCCGTCATGGTCCGGTTCAGCGTGTTCTGGCGCTGCTTGAGCGCCTCCACGAACCATTTGGCAGAGTCGAGTTTCTGCCGGACGAAGGTCGCGGCCTCCTTCTGGGCGCGCTCCGAAGAGCCCTTTGCCTCGAGGAGCAGGTCCGCGTATTTCTTGTTGACGCGCAGTTCCGGCACGGAGAAGCGCGGCATCGTGAACGACAGCTCGCCGTCGTTCTCCTCCAGCACGAAATCCGGCACGATCTGCTGCGCCTGGTCGGTATAGGTGTAATCCACCTCGCCGCCCGGCGCGGGATTGAGCTTGACGATGCGCGCCATGGCGCCCTTCAACTCCTCCTCGGACAGGCCCAGGCGGGACATGATCTTCTGGAAATGCTTGTTCGAGAATTCCTGGAAATACTCCTCCAGGATGCGCTCGGCGTTGATCACGTCGGGCGTCTGCTTCGCGGCCTTCAGCTGCAGGAGCAGGCATTCGCGCAGGTCGCGGGCACCCACGCCCGCCGGGTCGAAGTCCTGCACCACCCGCAGCATCTCCAGCACCTCGTCGGCCGTGGTGCTGATGCCGGCCCGGAAGGCCATGTCGTCCACCAGCGACTCGACGTCGCGGCGCAGGTAGCCGTCCTCGTCGAGCGAGCCGATGATGAAGGCCGCCACGTTGTACTGCTCCGGCGTGAGGTTGCGGTAGCCCAGCTGGTCCGTCAGGCTCTGCGTGAAGCTCTGGCGCACCGAGAAGGTGTTATATTCGGGACGGGGATCCTTGCCCCAGTTGTTGACGCGGGTCTTGTAGGCGGGGATGTCGCCTTCGTCCGTGATCTCGTCCAGCGACACGTCCTTGACGTCGTCCGGCTTGTCAGGGTCCGGCGAATCATCCAGCACGGGATTCTCCTCCAGCTCCGTACGGATCCGCTGTTCGAGCTCCTGGATCGGGAGTTCGATCAGCTTGATCGTCTGGATCTGCAGCGGGGAGAGCTTCTGCTGCTGTTTGAGTTCGAGGCCCTGCTTGATCATGGCTAAAACTCGGAAGGCTGCTCACCCGGACGGGTGTCCGCCCGTCCGATGGTGGGATACTTGAAACGCTCCCGGACGATGAACGCGTCCGGGAAATCCCCCTTGATCTCCCGCAGGAGGGCTTCAGCCTCCAGGCGCGTGCGGAAATTACCCGCCGTCACCTTGAAATTCGGCGAAGCGAAGCTCCGGTAGGCCTGGATATGGGGGTACTTGTCGTTGAAGCGGCGGATGACGGAAGCCGATTCCTCGCGTGCCGTCCGCGTGCTCGCGAAATACAGCCGGATACGGAAGCCGTTGTACATCCTGGAGGCGTTTCCGGCCACCTGCTTGTTCAGCGCGGCGCGCACGGCGGGCGTCTGCCGGACGACCACCTGCTCGGGCAGCGCGGAGAAGATGTCGCGGCCCGCCAGGGTGGAGTCCAGCTGGACCTCCTCTCCGGCATGCTCGATCTCGCTCGACATCGCCTCCTCAACGTTCTGCGCGAAAAGCACAGGGCCCGCGCAGAGCAGGAGAATGCCGAGCAACAGTTTGCTATTCAGTAACTTTAGCTTCATTTGGTGCATCCGATTTTTTCATCAGGGAGCTCAACGGGATCTCCTTGATTTCAATTTTCTTGCCAAGTCCGCCGCGCAGCGCCACCTTGCCCTTGACCGAGATCGTGAGATCGTCGAAGGCGTTCTCGTCGGCCACCAGGCGCACCAGCTGCAGCGGGTTGAAGCCGTCGGCAATCTCTCCCTGCACGGGGATCCGGTAAATCTTGTCCGTGTGGCCGGAGACGATCAGCTGGTCCGCCGTGACGTTGAGGGCATCCTGGCCTTTGAAGCGGGCCAGACCATTGATGTCCGTCAGTTCGAAAGCCACGGTGGGATTGTGCACGCCGACCTCGACCAGGGCCGTCAGGCCGTTCAGGCCGACCGGGGTCACGGAAA
The DNA here is from genome assembly GCA_017535125.1 of Bacteroidales bacterium. The sequence goes on along the minus strand of JAFXUS010000058.1, from coordinate 26,119 downwards.
TGATTCGTACCGAAGTAACTTTGATGTCCTTGATACCTTTGCCCTTGCAGCCTGCCAGCAGCAGGGCGAGAGCCAACAACAGCAATATGCGCAGTGCGTTCTTCATATGCATATTAAAATACTAATAACCTACAAAGATAAGAAAAATCTCTATCTTTGCGTCCCGGTATGAAAAAGCTGTACATCGAGACTTACGGTTGCCAGATGAACGTGGCCGACACCGAGGTGGTTTTCTCCATTCTCGGGAAGGAAGGATATGTCCGCACCGAGGAAATGGCCGAGGCCGACGTGATCCTCGCGAACACCTGCTCCGTGCGCGACAACGCCGAACAGCGCATCTGGGGCCGGATCGAGCAGTTCAATTTCCAGCGCAAGACGCGCCCGGGCGTAGTCGTCGGCATCCTCGGCTGCATGGCCGAGCGCCTCAAGGACGCCCTCCTGGAGTCGGGGAAAGTGGACATCGTGGCCGGGCCGGACGCTTACCGCAGCCTCCCCCGCCTGCTCGCCGCCGCGTCGCAGGGCCACCCGCAGATTGACGTCCTGCTGTCCCGCGAGGAGACCTACGGTGACATCGCGCCGGTGCGCGTGGACAAGAACGGCGTGTCCGCCTTCATCTCCATCATGCGCGGCTGCAACAACGTCTGCTCCTACTGCGTGGTCCCCTACACCCGCGGCGCCGAGCGCAGCCGCGACCCGCACACCATCGTGCGTGAAGCGTGCGAATGCGCGCAGCAGGGCTACAAGGAAATCACCCTGCTGGGGCAGAACGTCGATTCGTACCGCGTCGGGGAGCTGGATTTCGCCGGCCTGCTCGCGCTGGTGGCCGAAAGCGTTCCGGAGCTGCGCATCCGTTTCTCGACCTCCAACCCGCAGGACATCTCCGACGCCGTGCTGGAGACCATGGCCTCCCACGACAACATCTGCCGCCACATCCATCTCCCCGTGCAGTCCGGCTCCGACCGGATGCTGGAGAAGATGCGCCGGCGCTACACCCGCGAGGGGTATCTCGAGCGGGTGGCGAAGATCCGCGCCCTGATGCCGGACTGCGCCATCTCCACCGACGTGATCGCGGGCTTCTGCTCGGAGAGCGAGGAGGACCACCGCGACACGCTCTCGCTGTTCGAGGCTGTCGGCTTCGACGCCGCCTTCATGTTCCAGTACTCAGAGCGGCCGGGCACGCTCGCCGCGAAGAAATACCCCGACGACGTGGCGCCCGAGGTCAAGACCCGCCGGCTTGAGGAGATCATCGCCCTGCAGAACCGCCTCTCGCTCGAGAGCAACCGCCGCGACGTCGGCAAGACCTTCCGCATCCTCGTCGAAGGCCCCTCCAAGCGCAACCCCGCCGAGCTCTGCGGCCGCAACAGCCAGAACAAGATGTGTGTCTGGCCGGACACCGCCCACCAGGCCGGCGACTTTGTCGACGTGAAGGTCTTGGACTGCACCCAGGCGACGCTGCTCTGCAAGCTCGCATAGGCCTTTATGGCTCTGCGAACTGGCGTAATCAAATCTTATACATCCGGTCATCCGAGAAGGAGAAGCAACAGTCGTCGGCAATGACGACGTGGTCCAGCAGGGTCAGGCCGACGGCCGAGAGACCCTTTTTGAGTTCTTCCGTCCGGCGGATGTCGGCCTGGCCGGGCGTGGGATTGCTGCTGGGGTGGTTGTGCACGAGGATGAGCGCGCCGGCGCCCTTGTCCAGGGCCGCGCGGATGATCTGCCGGACATCCATCGTGGTGGAATTGCCGCCGCCGGTGCTCACCCGCAGTTTCCCGACCAGATACTGATGATCATTCAGGAAGAGCACCCAGCATTCTTCATGCTGCAGGCCCTTAAGACGGGGAATCATCAATTCATACACCCGCCGCGCCGTGAGGACGGGGCTCTTGACAAGGGAAGAAGATTCCTGCAGGAAGCGGCGGCCGAGCTCGAAGGCCGCCAGCACGCTGGACGCCTTCCCCGGCCCGATGCCGGACAGGGAAAGCATCCGGTCCTGCGGAAGGTTGAACAATGCGCTGAGGCGACCGTCCGCCAGGTCCAGCAGCTCCCGCGCCAGATCGAGGGCGCTGCCGTCCCGGTTGCCGCTGCGCAGCAGGACGGCGAGCAATTCGCCGTCGCTGAGGCTCCCCGCTCCGCGGGCGAGCATCTTTTCGCGCGGCCTTTCATCCGCGCGGAGATCTTTGATACCCATAGCGGATGCAACAATAAGTGAAATAATCGTCAATATCGGAAAGAATCGTACGAGCCCTGCAAAAAAATACTATTTTTGCATTGGCATGCACACACACGCAGAAGATCCCGTCACCCTGATGGAGGAGCACGGCGTCAAGCCGACCGCCAACCGCATCCTCATCCTGAAAGCCCTGCTGGCCGCGGGGCGACCGCTCTCCATGACGGAGATCGAGACCGCCCTGGAATCCGTGGACAAGTCCATCATTTCCAGGACCTTGTCTTTATTCCGCGAACACCATCTGCTGCATGCCGTCGCGGACGGCGACAGCCTCCGCTACGAAGTCTGCCACTGCACGGAGGAAGAAGAGGACAGCGACCGGCACGTGCATTTCCACTGCGACGTCTGCGGCCGGACCTTCTGCCTCGAGGAACTGCCCGTCCCGACCGTCGCATGCCCGGAAGGTTTCCGCGTCGAGAGCGCGGAATATGTATTGCACGGGGTGTGCCCGGAGTGTGGGAGATTCGCCGGTCAAGCCGGCGAATGACGGATCATTCTTCCCCCGCCTTCAGCTCTTCGATCATGCTTTTGGCGCGGCGGATGCGGGTGCGGACCGTGTTCAGCTCCATGCCGAGTTCTTCGGCGATTTCCTTGTACTGCAGGCCGTCCAGCAGCCGCATCCGCGCAATGGCGCGATACAGTTCCGGCAGCCCCTCGATGTAACCCTCGAGCTTCTCGGCGTCCTCTTCCTTGACGATCTGCTCCAGCGGCGTGGCCGCCTCGTCGCCCAGCACGTCGATGATGGCGCCGCTGTGGTCGCCCTCCTTGTCGAGTGAGACCAGGCGGGCCCGGGCACGGCTCTCCGCGTCGATGGTGTCGAGCGCCGTGTTGTGAGCGATGGTGCGAAGCCAGGTCGAGAACTGGCTCTTGGACGGGTCGAAAGAACGGATCTGCCGGAACGCCTTCTCGAAACTGCGCGAGCAGATGTCATCGATATAGAAGTCGTCCAGGGACTTCATCGCGCTCTTCAGGTAGGCGCGCAGCCCCTCGAAATGCGTGTCCCAGAGTTCGGTGAAGGCGGTGCCGTCGCCGATGATCGCCCGACGGACGAGTTCGTCAGTGGGCTTCGAGCCAGGTTTTTCCATCATGGCATTCTACGGTTAGGGGAACAGACAGGGGAATGACGCCCTCCATCTCGCGGACCAGCAGGTCGTGCACGGGACCAATCTCCTCCTGCGGGACTTCGAGCAGCAGTTCGTCGTGGATCTGGAGGACCATCCGGGCGCGGAAGCCGCCTTCGCGAAGGCGCCTGTCCACGGCGGTCATCGCCAGTTTGATGATGTCGGCCGCCGTGCCCTGGATGGGGGCATTGACGGCGTTGCGCTCCGCCAGGGCTCGGACGGCGGCATTGCCGGCGCCGATGTCCGCGATGTAGCGGCGGCGCCCGAAGAGCGTCTCCACATAGCCGCGTTCGCGCGCCTGCGCCACCGTGGCGTCGATGAAGCCGCGGATGGACGGGAAGGAGGCGAAGTAGTCGTCGATGATCCGCTTGGCTTCGCTCCGCGGGCAGCGCAGCCGTTCCGCGAGACCGAAGGAAGAGATGCCGTACATGATGCCGAAGTTCGCCGTCTTGGCGATGCGCCGCTGGTCGGCGGTCACTTCCGCGATCGGGACGCGGAAAATCTTTGCCGCGGTGGCGGCGTGGACGTCCAGCCCACTGCGGAACGCCTCCACCAGGTGGGCGTCGCCGCATAGATGCGCCATCAGCCGGAGCTCGATCTGCGAATAGTCGGCCGACATCATCACCCAGCCCGGCTCACCGGGCAGGAAGGCCTTGCGGATTTCGCGGCCTTCCTCGGTGCGGATGGGGATGTTCTGCAGATTCGGGTTGGACGAAGACAGGCGCCCGGTGGCCGTCAGGGCCTGGTTAAAGGTCGTATGCACCCGGCCGTCGGCCGGGGAAATGTAGCCCGCAAACGGCTCGATGTACGTGGACAGCAGCTTGCGCAGGCCGCGGTAGTCCAGGATGGCGTCAATGATGGGGCTGCGGTCCGCGAGGTGCGAGAGGGTCTGCTCGTCGGTGGGCCAGTTGCCGGATTTGGGCTTGCGCGCCTTGGGGTCGAGCTTGAGTTTCTCGTAGAGCAGCACACCGATCTGCTTGGGGGACAGAATGTTGAGTGCGGGATCATCCGCCAGGCGGCGGACCTCCGCTTCGCGCTCGGACATCTTGCGGCGCAGGCCGTCGGCGAAGTCGCGCAGCGACCCCAGGTCCACTTTGACGCCCGTCCGCTCCATACGGGCAAGCACGCCGATGAGCGGCTCTTCGATCTCGTCGTAGAGGCGCGTCATGCCCTCGGTCGCAGCCATTTCCTGCAGCAGGCAGTCCGACAGGCGCAGGATGGCGGCGGTCTCCAGGATGCGGTCAGGGCCGCTGTCTTCCGGGACTTCGTCGAAGAGCGAGCCGGTCTCCTGCGGCGCGGCGGCGTCCAGCTCGATGCCGAGGTAGCTGCGGGCGAGCACGTCCAGCTTGTGGCTGCGCTCGGGGCCGAGCAGGTAGTGCATGAGTTCGATGTCTTCCAGGCGGCCCGCCAGCGCAATGCCCCCCTCCGCGAGCCGCTTCATCTGCGCCTTCAGGTCGACGCCGACCTTCGTCACGGCGGCATCTTCCAACAGCTTCCTGAATTCTTCTACTCCCCCTTCTGCCACTCCCGCTTCACATCCCACAAACAATCTCTCACCCACAATATTAATCGCCACCTTCTTTGCAGACAGGCAGTCACCCGCCGGACAACTTCGCGCTTCGCGCTCATCCCACCGCTTCGCTTCGCTTGCGGTCCCCCCGTTCACGAGACCACGGGCGGCCACGGTTGCCGGCAGATGCTGCCTGCTCTGCAAAACGGCGGCGGAAGCGTTGTCGGCAGCGGTAACTGCTCCCGGAAACCGTGCCACCCTCGGCACCGTAAGAGGGAGGGGCCCATCGCCAGATGGGAGGGGTCCGGCACAGCCGGACGTTTCAGGGGGCAGTTGGCCGCTGCCGCAGCGGACGCCGGAAGGAATAGCAACCTTATGCAGCAGACGCTTCAGGGAAGGCATTTCGTAATGGTCGAGGATCGCGTTAAGGGCGGGGGTTTCGACGGTGTCGTAAACGAGTTGTTCGGCGGTGACGTCGAGCGGGATGTCCGTCTTGATCGTGACCAACTGCTTGGATAGCGCGATGTGCCCCTCGGCTGCACGGAACTGCTCCTGCTGGCGGGCCGTGAGCTCATCCAGATGCGCATAGATCCCCTCGACGGAGCCGTATTTCGCGAGCAGCTTGGCGGCGCCGACCGGCCCCACCCCCTGCACGCCGGGCACGTTGTCCGAAGCGTCGCCGCAGATCGCCAATATGTCAATGACCTGCGCGGGCGAAGCGATCTTCCATTTGTCGCAGACCTCCGCCACGCCCAACAGTTCGTTCTCGCCCCCGCCTTTCCCCGGCTTCACCTGCAGGATATGCGGCGTGATGAGCTGGCCGTAGTCCTTGTCCGGCGTGACCATATAGACGTCGAAGCCCTCGGCCTCGAAACGCTTGGCGGCGGAGCCGATCACGTCGTCCGCCTCGAAGCCCGGTATCATCAGCACCGGGATGTCCAGCGCCTCCACGATGCGGGAAAGCGGATCCAACGCCTCCACCACCAGCGCGGGCGTCTCCCCGCGGTTGGCCTTGTACTCCGGATAGAGTTCGTTACGGAAAGTACCCCCCCGAGGGTCAAAACTCACCGCGATATGCGTCGGCCGTTCCCGGTCGATTAGCTCGAGCAGATACTTCGTGAAACCGAACAGGATGGAAGTGTCCACACCCTTGGAATTCACCATGGGCCGCCCCAGGAAGGCATAATACATCTTGAAGATCAGCGCATGGCCGTCGATGAGGAAAAGTTTCATACGACAAAGATGAAACTTTTTCGGAAAGTTTCAAACACCTTTATTTTTAAAATAGTTTAATATGTGAGTATGGAGAAATGCGACATTTTAAGTATTCCGACACACAAAATGCGGAATTCTTGAAAACTTTTGAAACATTATTTGTATATTTGAATGTTTGTATTACCTGATTCACTTGTTTCTATCCCTTTATATTAACCAAAAAAATCCAAAAAATGCTTAAAAAACTGCTGAAAGTTGCGAGTATCTTAATGGTATTCAGCACTTTATGGGGGGGTCTTCAGGCTTCCGCCCAGAATCGTGCCATCAGCGGCAAAGTGGTTGATGCCAACGGCGAGCCGATCATTGGCGCCGGCGTTGTCCAAGTAGGCACGACCAATGGCGCCACGACAGACCTGGACGGTGTCTTCAGTCTCCGTGTCGCCCCCGGGACTTCTCTTGAAGTCTCCTGCATCGGCTACGTGACCCGCCGGGTCTCCGCCGCCGAGAACATGACCATCATCCTCCAGGACGACTCCGAAATGCTTGAGGAAACCGTCGTGGTGGGTTATGGTGTACAGCGCAAGAAACTCGTGACCGGTTCTACGGTCAGCGTGTCCGGCGACAAGCTCGCTTCCACGCACGCCGTCGATGCGTTCGGCGCCCTGCAGAGCCAGGCCGCCGGCGTGAACATCGTTCAGAACTCCGGTCAACCGGGCGAAAGCTACAAAGTGACCATCCGCGGTATGGGTACCGCCGGTTCCAACACCCCGCTCTACGTCGTGGACGGTGTGCCGAACGGCTCCATCACCGCTCTCTCCCCCAATGACATTGAGTCCATCGACGTCCTGAAGGATGCAGCCTCCAGCGCCATCTACGGTGCCCGGGCCTCCAACGGCGTCATCCTCGTGACCACCAAGAAGGGTAAATCCGGCAGGATCCAGGTTACGCTCGACGCCTACTACGGCTGGCAGAACGCCAACACCAACGGCGTCACTCCGCTGAATGCCAAGCAGTACATGGAGATCAATGACCTGGCCTACACGATCCAGGGCACCCAGACCTACGACTGGGAGGCCCTCATCCCCAAGCAGTACGCCCGCATCAAGGCCGGCACCTGGAACGGTACCAACTGGCTGGAAGAGACCACGGTCCACAACGCCCCGATCAGCAACGCCTCCATCAACATCCTGGGCGGCAGCGACGTATCCCGCTTCGCGATCGGTTTCAGCAAATTCGACCAGACCGGTACGCTCGGTTATCCTGCCACCCCGCAGTACGACCGCAACACCTTCCGTCTGAATTCCGATTACTCCCTGATCCGCAAGAACAACCGCGACGTCCTCAAGTTCGGCGAGAACGTGACCTTCACGACCACCAACAAGAAGGGCATCTCCATCGGCGGCATCTACGACAACAACATCCGTACGCTCCTCACGATGTCCCCGCTCCTCCCCGCCCATACCGATGCCGGCGAATGGTACGAGTATGAGGACATCGTCGCTGAGAACTGGAATTTCAGCGCCGAAATGGCCAATCCGCTTGCGGAGATTTACTATAAGCGCAACAACCGTTACAACAAGGGTTATCGCCTGCAGACCAACTTCTTCCTGGAGTTCGTCCCCATCAAGGGTCTCACCTTCCGCTCCAGCTTCGGCTGGCTCTACAACCATAGCGAGAGCCGCAGCTACGTGCCGGTCTATGAGCTGAGTACCAAGACTTCCAACCCGGCCGACGATGTCAGCCAGAGCCAGTCCTACAGCACCCGCTGGTCCTGGGAGAACACGATCAACTGGGTCAAGTCCTTCGGCAACCACAACCTCGACGTCCTCGTCGGACAGTCCATCGAGAAATGGGGCTACGGCAGCAGCGTCGGTGTGACCAACTCCAACTCCCTGTTCCCGGGCTCCTTCGAGCACGCTTACATCACCAACGCCGACGTCGTTGATCCTGCTTACACCAGCATCAGCGGCAGCCCGAACAGCCAGGGCGCCCTGTCCTCCTTCTTCGGCCGTATCAACTACAACTACAACGAGACCTACCTGTTCTCCGCCGTGCTCCGCGCCGACGGTTCCAGCAACTTCGCCCGCGGCAACCGCTGGGGTATCTTCCCCTCCGTGTCCGCCGGCTGGGTGATGAGCAACGAACCCTTCATGGAGTCCACCAAGGATTGGCTGAGCTTCTTCAAGATCCGCGGCAGCTGGGGACAGAACGGTAACTGCAACATCTCCAGCTTCCAGTATGTGGCCACCGTCGCTTTCGACGACCCGTATTATTTCGACAGCAAAGACAACCCCGGCATCGGCGCATACCCTGACATCCTCCCCAACAAGGACGTGAAGTGGGAAACCTCCCAGCAGCTGGACCTGGGTTTTGACGCGCGATTCTTCCGCAGCCGTCTCGGCATCTCCTTCGACTGGTATCAGAAGGACACCAAGGACTGGCTGGTCCGGGCCCCTATCCTCCTCTCTTACGGCACGGGCGCCCCGTACGTAAACGGTGGCGATATCCGCAATACCGGTTATGAGTTCCTCATCTCCTGGAACGACTCCGTCAACAGCGACTTCTCCTATGGCGTGTCCGCCACCTTCTCCCACAACAAGAACGTGGTCACCCGTCTGGCGAACTCCGAGGGCATCATCCACGGTGCCAGCAACGCCATCGCCCAGAACACCGCCGAGCTCTACCGTATCCAGGTGGGCTATCCGATCGGTTATTTCTGGGGCTATGAGATGGACGGCATCATCCAGAACGAGGCCGAGAAGCAGGCATACCTTGACAAGTACTTCGGCGGCGACGCTTCCAAGAGCTTCCAGGGCAGCAGCATCCAGCCCGGTGACGTCATGTTCGTCGACAAGAACGGAGACGGCAAGATCAACGAAGCCGACAAGACCATGATCGGCGATCCGAACCCGGACTACACCGTAGGTCTGAACATCAACCTTGAATACAAGGGCTTCGACTTCAGCCTCAACGGCTACGGCTCCTTCGGCCAGCAGGTCGCCAAGAGCTACCGCCAGTTCTCCGATCATCCGGACGACAACTACTGCACCGACGTGTACACCAAGTACTGGAACGGCGAGGGCAGCACCAACCACTATCCCCGCTTCACCCACGGCAAGCACGTCAACATGTCCGAACTTTCCCGCGTATGGCTCGAGGATGCTGACTTCTTCAAGATTTCCAACATCACGATCGGTTACGATCTCAAGCGCGCCATCAAGAAACTCCCGCTCGCCAAGTGCCGCCTGTACGTGACCGCTACCAACATGTTCACCTTCACCGGTTACTCCGGTATGGATCCTGAAGTCGGCTTCGGCAATGGCACCAGCTGGGCTTCCGGTATCGACAATGGCTACTATCCGTCCGCCCGCTCCCTGCAGGTTGGTCTGAACATCATCTTTTAATCCATGAATGCCATGAAAAAGAATATACTGTATCTCATTGCGGCTACGCTTTGCGTGATGTTCCTCGCAGGATGCGACGACTTCCTCGATACGCAGAACCTCACCAAGAAGGATACCTCCAACTTCCCGCTCAACGAGACGGATGCCTTCCAGATGGTGAACGGCATCTATTCCGTGATGAACCGCAACCTCGCCGACCCCGAAGAGGATCCGTTCTTCATCTTCGACATCGCGTCTGACGACCGTCTCGGCGGCGGCAGCCAGAGTAACATCGGCGCCCAGGGCGTGGATCGACTGATGAACGCCTACGTCGACTGGATGAAACCCCTCTGGCAGAACCGCTACAAGGGTATCAACCGCGCCAACAGCGCGCTGGAGACCATCGACAACGTACCCACCTGGTCTGCTGCTTCCAAGAAAGAACAGCTGCTGTGCGAAATCTATTTCCTCCGTGCCTGGTACTATTTCAACCTTGCACAGGTATTCAACGGCGTTCCGCTCGTGCTCACGACAGAGCCGCAGAACCTTCCCCGCAATACCCCGGATGAGGTGTATGCCCAGATCGCTTCCGACTTGAAGGCTGCCATTGAGCATGGCCCCTCCCAGAATTATCTGACGCTGGGCGAAGGCCGCGCCAACAAGTGGATCGCCGAAGGTATGATGGCCCGCGTCTGGCTGTTCTACACCGGCTTCTACAAAAAGACCGAGCTTCCGCTTGCTGACGGCGGTTCCATCTCGAAGGACCAGGTGGCTGCCTGGCTTGAGGACTGCATCAAGAACAGCGGCTACGGCCTGGTGTCCGACCAGCGCAACCTTTGGCCGTACACCAATCCGTACACGGCGAAGGACTATCCTTACGCCAAGGACAATGGCTTGAACTGGGAGACCGATGAGAACATGGAATGCATGTTCTCCATCAAGATGTCCAACAAACCCGGCTGGAGCGCGGATAGCCAGTTGCGTCACAACCGTATCGTCGAGTTCTACGGACTCCGCAAAACTACGGCCGATGCTTTCCCGTTCTCCGTGCAGGGCTACTCCAATGGTCCCGTCTGCGAGAAACTGTGGACTGACTGGGCTGCGGATACCGACTACGCCGATGACTACCGTCGCGTCGGTTCCATCTGCGACCGTCTCGTGGAAATCCCGAATTATCCCGGCGACAAGGCCAAGGAAGTGGAGAATACCAACCTGCTCGCGAAGAAATATATCGGCTGCGAGGCATGGAACGAGGATCACTCCGCCCGCTATCTCAGCTACGCCTACTACTATGGTTCCGAGAACAACCGCCAGACCGGTCTCACCCAGGCCATCACCTGGCTCCGCTTCGCCGACGTGCTCCTGATGCACTCCGAGCTGACCAACGGTGCCGAGATCTACAACGGCAAGAGCGGTCTGAACGCCGTCCGCGCCCGTGCGGGCCTTCCGGATGTCGCCTACAGCCTGGATAAACTCAAGAAGGAGCGTCGCTACGAACTCTGCTTCGAGGCCATCCGCTGGAACGACCTTCGCCGCTGGGGCGACGTCCAGGAGATTGTCAAGAACCAGGTGGGCAACAAGATCCTGAATGAGAAGTACACCGGCGAGTATGCTTTCACCGTGGACTACATGACCCGTTACAACGACACCCAGGGTGGTTTCTTCAAGATTCCTGAGGACCAGGTCACGCTGTCCGAAGGCGTTCTGGAGCAGAACCCCGGCTGGGGCGACGGCACCAACTGGGCCAAGGGCGACCTGCCTTACTTCAAGAAGTAATCCAAGTTTGACCTCTTATATGACAAGGCCGCTTCCTTCCGGAGGCGGCCTTGCCGTTTTCTTCCGGAAAATGCGTATCTTCGTCATCGATATGGATCTTGATGAGAAATACATGCGCGAAGCCATGCGCGAGGCCGCCGCTGCCGGCGCGGAGGATGAAGTGCCCATCGGTGCCGTGGTCGTGTGCCGCGGCCGCATCATCGCGCGAGGCCATAACATGACCGAGCGCCTGCACGATCCCACGGCCCATGCCGAGATGATCGCGCTCACCGCCGCCACGGAAGCCCTGGCGGGCAAATACCTGGACGAATGCACCCTCTACGTGACCGTGGAGCCCTGCCCGATGTGCGCCGCGGCGCTCTGCTGGGCGCAGCTCGGGCGGCTCGTCTGGGCCGCGCCCGACCCGCGCCGCGGCTACTCCCGCTTCACCCCATCCCTCCTCCATCCGCGCACGGAAGTCGCCTCCGGCCTGCTGGCCGATGAATGCGGCGCACTGGTCTCCGATTATTTCAAAAGCAAAAGATAATTTACTATCTTTGCACCCCGGAATTGAGGTATGGTGTAATGGTAGCACTACAGATTTTGGTTCTGTCTGTTCTGGTTCGAATCCGGATACCTCAACGCAAACAGCTGGCTCGTCGCCAGCTGTTTTCTGTTGAGGTACCTCCACTTCGTTCTCACGGGGGAGGAATCCCCCGACACCCCCTCGGTCGCTTCGCTCCGACTTTTAATTAGAAGACCAGCAGGAACAGCCCTGCAGCGATGGCGGCGCCGACCATCGGGCCGACGACCGGGATCCAGCTGTAGCTCCAACCGCTGTCGCGCTTGCCCGCGATGGGCAGCACGGCGTGGGCGCAGCGCGGGCTGAGGTCGCGCGCCGGATTCAGCGCGTAGCCGGTCGTTCCGCCCAGCGACATACCGATCGACATGATCAGGCAGGTGACGGGCCAGGAGCCCAGCGAACCGGTGGAAGCGGCGATACCGCTGACGCTGAAGGCATTTCCATGGGTGCCGAGCGCCAGGATGACGAACACCAGCAGGCAGGTGGCGATGACTTCGCAGACAACGTTGCGCCAGGGGTTGGAAATCGCCGGCATCGTGCAGAAGGTGCCGAGCATCGTGTCCGGCTGGTCGGCCGTGGCCTTGTAATGATCTTTGTAGAAAATCCACACCAGCACGGCGCCCACGAAGCCGCCCAGCATCTGGCCGATGATGTAGCCGGGGACGGAGGCCCAGGGGAAACTGCCCGCGATGGCGAGGCCGAGCGAAACGGCCGGGTTGAGGTGCGCGCCGGACACCGGCCCGGCAATCAGCACGCCCATCATGACGGCCAGGCCCCAGCCGAGGGCGATGACCACCCAGCCGGCGCCTTTCGCCTTGGAATGGTTGAGGGACGTGGCGGCGCACACGCCGTCACCGAGCAGCACGAGCACGAGCGTGCCGATGAATTCGAAGAGGTATTGTTCCATGGTTTAGGTAATTAGCGGGTTAAGGTGCGGCTGACGGCGTCTTTCCAGCCCTGCTTGATCGGGTCCATGTTGGCCCCGGACGGGGCGAAGGTGCGCTCCGCCTGCCACTGCGCGCGGATTTCGCCGAGCGAGCCCCAGTAACCGACGGCAAGACCGGCGAGGTAGCAGGCGCCCAGGGCGGTGGTCTCCGTGACCTGCGGACGGATGACGGCGGTGCCCAGGATGTCGGCCTGGAACTGCATCATCAGGTTGTTGCGGCTGGCGCCGCCGTCCACCTTGAGTTCGGACAGGACGATGCCGGCATCTTTCTCCATCGCACCCACGATATCCATCGTCTGGAAGGCGATGCCCTCCAGCGCGGCGCGGGCGATATGGGCGGCCGTGGTGCCGCGGGTGATGCCGCAGATGACGCCGTGCGCGTACTGGTCCCAGTACGGGGCGCCCAGGCCGGTCAGGGCCGGCACGAAATAGACCCCGCCGTTGTCGGGTACGCTCGCGGCGAGCGCCTCGATTTCCGAGGAGGAGCAGATGATGCCCAGCCCGTCGCGCAACCACTGCACCGCGCTGCCGCCCACGAAGATGGAGCCCTCGAGGGCGTAGTTGACCGTGTCGCCGATCTTCCACGCGACGGTGGTCAGCAGGCTGTTGCGCGAGAGGATGGGCTTCTCGCCCGTATTCATCAGCAGGAAGCAGCCGGTGCCGTAGGTGTTCTTCACCGAACCGGGGGTGACGCACATCTGCCCGAACAGGGCGGCCTGCTGGTCGCCGGCGATGCCGGCAATGGGAACCGCATGCGCGAAGATCGTCGTCTTCGTGTGGCCGTACACCTCGGAAGAGGAGCAGACGCGCGGCATCATCGAGCGCGGCACGCCGAGCAGGTCCAGCAGCTCCTGGTCCCATTCCAACGTATTGATGTTGAACAACATCGTGCGGGAAGCGTTGGACACGTCCGTGACATGCACCTCGCCCTTGGTCAGCTGCCAGACGAGCCAGCTGTCCACCGTGCCGAAACGCAGCTTGCCGGCCGCGGCCTTCTGCCGGGCACCGGGAACGTTGTCCAGGATCCATTTGATCTTGGTGCCGGAGAAATAGGCGTCGATGATCAGGCCGGTCTTCTCGCGGATCTTGTCCACGAGTCCCTGTGCCTTCAGCACGTCGCAGAACTCGGACGTGCGGCGGTCCTGCCAGACGATGGCGTTATAGACCGGGACACCCGTCTCGGCGTCCCAGACGATGGTCGTCTCGCGCTGATTGGTGATGCCAATGGCGGCGATGTTCTTGCCGTTGATGCCGATCTTGGTGATGGCTTCCGCGATCACGGCCGCCTCGGAAGACCAGATTTCCATCGGGTCGTGCTCCACCCAGCCGGGCTTCGGGAAATATTGGGTAAACTCCAGCTGGGCCGTGGAGCAGATGGCTCCACGATGGTCGAAAACGATGGCGCGCGAGGAACTTGTCCCCTGGTCCAGCGCCAGAATGTATTGGTTCATATCAGTCGGTGTTAGCGGTTCCGTTCTCACAAATATACGCAGAAATGGGAATATCCCGATGAAATTCCCTATATTTGTATGCTTTAATAACCACATTTTTGCCAAAAATGAAACGTCTGTTCACCCTCATGATCCTGCTTGCCGCCGCCCTGACGACGGTCAACGCTCAGGAAGAAATCAAGAAAACCGGCATCAACTTCGGTCCGCTGCCCGCCATCGGCTATTCCTCCGACCTCGGCTGGCACTACGGCGCCCTGACCGACATCTACCAGTACGGGGACGGCTCCGTCTATCCCGACTATAAGTGGAAAATCAACGTCGAAGCCTCCTGGTATTCCAAGGGCAACTCCGTCTATCACGCCTTCTTCGACAGCAAGTACCTGATCCCGGGGCTGCGCGTGTCCGCCGACGTGTCCTACTTCGGCAACAAGACGGACAACTTCTACGGCTTCAACGGAGCATCCTCCCTGTATATACCCGGCCTGGACAAGATCACGGAAGGACAGGGCCTCTACCTGATGCACCGTGACATTTTCCGCACCCTCCTGATGTTCCAGGGCAAGTTCGGCGAGGACAGCCACTGGGGCTGGGCCGCCGGCGTGACCTACTGGAACGTCCGCACCGGCCATGCCGTCAACAAGAGCCTGGTGGCCGCGAACGACTTCTCCCTTTATGACCTTTATGTCCAGGACGGCATCATCCCCGCCGCGGAAAAGGATGGCGGCCAACACCTGGAGTTCAAGGCGGGCATCGTCTTCGATACGCGCGACCACGAGAACAACCCGACCCGGGGTACCAACATCGAGGCTTATATCTATGGTTCGCCGGACATCATCTCCAAGCATGACAACAACTACCTCAAGCTGGCGGTCCACGTCAAGCAATTTTTCCCGATAGGCGAACGCATCGTGATCGGCGCACACCTGGGCTTCCAGGGCCTGCTCGCCGGCAACACGCCGTACTACATGCTGTCCACCATCCAGACGATCAACCTGAAGCAGATCCGTCCCGAGGGCCTCGGCTCCACCTGCACGGTCCGCGGTACGGTTTATAACCGCTTGCAGGGCAACAGCTACGCCTGGTTGAACGCCGAGTTCCGCTGGACCTTCGTCAAGTTCCGCTGGATCAACCAGAACTGGGCCCTCGCCACGAACCCGTTCTTCGACATGGGTATGGTCGTGAGCCCGTACCGTCTCGAGCAGATGAAGACCCTGCAGCAGGACAACACGCTGGTCGCTACCTTCGACAACAAGAACTACACTGCCGCCGACTTCTACACCAAGCAGGCGGAGAAGCTCCACATGAGCGCCGGTATCGGCTTGCACGTCATCATGAACCAGAACTTCAACATCAACTTCGAGTTCGGCAAGTGCTTCGATCCCAACGACGGAAAGGGCCTCGGCATCAACATCGGCTTGAACTACATCTTCTAGGAGAACCCCATCCTCAAAATGGGGTGATAATGAGGACGGGAGGCAGTTTTTTTGCCTCCCGTCCTCATTTTAGGCTTCTGGTGAAGATGACTACTTCCGCTCCTGCTTCAGGGTCAGGCCCATGAAGAGGATGGCGAGCACGCAGGCGGCGATGAGCAGGACGAAGGTCCAGCTCCAGCCGACGGTCTGCGCGACCCAGCCGATCACCGTATTGGCGAGGATGAACGTACCCAGGAAATAACCGAAGAATCCTGTCAGGCCGGCCGCAGTGCCGGCCGCGTTCTTCGGCGCCAGGTCGAGCGCCTGCACGCCGATCAGCATCACCGGCCCGTAGATGAAGAAGCCGATGCCGATCAGGCAGATGATCACGACGGTCAGGTTGTCCAGGTTCAGCCAGTACAGGACGATGAACACCAGCACCAGCGCCATGAAGATCATCGTCGGAAGCGCCCGGCGGCCATGGAAGAGCTTGTCCGACAGCCAGCCGCAGAGCAGCGTACCCGGGATGGCGGCGAACTCATAGGCGAAATAGGCCCAGCCGGCGCTCTTCAGGTCGATCCCCTTCTCCGTCAGGATGGTCGGCGCCCAGTCCAGGCAGCCGTAGCGCACCATATAGACGAAGGCGTTCGACAGGGCGATGAACCAGAGGAATTTGTTGTTCAGCACGTGCTGGAACAGGATTTCCTTCGTAGAAAGCGTCTGCTCGTGCTTCTCGGAGTAGTTCTTGGGATAATCGTTGCGCCAGGCCTCGACCGACTGCAGGCCGCAGGACTGCGGCGTGTCGCGCAGCAACACATACGCGAGCAGCGCGACGAAGAGCGCCACCGCGGCCGGGAAGGCGAAGGTGCCGATCAGGAAGTACAGCTCCTCGTGGGAACCGTAGAACCAGCTGCCGAACCAGGCGGCGCCGTACGTGGCCATCGGGCCCACCAGGGCCCCGCCCACGTTGTGCGCGCAGTTCCAGATGCTCATCATCGTGCCCCGTTCGCCCGGCGAGAACCAGTGCGTCATCACGCGGCCGCAGGGCGGCCAGCCCATGCCGTTGAACCAGCCCACCAGGCAGTTCAGCACGCCCATCACGAGGATGGCCAGCGCCTTGTGCTCCGCGCCGATCCACTGGATCGGGACGATCATGAAGCACATCGAGATCGCCGTCAGGATGAGCCCCAGCGGCAGGAACACCCGGGCGTTGGAGCGGTCGCTCACGCTGCCCATGAGGAACTTCGACAAGGCGTACGCGGCCGCGTTCAGGCCCAGCACGAAGCCCAGCTCCGTCTTCTCGAAGCCGAGCGGCGCCATGGCCGGGATGGCCATCGAGAGGTTCTTGCGGACCAGGTAGAATCCGGCGTAGCCGATGAACGCGCCCAGGAAGACCTGCAGGCGCAGCCGCTTGTATTTCGCATCGGCCTCGGGGCCGGTCTCCGCCGGCTTGTAGGCCGGCTGCTTGAGGAACGGAAGCATGCTATCTTACGGTTTCGATCAGGATGTCGGGGTAATTGGAAATGATGGCTTCCACGCCGCAGTCCACCAGGCGCCGCATCTCGGCCGGGTCGTCCACCGTCCAAGGCACGACGCCGATGCCGCGTTCGTGGCACCAGGCCACGTTCTCCGGCGTGACCACGCTGGATTCCGGACTCCACCACTGCGGCACGAAATCCAGGTTTCCGAGCAGCGCCTCGATGTCGCCGCCGTCATAGTCCTCTGTCAGATAGGACAGGGTGAGTTCCGGCCATTTCCCGTGCATGTAGTTCAGCGCACGCGTGTCGAAGCACTGGACGATCAGGCGGTCGCCCAGGTTCTTGGAGAGCAGCAGCGGAATGCAGGTATCGCAGAAGACATGGTATTCGGGCCACAGCGTGCCCTCCCCATCCCCGGGCCAGGACTTGATCTCGATGTTGTAGTTCACCGGCTTCTTGGCGTAGCCTTCGGCGAAATCGATGAGATCCGAAGCCAGCGGCTTGCAGACGGCCATCTTCACCTGGCCGGGCCAGCGGTCCACGGGACGCAGGCCCACGTCGTACTTCGCGATGCTGTCATAGGGCATCGTGTAGAGGTACTCTTTGGGATCCTCCTCCTGGATGAGCGTCCCGTCCGGGCGCGTGGCATAGCGCGGATGGAAGTAGTTGTCGTGCGAGACCACCACCTGCCCGTCGGCGGACAGCTGCAGATCGAACTCCAGGGTATTGACGTCCAGGTCAAGGGCGTTCTTCATGGCCGGGATGGTGTTCTCGGGCATCAGGCCCGCACCGCCGCGGTGCGCCTGCACGTCGATGAAAGGTTTGTGCTGGCAGGAGGCCAGACTGAGAAGCAGCAGGAATAAGGTATATTTCTTCATGGTCGTTAAAGATTCCGGGTCAAGCCCGGAATGACTAGAATGGGAACGGAATGACTAAATTATTGCTTCAGCGAGGATGGAAATGGGATTCTCGACGGAGTAGCCGGTGGACATCTCGATCTGCCACTTGCAGGTCTCGCAGTCGCAGGCGACGACCTCCGGATCCACGGCACGGATCTGCTCGAAGAGCGGCGCGCCGACGGCCTGCGCGGCCTCGTAGTTCTCTTTCTTGAAACCGTAGGTGCCGGCGATGCCGCAGCAGGCGGAATCCAGCAGCGTGAATTCCACGCCGGGAATCATCCGGAGCAGCCGCTCGGAGAACACGCCCCAGCCCAGGCGCTCCATGTGACAGGGCACGTGATAGGCCACCTTCTTGTGGAAATCAGGGCGGAAGCGGAGCGTGGCGCCGGCTTCCAGGCGCTCGAAGATGTAGCGCGTGGCCATCAGCACGGCATCCCGCACGTCGGTGTTGTCCACGCCGAGCAGGTTGGGATACTCGTCCCGCAGGGTCAGGGTGCAGCTTGAGGAGGTGGTCACCACCTTCAGCCCCCGGTCGGAGACCGCCTTGCGCAGGCACGCGACGTTGTGCTCCGCATTACGCGTCGCCTGGGCGGACATGCCGTTGGTGATCATGGCGATGCCGCAGCATTTCTCCTTCTCCAGCAGCTGCACGCCCACGCCCAGCGCGTTCAGCACCTTGACGAGGTCCTTGCCCAGCGCCGGGTTGTTGTAGTTGACGTAGCATCCGTGGTAGTAGGCCACCTGTTCCGGGAATGCGGCCTGCTCCTTCGCCCGGCGCTTCAGCCAGGCCTCGAAGCTGCGGCCGCTGTATTTCGGGAAGGTGCGGCGGTGGTCGATCTTCAGGGTCGCGTCCAGCACGCTCCGCGTGACGCCGAGGCCGGTGACCGCGTTCACTACGCGGGAGACCGGACGCGCCACCGTACCCATCAGGTCGGTCGAGGCCAGGACGCGGTCGCGCAGCGGCGGCACGGATTTGTCGTATTTGATGCGGGCCGCCTGGATCAGGTCGGCCACCTTGACGCCGGACGGACAGGCCACCTCGCAGCGCTTGCAGTTCATGCAGTATTTCAGCGCATAGCTGAAGAAATAGGGATCCTTGAGGCGCAGCCGTTCGCCGTCCGGGCCGGCCTGTTTGGGGCCGGGATAGCGGGGATTCACCTGCAGCACCGGGCAATAGACCGTGCACACGGTGCACTTCATGCACTCCTCGAAGTTGTGCTTGCTGACAGTTTTCTCCTGGTGTTTCATACGGCTTCAAGGATTTGGTCTACGGCACGGAAGGCGCTGCGGACGGCGAGGCCGCCGCCGGAGCCGAGTTCGGGACGCGTGGCACCCAGCACGGAACCGATGGCGTAAAGGTTACGCAGCGGGCGGCCCTCCACGAGCGGGTGCAGGGCCTCGTCGGTCCGGACGCCGTAGTTCATGTAAGGCTGCTCTTCGGCGAAATTGTCGTTGTACCAGGCGTTGCGGTCCTCGTCGTACGCCACGTCGAGGCCGAAGACCGGCTCCCAGACGCGGAACGGATTGGACCGCAGGCCCTTGGAGAAAAAGCCGCCGGAGGCAAGCAGGAAATGCGACGCCTCCAGCGCGTGGCTGCCCAGGTTGCGCGTGATCACGCTGCGGACGCTGTCCCCTTCCACACGGGCTTCCAGCGCTTCGTCGCCGCCCAGATAGGTGCCGCCCAGCACTTCGTAGCGCCGCTTCAGGAGCAGCTGCGTGCGGATGCCCGGCACGGACGGGGGCATGGTGCCCGCGAAGACCACCCGGGCGGGAATTCCCTGGCGGATGCGCTCCGGCACGGAAGGATCTTCCAGGCCGAAAACCTGCGGCAGGACCACGCCGTCCTCGTCTTTGAGCAGCAGGCGCACCTGCTGCACGACCCGCTCCCAATTCCGGTCGAACATGCGGGCCAGCGTCACGGAACGGATCTCTGCGGGGCTCTCCCGCACCGCTTCCGGCAGGTTGAGCACGCTGATGCGGCAGGCGATCCCCTGCTTCTCGAGCCCTTCCGCGAGGAAGGAGGAGAAGAAATCCAGGTAGCCCGGCACGCCGAGGATGAGCACCTTGTCGGCGAAACGCGGATCCGGCAGCAGACTGACGTCCTCCAGCGAGAGCGCCGCTTCGCGGAATACGCCCAGCGGCATCAGGCGCACGCCGGTGCTGTAGTGCAGGCGGATGCCGGCGCCCTCGAAGAGCGTCTTCAACCGCTCCGGCGCCTCCTCCAGCGATTCGAAGCTGCCGGAGAAGAAATGCAGGGCGTTCTGCCCGGTGCTGACGATGGCGGTGCTGCGGCCCGCCTGCTGCAGGCTGATACCGGCCGTCAGGCCGGCCAGGCCGCCGCCGATGATGACAGTATCGAATCTCATAGGCCCAGCACGTGTTTATATACCCATTGTGTATATTCGGCCTCGCGGAGCGTGTCGCCCCAGCCGATCGGATAGCTGCCTTTCCAGCGTTCTCCCATGAATTTGAGCAGGTCCGCGCGTTCGCGTTCGGCGCAGTCCTGCGCCTTGGCCAGCAAGCCGGCGGCCCGGCAGGCGCAGAGCTCGCCCTGGCAGGTCCCCATGCCGACGCGCGTGCGGCGGCGCAGGTCCGTCAGCGTAGAGACGCCCATGCGCTCGAAAGCGTTGTTCACTTCCCAGGCCGACACTTCTTCGCACTCGCACACCAGCGCCTCGTCCTGGCGGCTGGGGTTCGGCATCCGGGTCACGACGTCGCCCAGGCGGGCGGCTGCGGCCTTCTGCGCCGTGGAGGGCGCCTCCCAGATCTCGCGGGCCACCTCTTCGTAGCTGCGGCCCTGGGAGCCCGGCAGCGGCGTGGTGGCCGTCTCGCACGGCTTGGCCACGCCCAGCTTGCGGCAGACCACGTCCGTGGCCTGCTCCGCCATCAGGCGGTAGGTCGTCAGCTTGCCGCCGGTGATGGTGACGAAGCCCTTCAGGCCGTCCCGCGTCTCATGGTCCAGGCAGACGATGCCGCGGGAGATGTTGCGCCCCGTCGGATCGTTATCCTCGCTGACCAGCGGGCGGACGCCCGCGAACGCCCGCAGGATGCGGGTTTCGGACAGGGATGGCGTCAGCTTGGCGCCTTCCGTCACGAGGAGCGTCACCTCGTCCGGGGTCACGGACACGCGGTGGCAGTTCTCCAGCGGGATGCGGGTGGACGTGGTGCCGATGATGCAGACCGTGTCGCCCGGCACGAGGATGTCGGCGTTGGACGGTTTGCGGCAGCGGTTGATGACCATCCTGTTGATGCGGTGCGCGAAGATCAGCAGCGCGCCCTTGGAGGGGAACATGCTGACGGACACGCCCGCCATTTCAGCGATCTGCTGCCCCCACACGCCGCAGGCGTTCACGACGACCGGCGCGTAGTAGTCCGCTTCGCGACCCGTCTGGACGCTGCGGGTGTGCACGCCCCGGATGGTATCGCCCTCGCGGATGAAGCCGGTCACCTCCGTGCGGAGACGCACCTGCGCGCCATGCAGTTTCGCGTCCACCATGTTGGACGCGCAGAGGCGGAACGGATCCACGCTGGCGTCCGGCACGCGCACGGCGCCGGTCAGCGCCGGGTTGACGGACGGCTCCAGCTGACGCGCCAGCGCGGGGTCGATGACCTCCGCGGCGATGCCCGCCTTCAGGCAGGAATCCACGAAGGTACGCTGGTAGTCCAGGTCGTCCTCGGGCAGGGAGATGAACAGGCCGTCGGTCGGCTCAATGCAGTGCGACGCGATCTGGCGGAGGATGCGGTTCTCCCCGATGCACTCCGCGGCGGATTCGTAATCATTCACGGCGTAGCGCGCACCGGAGTGCAGCAGGCCGTGGTTGCGGCCCGTGGCGCCGGTGGCGATGTCGGCCCGCTCGATCAGCAGCGCCCGCAGGCCGCGCATCGCGCAGTCCCGCAGCGTGCCCGCCCCGACGATGCCGCCGCCCAGGATGATGACGTCAAATTCTCTAGGATCCATTTACAGGCTTCTCTTTCTGCAAATTTACTAAAAGTTCCTTATCTTTGCAGAAGGTTCAACCACATATTTTATGAAGACTACTTTCGTCCGGCTTGCCGCCGTTCTCCTGACCGTCCTGGCCCTCAACAGCTGCCTCGCGGGCAAATTCATGTGCAACTATTCCCTCACGCCCAAACCGCACGGCGTGGAAGACATCGAGCGCACGCGCCACAAGGCTGACTCCCTGCTGCCCGGCAGCACCGCCTGGTACGACGGGCTCAAGGCCCAGGGCATCCTGAAAGACATCACCATCACAGGCTACAACGACAAGCAGGTCCACGCCGCCTACGCCCCTGCGAAGGATCCCGCGAACGCACAGGGCACGGCGATCGTCGTGCACGGCTACGGCGACAACCACTTCGTGTTCCTGTACCTGGTTCGCATGTACCGGGACGAGCTCAACTACAACGTCCTCTTCCCCGACCTCCAGTACCACGGCTACTCCGAGGGCGACGCCATCCAGATGGGCTGGCACGACCGCTACGACGTGGAGAAATGGACGGAGGTCGCGCATGACATATTCAAGGACGACTTCATGGTCGTCCACGGCGTGTCCATGGGCGGCGCCACGGTCATGATGATGAGCGGCGACCCGCAGCCGTACTACGTCCGCGCCTTCGTCGAAGACTGCGGCTACAGCAGCGTGTACGATCAGTTCGCCCACAACCTCAAGCAGACCTTCCCCATCATTCCGAAGGACGTGCTGAACAGCGCCAGCCTCGTCTGCGAGAAGCGCTACGGCTGGAGCTTCAAGGAGGCCTCCTCCGTCAAGCAGCTGGGCCTCAGCGTCCTGCCGATGCTCTTTATCCACGGTGACGCCGACGACTTCGTGCAGTTCTCAGACCTGCAGCGCAACTACGACGCCAAGACCCTGGGTTACAAGGAGATGTGGGTCGCTCCCGGCGCCGTGCACGCCAACTCCTACGCCAAATATCCCGAGGAATACACGCAGCACGTCCGCGACTTCCTCGCGAAAGTCAAGGCGATGTACTAGTGACAGCGGTTTACACCATTACCTCGGGCCTGCACGATGAAGCATCGGTGGCCCGGCTGAGCGACGCTTTCCTCGGGAGCGTATTCCCGGAGGGCGGATACGAAATGCGCGGAGCGGATTTCTCCGACTTCGGCACCCACGCGCTCGACCTCATCTACGTCCGCACGGGCGGTGCGGAGGGCATCTTCAAGCAGCTGCTCCCCGGCCTGCTGGCCCGCGGTGCGGAGCGTTTCCTGCTGCTCACGTCCGGCCAGAGCAATTCGCTCGCCGCTTCGCTGGAAATCCTGTCCTACCTGCAGCAGCAGGGCCTGCGGGGCGAAGTGCTGCACGGCAGCGGGGATTACCTGCGCCGCCGCGTCCAGGCCCTCGAAGCCGTCGCCGCAGCGCGCGAAAAGCTGCGCGGCACACGCATCGGCGTGATCGGCGCCCCCTCGGACTGGCTCATCGCCAGCCATGCGGACCCCTCCGCCCTTTCGGGCAAACTCGGCCTGACGCTGCAGGACATCCCGATGGAAGAACTGCTGACGGAGATCCGGCAGGCGCCCGCCGACCCGATACCGGCACAAATGCCCATGGCGCGCGACGTGCGCGGCGCCTGGGACGACGCGACCCGCATCAGCCACGCCATCCGGACATTGGTTCAGCGCCACGGGCTCGGCGCCCTCACCCTGCGCTGCTTCGACCTGCTGACCGCCGTCGGGAACACGGGCTGCCTCGCCCTGGCGCAATGCAACGCCGACGGCATCCCCGCCGCCTGCGAAGGCGACGTCCCGGCCCTGCTGTCCATGATGATCGCCCAGGCCCTCACGGGCCGGACCGGCTTCCAGGCCAACCCGGCACGCATCGACCCCGACAGCGGCGAAATGCTCTTCGCCCACTGCACCGTCCCCTTCAACATGGTCCGGGAATGGACCTATGACACCCACTTCGAATCGGGCATCGGCATCGGCATCCACGGCGAACTGCCGGAAGGCCCCGTGACCGTCTTCAAGGCCTCGGGCGACCTCGGCCGGCATTTCGTGGCGGAAGGCACCCTGGTCCGCAACCAGTACGAACAGCACCTCTGCCGCACCCAGGTGGTCCTGCAACTGCAGCCCGACGACGCACGCTACTTCCTCACGCGCCCCGTCGGCAACCACCACATCATCCTCCCCGGCCACCACAAAGCCCTCCTTGAAGAATTTGCCGCAGCCTGCGCGTAAGCGGCGCGGCGGCCTACAAGTTACCCCCGAAGGGCATTTCCGCAGCGTAGCGAGGACGCTGTTTTTTGCCCTTCGGGGGTAAGCTTGCAGGACGACGCCGTTACAGCGTGCGTTTGATCTCGACGATCTGGAAGCCTTCGATGAGGTCGCCTTCCTTGATGTCGTTGTAGCCGGCGATCGACATACCGCACTCCTTGCCGGACACGACCTCCTTCACGGCATCCTTGCCGATCTGCAGGGAGCCGAGCTCGCCGGTATAGATCACGATGCCGTCGCGGATCAGCCGCACCTTGGCCTTCTGGACCATCTTGCCGTCGCGCATGATGCAGCCGGCGATGGTGCCGACCTTGCTGATGCGGAAGATCTGCTTGACCTCGGCGGTGGCGATGACCTCCTCCTTCTTCTCCGGCTCGAGCATACCCTCGATACCGTCCTTGACCTCGTTGATGCAGTCGTAGATCACGGAGTAGAGACGGATCTCGATGCCCTCGCGCTCGGCAGCCTTGCGGGCTTCCGTCGTCGGACGGACCTGGAAGCCGACGATCACGGCGTCGGAAGCCTCCGCCAGCAGGACGTCGGACTCGGAGATGCCGCCCACGGCCTTGTGGATGACGTTGACCTTGACCTCCTCGGTGGAGAGCTTGATGAGGGAATCGGACAGGGCCTCCACAGAGCCGTCCACGTCGCCCTTGACGATGATGTTGAGCTCCTTGAAATTGCCGATGGCGATGCGCCGGCCGATTTCCTCGAGGGTCATGTGCTTCTGCGTCTTGATGCCCTGGATGCGGAGCAGCTGCTCGCGCTTCGCGGCGATGCTCTTGGCTTCGCGCTCGTCAGCCATCACGTTGAACTTCTCGCCCGCGGCGGGCGCTCCGTTCAGGCCGAGCACGGACACCGGCGTGGAAGGACCGGCCTCGGTGACCTTCTGGCCACGCTCGTTGAACATGGACTTCACGCGGCCGTAGAAGCTGCCGCACAGCATCACGTCGCCCGGATGGAGGGTACCCTCCTGCACGAGCACGGTGGCCAGGTAGCCGCGACCCTTGTCGAGCGAAGACTCGATCACGGCGCCCACGGCCTTCTTGTCCGGATTGGCCTTGAGCTCCAGCAGGTCGGTCTCGAGGAGCACCTTCTCCAGGAGCTTGTCCACGTTGATGCCCTGCTTGGCGGAAATCTCCTGGCACTGATACTTGCCGCCCCAGTCCTCCACGAGGATGTTCATCTCGGAGAGCTGGCGGCGAATCGTGTCGGGATTGGCGCCCGGCTTGTCTATCTTGTTGATGGCGAACACCATCGGGACGTTCGCGGCCTGCGCGTGGTTGATGGCCTCGATGGTCTGCGGCATCACGGCGTCATCGGCCGCCACGATGATGATGGCGAGGTCGGTGAGCTGGGCGCCGCGGGCACGCATGGCCGTGAAGGCCTCGTGGCCCGGCGTATCGAGGAAGGTGATGTGGCGGCCGTCGGGCAGCTCGACGTTGTAGGCGCCGATGTGCTGCGTGATGCCGCCCGCCTCACCGGCGATGACGTTCGACTTGCGGATGTAGTCAAGCAAGGAAGTCTTACCATGATCGACGTGACCCATCACGGTGATGATCGGCGGACGCGGCTGCAGATCTTCCGGACGGTCCACCTCCTCGGCCTGGCTGATCTCCTCGGAGATCTCGGCCGTGACGAACTCGACCTGGTAGCCGAACTCCTCGGCCACGAGCACGAGGGTCTCGGCGTCGAGGCGCTGGTTGATGGACACCATCAGACCCAGCTCCATGCAGGCGTTGATGACCTCGTTGACCGGGGTGTTGTTCATCAGGGTGGCCAGGTCGTTGACCGTCACGAACTCGGTGACTTTCAATACCTTCTGGCCAGCAATCGCCTCGGCCATCTCTTCCTGGGTGCGCTGGGCGGCCGCCTCGCGTTTCTCCTTGCGGTACTTGGCGCCGAAGTTG
>JAFXUS010000010.1 GCA_017535125.1 Bacteroidales bacterium | reverse complement strand
GACGTCCTCTCCGTCCAGGGCAATCCGGACATCGAGATCACCTCGCTGACCAACGACTCCCGCCGCGTGCAGCCGGGCAGCCTGTTCATTGCCGTGAACGGCTGCGGCAACGACGGCCGACAGTATATCGACAAGGCCATCGAAGCCGGTGCCGTGGCTGTTATGTACGAGACCGCCGACGAGCGTCCCGGTGTGCCTGCGGCTCGGCGTCCATCCTCGCTTCCCGCTGACGCGGGAACCGGATTCGGTGCTACGAATCCTGCTGCGGCAGAGCTTTCGCCGTCAGGCAACTCCGGCGACGCTGCTCCGTCGGCGGTCGTGATTGTCAGGGACAGCCGCAAGGCGGTGGCGATGGCGGCGGACGCCTACTACGACCACCCGAGCGGCAAGCTGCAGCTCGTCGGCATCACCGGCACCAACGGCAAGACCACGACCGTCACGCTGCTCTACCACCTCTTCCGCAGCCTGGGCTACGAGTGCGGCCTGCTCTCCACCATCGCCAACTACGTGGGCACCCGCCGCAGCGAGACCGCCAACACCACTTCCGACCCCGTCACGCTCAACGCCCTGCTCGCCGAGATGGTCGAGGCCGGCTGCAGCTATTGCTTCATGGAAGTCAGCTCGATCGGGGTGGACCAGGAGCGGATCGCCGGACTCGAATTCCGCGTAGCGATCTTCTCCAACCTCACCCACGACCACCTCGACTACCACGGCACTTTCGCGGAGTACCTCCGCTGCAAGAAGCGCTTCTTCGACATGCTCCCCGCCAGCGCCGCCGCCGTCATCAACCTGGACGACAAGCACGGCGAAGTGATGGTCCAGAACACCCGGGCGAAAGTCGTCGGCTACTCCTGCCGGGCCGCCGCCGACCACAGCGCCCGCATCCTCGAAGAGAGCTTCGAAGGCATGCTCCTGCGGATCGACGGCCGCGAGGTCTGGACGCGCCTGATCGGCGCGCACAATGCCTACAACCTCCTGGCCATCTACACCACGGCGCTCGTACTCGGCGTCCCCGCCGAAGAAGCCCTCGTGGCCATCTCCAAGCTCGAATCCGCCAAAGGCCGCCTGGAGACCCTCCGGGGGCCGCGCGACCTCAGCGTCGTCATCGACTACGCGCACACCCCGGACGCCCTGGAGAACGTCCTGAAGACCCTGCGCGACGTCGCCCCCGAGCGGCAGCTGATCTGCCTGTTCGGCTGCGGCGGCGACCGCGACAAGACCAAGCGCCCGGAGATGGGCGCGGTGGCGGGCCGCCTCGCGGACCGCATTTTCCTCACCTCCGACAACAGCCGGAGCGAACGCACGGAAGACATCCTCGAAGACATCAAGGCCGGACTGGACGCTTCCGCCCTGGCCCGCACCGTCTGCATCGCTGACCGGCGCGAAGCCATCCGGACCGCCCTCCTGCTCGCCCCCAGGGGAGCTACCCTCCTGCTCGCAGGCAAGGGCCACGAGACCTACCAGATCCTCGGCAAGGTCAAGAGCCACTTCGACGAGCGTGAAATCGTACTGGAAACCTTCAAAACCCTCGAATCATGCTGAATCACCTCATAGACTGGCTGGAAGCCCTGGGGATCCATCTCCCGGGCGCAGGCCTGATGAACTACCTCTCCTTCCGCGCCATGGCGGCCGCCGTCATCAGCATGCTGATCGCCTTCTTCGCAGGCAAAGGCATCATCCGGCGCCTGCAGCGCCACCAGATCGGCGAGGAGATCCGCGACCTCGGCCTCGAAGGCCAGATGCAGAAAAAGGGCACTCCCACGATGGGCGGCGTGATCATCATCATCGCCGTGCTGGGCTCCGCCCTGCTGATCTGCCGGCTGGACAGCATCTACACCTTCCTGCTCATCCTGACCACCCTCTGGAGCGGCGCCATCGGATTCGCGGATGACTATATCAAGGTGTTCAAACACAACAAGGAAGGCATGAGCGAACGCGGCAAGCTAGTCCTCCAGTTCGGTCTCGGCCTGGTCATCGCGCTGACGGTCTGCGTCAGTCCCTCCATCCCGACCGACCGCCTCGTGACCACGATCCCCTTCGTCAAGGCCCACGAGTTCGACTACTCCTGGCTCTCCCCGTTCCGGGGCCAGCTGGGCGTCTATTGCTCCTGGGGCATCTACATGCTGATGATCATCTTCGTGATGCTCGCCTGCACCAACGGGGCCAACCTCACCGACGGCATGGACGGCCTGGCCGTCGGGACTTCCGCCATCGTCGGCGTCGCCCTGGGCATCATCGCCTGGCTGAGCGGTGACGCCCTGAACGCCAAGTACCTCAACATCATGCTCATCCCCGGAGCCGGCGAAGTGGCCATCTACATGGCGGCCTTCGTGGGGGCGCTGCTGGGATTCCTGTGGTACAACACCTTCCCCGCCCAGGTCTTCATGGGCGACACGGGGAGCCTGACTATCGGCGGCGTGATCGGCGTGAGCGCCGTGCTCATCCGCAAGGAACTGCTGCTGCCCATCCTCTGCGGCATCTTCCTGATGGAGAGCCTGTCGGTCATCATCCAGCGCAGATACTTCAAGTACACGAAAAAGAAATACGGCGAGGGCCGGCGCGTCTTCCTGATGGCGCCGCTCCACCACCACTACCAGAAGAAAGGCATCCCGGAGCCCCGCATCGTCACGCGGTTCTGGATCATCGGGATCATCCTGGCAGTCAGCACGTTAGCATTACTTAAAATACGATAGAACAGAAGAGAAATGGCAAGAATTGTAGTATTGGGAGGAGCAGAGAGCGGCGTGGGAGCCGCCGTGCTCGCGAAAGTCAAGGGATTCGACGTCTTCCTGTCCGACAACGGGAAGATCAAGGACGCGTACCTGGCCACGCTGAAGGAGTGGGACATCCCCTTCGAGCAGGGCGGGCACACGCCGGAACTCGTCCTGAACGCGGACGAAGTCGTCAAGAGTCCGGGCATTCCGGGTACGGCCCCCATGATCAAGGCCCTGCGCGAACAGGGAACGCACATCATCTCCGAGATCGAGTTCGCGGCGCGCTACGACAGCGCCAAGAAGATCTGCATCACCGGCTCGAACGGCAAGACGACCACCACCTCCCTGATCTACCACCTCCTCTGCGAGGCGGGACTCAACGCGGGCCTGGGCGGCAACATCGGCAAGAGCTACGCCCTGCAGGTCGCGACCGAGCAGCACGACTACTACGTACTGGAAATCAGCAGCTTCCAGCTGGACGATGCCTATGATTTCCGCCCGGACATCGCCATCATCACCAATATCACGCCGGACCACCTCGACCGCTACGACCACAAGCTCGAGAACTACGCCCGGGCGAAATTCCGCATCACGCGCAACCTCCGTCCCGAGGACTGCTTCATCTTCGACTCCGACGACGCCATCACGATCCGCCAGCTGGAGGAAGTCGTCGTCAAGGCCAAGATGCTCCCCTTCTCCCAGGAGAAGGAAGTCGCGCAGGGTGCCTTCCTGCGAGGCGGGGACCGCATCGTGCTGCGCTACGAGCAGGACGAGACGGAGATCTTCCTGCAGGAGCTCGCCCTCGGCGGGCGGCACAACGTCTATAATTCCATGGCTGCGGCGCTCGCCGCCAAGGCCACGGGCATCAGCGACGAGGTCATCCGCGCCAGCCTGAAGTCCTTCGCGCCCATCGAACACCGCCTCGAGCCCGTGCTGAGCATACGCGACGTGCTCTATATCAACGATTCCAAGGCCACCAACATCGACTCCGCCTGGTACGCCCTCGAGTGCCAGACCAAGCCGGTCGTCTGGATCGTCGGCGGCACCGACAAGGGCAACGACTACAGCGTCCTGGAGGAGCTCGTGCGCAAGCGCGTCAAGGCCATCGTCTGCCTGGGCGTGGACAACGCCAAGATCCACACCGCCTTCGAGGACATCGTGGGCAAGGACAAGATCGTGGACACGCTGTCCGCGGAAGAAGCCGTGCGGGCTTCCGCCGCGTTCGCCCGTCCGGGCGACGTGGTGCTGCTGAGCCCCTGCTGCGCCAGTTTCGATTTGTTCAAGAATTATGAAGACCGCGGCCGCCAGTTCAAGGAGGCGGTCCGGCACCTGTAACGGATTATGGCAGAAGAGAAGAACAAGAAAGTCAGTATCTGGACCTTCGCGGACCACTTCGAAGGAGACAAGGTGGTGTGGATCATCGTGCTCCTGCTCGTGCTGTTCTCGATCGTCTGCATGTTCTCCTCTTCGTCGCGCCTGCTGCGCGACGGCATGACACGCCTCGACCTCGTGAAGAACCAGTTCTTCGTGGTCCTGGCCGGCATGGCCGTCATCATCGTCCTGTACAACATCAAGAACATCAAGTTCTTCCGCTGGTGCAGCCAGTGGGGATTCCTGCTCTCCTTCCTGCTGCTGGGCCTGCTCGACGCCCACGTCAGCCTGCCCTTCCTGAAGGCGCTCAACATCAACAACGCCTACCGCATCCTGTCCATCGCCGGCTTTCAGGTCCACGTCTTCGAGGTGGTCAAGGTGGCGATGGTGCTCTACCTGGCCTGGGCCATGGACGCCCTCAAGCAGGGCCAGCTCCGCGGACCGGACAAGGAGATCTGGAAGAAGGTCATCTACCTCTATGCCCCGTTCCTGATCATCTTCGTGATGATCATCCCGGGCTCCAACTCCAGCGCCCTGATCATCGGCCTGCTGATGTTCGTGATGATCCTGCTGGGCGGCGGCAACCTCCGCGACATGACCCTGCTCGCCCTCGCGGCCGTGGTGGTGCTGGGCATCTGCTTCGGCCTGTACAGCGCAACCAAGCACAACGAGCACCCCTGGTTCGACCGCATCGGCACCGGCATCTCCCGCGTGTTCGAGGATGACGACTGGGAGCAGCAGGTCCTCGACAATCCGAAAGGCAGCATCGCCTACCAGGAGGCCATCGACGCCATCCGGCAGCCCTACAGCGCCAAGATCGCCGTCAAGCAGGGCGGCCTGCTCGGCAAGGGCCCCGGCCAGAGCACCCAGCGTTACGTGGTCCCGGACATGTCCGAAGACTTCATGTACAGCTTCATCATCGAAGAATACGGCCTGCTGGGCGGTATCTTCGTCATCTTCCTCTATGTGTCCCTGCTCGCGCGCGGCTCCATCATCGTGCGCAACTGCGGCAGCGACCACTACGCCAAGCTGACCGTGGCGGGACTGTGTCTGCTCATCGCGGGCCAGGCCTTCCTGCACATGTTCGTCAACGCGGACATCGGCCCGATGACCGGCCAGACCCTGCCGCTCATCAGCCACGGCAACAGCGCCTTCCTCTGCTTCAGCATCGCCTTCGGCGTGATCCTGTCGTTCAGCCGCATCGCCGTGCGGCGCATCGACAAGGAGACGCGCATGGCGGCGCCGCTGGTGGAGATGCATGAAAGCACGGCCGTCCAGGACCGCCTCGACGACCTGGATGCCTATGAATCCGGAGAACTGAAAGACGAAAGCTATGACTTATAAACCTTTGCGCGTTATCATCAGTGGCGGCGGCACGGGCGGCCACATTTTCCCGGCGATCTCGATCGCGGGGAAGCTCAAGGAAGCGAACCCCGACACGCAGATTCTCTTCGTCGGGGCCGAAGGCCGGATGGAGATGGAGAAAGTCCCCGCGGCGGGCTACGAGATCGTGGGCCTGCCCATGGCCGGCCTGCAGCGCAAGATCGACTGGGAGAATTTCAAGCACAACGTGCGCGTACCCTTCAAGGTCGCGTCCAGCCTGCGCAAGGCCGGCCGCATCATCGACGAGTTCAAGCCGGACGTCGCCGTGGGGGTGGGCGGCTACGCCAGCGCTCCCCTGCTCTGGCAGGCCACGCGCAAGAAGATTCCCGCCCTGATCCAGGAGCAGAACGGCTTCGCCGGCCTGACCAACAAGATCCTCGGGCGCCGCGTGCAGTGCATCTGCGTGGCCTACGACGGCATGGAGAAATTCTTCCCCGCCGACAAGATCGTCTTCAGCGGCAACCCCATCCGGCCCGAGATCCACGCCTACACCAACGCGGACCGCGCCGAGGGGCTCAAATTCTACGGCCTGGACCCGGCCAGGCGGCATCTGTTCATCGTGGGCGGCAGCCTCGGCGCCGGCACGCTGAACCGCGCCATGCGCGCCTGGATCGAAGCCGGCTGCCCGGGCGGCGAGGACGTGGAGGTGCTCTGGCAGTGCGGCCGCTATTACAAACAGGGAATCGACGAATTCATGGCGGGACGCGAGCTCCCGCAGATCCATTATACGGATTTCATCGGGCGCATGGACCTCGCCTACGCCTGCGCGGACGTGCTGATCAGCCGCGCCGGCGCCTCCTCGGTGTCCGAGATCTGCGCGGCGCACAAAGCCGCCGTGTTCGTGCCTTCGCCCAACGTGGCGGAGGACCACCAGACCCACAACGCGATGGCGCTCGTGCGCAAGGACGCGGGCCTCATCGTGCGCGACGCCGAGGCGGCCGAGAAACTGATGCCCACGGCGCTGGAACTGCTCCACAACCCGGAGCGCATCCGGCAGATCGAAGAGAACGTCGCCCCGCTCGCCCGCCTGGACGCGGCACAGACCATCGTTGACGAAGTGTATAAATTGGTATGAGCTACAAGAACGTATATTTCATCGGGATCGGCGGCATCGGCATGAGCGCCATCGCCCGCTATTATAAATTCAAGGGATGCAACGTGGCCGGCTACGACCGCACGCCCTCCGACCTCACGCACGCGCTGGAGGCCGAAGGCATCGCCGTGCACTATGAAGACGAGCCGGACCGCATCCCGCGCGAGGTCGAAGACACCCTCGTGGTCTATACGCCGGCCATCCCGGCCGAGCTCGGCGAACTCGTCTATGCGCGGGAGCACGGCTACCGCGTGATCAAGCGCTCGCAGATGCTCGGCGAGATCACCGCCGGCCAGCGCTGCCTCGCCGTCGCAGGCACGCACGGCAAGACCACCACGTCCACCCTCGTCGCCCACATCCTCACGGAGAGCGGCACCGGCTGCTCCGCCTTCCTGGGCGGCATCTCCAAGAACTACGGCACCAACCTGCTCGTCAGCCACACCCCGACCGTGGTCGCGGAGGCCGACGAGTTCGACCGCTCCTTCCACCAGCTGCACCCCGCCATCGCGGCCATCACGGCCATGGACGCCGACCACCTCGACATCTACGGCGACCTGGCGCACGTGCAGGAGGCCTTCCGCATCTTCGCCTCGCAGGTCAGCGAAACCATCATCCTGAAATACGGCCTCCCGATCAGCCAGGACGAGGTGTCGGCCAAGATCTTCAGCTACCATTTCAACGACGCCCGGGCCGACTTCCACAGCGAGAACCTGCGCCTGGACGCCACGGGCCACTATACCTACGACCTCGTCTACCCGGGCGGCGTGCTCAGCGACATCCGCGTGGGCGCCCTGGGCTGGGTGAACGTGGAGAACAGCATCGCGGCGGCGGCCATCTGCCTCTGCTACGGACTCGACGCCCAGAAGGTCCGTCAGGCCATCGGCACGTTCGAAGGTGCGCAGCGCCGCCTCGACGTGCACCTCAACACCCCGGCGCTGACCTATATCGACGACTACGCGCATCATCCGGCCGAGCTGGAGAGCGCGATTTCCTCCATCCGGCAGATCTTCCCCGGCCGCCGGATCACCGGCATCTTCCAGCCGCACCTCTACACCCGTACGCGCGATTTCGCGCCCGAGTTCGCCCGCGCCCTGAGCGGGCTGGACAAGCTGATCCTGCTGGACATCTACCCCGCCCGCGAGGAGCCCATCCCCGGCGTGACCTCCGAAATCGTGTTCCGCGACGTCACCGCTCCGGAGAAGGTGCTCATTACCCGCGACGAACTGATGCCTTACCTGGAGCAGGAGCCGCTCGACGTGCTCGTGACCCTGGGGGCCGGCAACATCGACCGCTTCATCGAACCCATCACTGAAATGCTCCGCAAGCGCCTGTAAATGAAAGCTTTCGTCAAATATTCCCTCGCCGGTGTGCTCGCCCTCGCCCTCTGCACCGGGGTCGCCTTCCTCTACCGCAACGTGCGGCAGGAAAGCGCGCAGATCGTGTGCGGACGGCTGGAGGTGAATTTCGCCGACAGCCTGCGCTTCGTCACCGAGCAGGACGTCCGGGACTATTTGGACAAGCGCTACGGCGCCTACATCGGCGAGCGCCTCGACAGCGTGCAGCTCGCCCGTATCGAGGACATGATCGAGAGCCGCAGCGCCGTGAAGCGCTGCGAGGCGTGGACCACCGACGACGGCGTGCTGCACCTCGAAATCACGCAGCGCGCGCCCGTGCTGCGCTTCCAGAACGGCGAGCAGGGCTTCTACGTGGACGAGCGCGGCTACATCTTCCCGCTGCATCCGTCCTACACGGCGCCCGTGCCCCTGGTCGAGGGCGACATCCCGGTGGACGTGCCGGCGGGATTCAAGGGCGAAGCCCGCGAAGAATATGAGCGCGCGTGGATCGCCGGCGTGCTGGCCATGAACCGCTTCACCTCCTCCTCCCGCACCTGGCAGCGGCGTATCACGCACGTCCGCGTCAGCCGGGGCGGCGAGCTCTTCCTCAATCTGGACGGCCGGAGCGAGCAGTTCTTCGTCGGCCAGCCGGACAACATCCCCGACAAATTCATGCGGATCGACCGCTACCTCGGCGTCATCGCCCCTTCCAAGCCGGAAGGATACTACAAGACCGTCAACGTGAAATACAATCAACAAATTATATGCAGGCAGAAAGATACATAGCAGCAGCCGACCTTGGCTCCTCCAAGATTGCCCTGAGCGTGGCCAAGATCGAGGGAGATGACATCCAGATCATCTACTACAAGGAGACACCGTCCGACGGTATCCGCAACAGCTACGTCTTCAACCCGAAACGCGCGGCCGGCCCCCTGCGGGCCGCCATCAACGAAGCGGAAGAAGAACTCAACATCAAGATCCTCCAGGTGGTCGTGGGCCTGCCGCGCTACGACGTCCGGCAGGAGATCGCCAGCGCCCGCATGGAGCGCAGCGACCCCTCCTCCTGCATCACCAAGGATGAGATCAACACGCTGAAAAGCATCGCCATCGACTCCTACCCCATCGCCGACGAGAGCAAGGAGGAGATCTACGGCGCCGTGGCGCAGTCCTTCTCGGCCGACGAGGAACTGGTCTGCGCCAGCGAACACGACGTCGTGGGCGTGACGGCCGATGCCATCGAAGGCAACTTCAAGGTCTTCGTGGGCGCCCAGAAGGCGGTCAGCAACATCGACATCATGCTCAACGAAGTGGGCGTGGCGCCCGCGCGCAAATTGTTCCTCCCGAACACCGTCGCCCGTGCGGTCCTCTCCGAAGCGGAGAAGGAGAACGGCGTGGCGCTCGTGGAGATCGGCGCCGGCGTGACTTCCCTGACCATCTACCGCGGCAAGATCCTGCGCCACTACTCCGCCATCCCCTTCGGCGGGCGCTGCATCACCACGGACATCAAGTACGAGTGCGGCTTCAACGAGCAGCTCGCCGAGAACATCAAGCTCGCGTTCGGCGCCTGCATGCCCGACAAGCTGCAGTCGCTCAGCGAGAAGATTATCCAGATCAACGACGAGGAGAACGGATCCTACGAGCAGCTCCCGGTCAAATACCTCTCCGAGGTCATCACCTGCCGCTCCCGCGAGATCATCGAGGCCGTGCTCTGGCAGATCCAGGACAGCGGCTACGCCGACAAGCTCCGCAACGGCGTCGTACTGACCGGCGGCGGCGCCAACCTGGTCAACCTGGCCAACCTCCTCAAGGAGATGTCCGGCTACACCGTCCGGCTCGGCTATCCGCGCAGCCAGGCCTTCAGCGCCATCGGGTGCTCCGGTACCGGCGAGACCAGCGCCGTGGCCTCCATCGGCATGATCCTCGAGGCCAAGCGCGACCCGCGCCTGAATTGCCTTGAAGAGGCGCCCCGTCCGGCCGTCAGCCCGGATGCCGCCACGCCCGAGGCCGAGAACGTAGCCGCTCCGGACAACCTCTTCGCGAACGACCCGGCCTACGAGCCCGAGGTCATCCGGCCCAAGCAGGGCCCGAAGAAGCAGGAGCCCAAGACGCCGGGCAAGTTCGTCACCTGGATACGCAAGCAGACCAAGAAGGTCGGCGACGCCGCCGAAAAGACCTTCGACAGCACGATGGGCGGCATCTTCGACGACATGATGGAAGACAACCAAAAGAATAAGGAGACACAGCAATGATAGACGACAACATGATCGACAACATCGTCCCCGAGAACTGGGCGACCTCCGATGACATCATCAAGGTCCTCGGCGTGGGCGGCGGCGGCTGCAATGCCGTCAACTACATGTTCACCCAGGGCATCAAGGGGTGCAGCTTCGTGGTCTGCAACACCGACGCCCAGGCGCTCAAGGGCAGCCCCGTCCCGGTCAAGATCCAGATGGGCCGCGGCCTCGGCGCCGGCACCAACCCGATCAACGGCCGCAACGCCGCGCTCGAGAGCCAGGACCAGATCGAAAAGGTCGTCCTGGACACCCACACCAAGATGCTCTTCATCACCGCCGGCATGGGTGGCGGCACCGGCACGGGCGCCGCGCCCGTCATCGCCAAGATGGCCAAGGACAAGGGCATCCTCACCGTGGCCGTGGTCACGCTCCCCTTCCTCAACGAGGGCAACGAGGCGCTTTCCCGCGCCATCGACGGCATCCACGAGCTGGAGAAGAATGTGGACAGCCTGCTGATGATCAACAACGAGAAGCTCCATGAGTACTACGGCAACCAACTGATCCAGGACGCCTTCCCGCAGGCCGACGAGGTGCTCGCCACGGCCGTGCGCGGCATCGTGGAGATCATCAAGAAGCCGGGCTACATCAATGTGGACTTCAAGGACGTGGAGACCATGATGAAGAACAGCGGCATGGCCCTGATGGGCTGCGGCGTCGGCAGCGGCAAGGACCGCATCGAGGACGCCGTGCGCGCCGCCTTCGAGTCCCCGCTCCTCAACGATTTCGACCTCAAGAGCGCCAAGAAGGTACTCGTCAACATCACCTGCGGCCACAACGAGCAGGGCCTCACGATGGACGACCTCAACGAGATCAACAAGAAGATCGACGAGTACACCGGCCGGGCCAACAACTTCAAGCGCGGCCTCATCTGGGACGACGATCCCGAGATCGGTGACACCATCCGCATCACGTCCATCGTCACCGGCCTGCGCTTCTCCGACGTGATCGGCCCAGCCCGCGACATGGGCAACTACATCATGATCGGCCGCAACTTCGAGTACAACAAGGCCGCCACGGCGCGCGCCGAGGGCATCTCCCTCTTCGAGGATGCCGGCTCGCAGCAGATCGGATTCAACAACAAGAGCAACGTGCGGTGCTTCAAGTTCGACCCGGACGAGAAACCGGCCCTCATCGTGGCCAGCAACGAGTCCCGCGCCGAACTGGAGAACATTCCCGCCATCCGGAGGGCCCAGGTATGAGAAAGACCCGCGTAAGGTTCGCCCCGTCCCCGACCGGGCCGCTGCACATGGGCGGCGTGCGCACCGCCCTGTACAACTACCTGTTCGCGAAGCAGCACGGCGGCGACTTCATCCTCCGCATCGAGGACACCGATTCCAACCGCTTCGTGCCCGGCGCCGAGCAGTACATCATCGAGTCGCTGCGCTGGTGCGGCATTTTCCCCGACGAGGGGGTGACGCCGGACGGCAAAGTCGTGGAGACCCCCTCCCCGGAGCATCCCCACGCGCCCTACCGCCAGAGCCAGCGGCGCAGCATCTACCGGCAGTACGCCGAGCAGCTCGTCGCCTCCGGCCACGCCTACTACGCCTTCGACACCGCCGAGGAGCTGGAGAAAGTCCGCACCGAGGCCGAGTCGAAGGGCCAGACCTTCATCTACAACCACCTCACCCGCGGCTCGCTGCGCAATTCCCTCACCCTGGCCCCGGCCGAGGTGGAGCGCCTGCTCGCGGAGCGCACGGACTGGACCGTCCGCTTCCTGATGCCCGAAGGGCGCATCGTGGAGATGGACGACCTGATCCGCGGCCACATCAGCGTGGACACCGCCACGCTCGACGACAAGGTGCTGTGGAAGCGTGCCGACGAGCTGCCGACCTACCACCTCGCCAACATCGTGGACGACCATC
Organism: Bacteroidales bacterium; assembly: GCA_017535125.1. Next base: position 22,814 of record JAFXUS010000010.1, on the reverse strand, counting down.
TCATGGAAATCACCGAGGTCATCCGCGGTGAGGAGTGGCTCCCGTCGCTGCCGCTGCATTATTTGCTGTATGAAGCGTTCAGCTGGCAGGACAGCCAGCCGCGTTTCGCGCACCTGCCGCTGCTGCTCAAGCCCGTCGGGAACGGCAAGCTGAGCAAGCGCGACGGCGACAAGCTGGGCTTCCCGGTGTTCCCGCTGCGCTGGACCTCGCCCGCCGGCGAGACCTCCCGCGGCTACCGCGAGGACGGCTATTTCCCCGAGGCGTTCGTGAACCTGCTGGCCATGCTGGGTTGGAATCCCGGCACGGAGCAGGAGATCTTCTCGCTGTCCGAGCTCGTGCAGGCCTTCTCGCTCGACAAGGTGGGCAAGGCCGGCGCCAAGTTCAATCCCGACAAGGCGAAATGGTTCAACCGCGAGTACCTGCGCATGAAGAGCGACGCCGAGCTGACGGCCCTCTGGCTGCCGATGCTGAAGGAAAAGGGCGTCGATGCCGCACCGACCTACGTGGAGCGCGTGGTCGCGCTCATCAAGGAGCGCGCGACCTTCGTGCAGGATTTCTGGGACATCGCGTCCTATCTCTTCGTCGCCCCGACGGAATACGTGCAGAAGGATGTGGACAAGTTCTACAAGCCGGAGATCTACGCGATGGCGCTCGAGGCGATGGAGGCGTCCGATGCCGACACGCTGGAGGCCTACGTCCGCGAGCATGAAATGCCGATGGGCAAGGTGATGAACTGCATCCGCCTCGCGCTCAGCGGCGCCGCCAGCGGCCTGGGCATCCACGACATCATGACGTTCATCGGCCGCGACGAGGCCCTCGCCCGCCTGCGGCGTCTGAAAGAAAAGCTGGGGTAGCAGCGCGACACGCCGTTTTTGCAAATATTTAGCTATCAATTAATTATGGTTTTGCTTGCGGGAATATGCCCCAAAGCAAAACCATAATTATCTATATATTAACTATTTACAAAAACAGCTACCAAGAGAAGGCAGCAAGGGCGTCCTCCAACGAGACGGCGTCTTCGATCCCGAAGCCGCCGTTTTTCGTACGGCGCAGCGAGCTGAGGAAGGCGCCGCTGCCGAGCGCCTCGCCGAGGTCGCGGGCCAGCGCGCGGATGTAGGTCCCCTTGCTGCACGCGACGCGTATCATCGCCGTCGGCAGCGCCTCGCCGGACACGTCGGCGACGCGGATGCGCCCGAGCCCGTCGTCGCGGAAGTCCTGAACGGGCGCGTCGTGCCAGGAGAGCAACTCCAGATCATAGATGTTGATCCGGCTGGACTGCAGGACCTCGCCGGGATCGAAGGCGCGGCCTTCGCGCTGCGCCTCGCGCAGCAGCCGCCGCGCCGTCTCGTAGGCGCGCACGCCGTCCACGCTCTTGGCGCTGAAGAGCGGCGCCACCTGGTCCTGCTCCCCGACGAAGCCGGGCAGGACCGCGCGCAGCGCCGCCTCGCTCACCCCGTCCAGGGGGCAGCGGGCGTCGATGGCCTTCTCGAGGTCGTACGATGGCGTCGTGGCGCCGAAGGTCACGCCGGCGACATATTCTTTCGCGGAGCGTTGCAATTCCTCGGCCCGCCGGGTGGCGGGGCCGATGCACACGAGCAGGATGCCGGTCGCGAGGGGATCCAGCGTCCCCGCGTGGCCGACCTTGAGGTTCTTCTTCCCGAAATGCCGGATCGCCGCGTACTTGATCTTGCGGATCACGTCCGCGGACGTCCACCGGTAGGGTTTGTCCACCGGCAGCACGATCCCCTCGGGGTAGTCCTCGATGTTATGGCTGAACGATCTTGTCAATTCGGCGCTGGTGTCTTCCGCCCGCGAACTGCGTCGTGAGCCACGCGCGCACCATCATCACCGCCATGCGGTAGGAGACGAAGCGGGCCGGCATCACGAGGACGTTGGCGTTGTTGTGTTCCTTGACGAGGCTGGCGACTTCCTGGTTCCATGCGAGCCCCGCGCGGATACCCTTATGGTGGTTCAGGCAGAGGGCCATGCCGTTGCCGGTGCCGCAGAGGGCGATGCCGGCCTCAATCTCGCCCGCCTCGATGGCGTTCGCCATGGGATGGGCGAAATCGGCGTAGTCACAGCTGTCGGTGCTGTCCGTGCCGAAATTGACGACTTCATAGCCCTTGCCCAGCAGATAAGCGATCAGCCGGGTCTTGTAGTCCACGCCTGCGTGGTCGCTGCAGATTCCGATTCTCATAACAACAGATTTTGACTAGCACAAAGATACGCAAAGTTCATCAATAGTTTTCCGATATAATTTGTAAATTTGAGGCATGGCATTCATTCACGAAGACTTCATGCTCACCGGGCCCACGGCGCGGGAGCTCTACCATGCTCACGCCGAGCATCAGCCCATCATCGACTACCACTGCCACCTCTCCCCGCAGGAGATTGCGGAAAACATCCAGTTCCGCGACATCACCCAGCTCTGGCTGGGCGGCGACCATTACAAGTGGCGCGCGATGCGCGCGAACGGCGTGCCGGAGGAATACATTACCGGCCGCAGCCACAGCGCCTGGGAGGTCTTCGAAAAATGGGCGGAGACCGTCCCCTACACCATGCGCAACCCGCTCTACCACTGGACGCACCTGGAGCTCAAGCGCGTATTCGGCATTGACAAGATTCTCTCCCCCGCCACGGCGCGCGGGATCTTCGAAGAATGCAACGCCAAGCTCTCGCAGCCGGAATTCCGCGGCCAGGCGCTCATTCGCCGCTTCAACGTGGAGACCGTCTGCACGACGGACGACCCGGCCGACGACCTGCGCTGGCACAAGCAAATTGCTGCGCACCCCTTCGGCACGAAAGTCCTGCCGACCTGGCGTCCGGACAACGCCATCGCCATCGGGGACCCCGCCGCCTATCAGGCATACCTGAAGCGCCTCGGCGAGGCCGCCGACAAGAACATCGATTCCTACTCCGACCTGATCGAGGCCCTGCAGAAACGCCACGACTATTTCGCGCAGGCGGGCTGCAAGCTCTCCGACCACGGTCTGGACACCTTCCACGCCGCGGACTACACACTGGCGGAGATAGAAAGCATCTTCCGGAAGGTCCTGGCAGGCCAGGCGCCCGACGCCTCCGAAATCGACAAATTCACCAGCGCGCTGCTGCACGACCTCGCCGTCATGGACGCTGAGACGGGCTGGACGCAGCAGTTCCACGTCGGCCCCATCCGCAACAACAGCTCCCGCATGCTGCGCCAGGCGGGCCGCGACACCGGTTTCGACTCGATTCTCGACCTGGAGATTTCCGCCGCCGGCAACCGATTCTTCGACCGCCTCGACGACGAGGGCAAACTTGCCAAAACCATACTCTACTGCCTCAACCCCAAGGACTTCGAGGTCATGGCCACGATGGCCGGCAACTTCAACGACGGCTCCGTGGCCGGCAAGATGCAGCTCGGCGCCGGCTGGTGGTTCCTGGACCAGGAGAGCGGCATGCGCCGCCAGATGGACGCCCTGTCCCAGCTCGGCCTGCTGAGCCGCTTCGTCGGCATGCTGACCGATTCGCGCAGCTTCATCAGCTACACGCGCCACGAGTATTTCCGCAGGATCCTGTGCGACCTCGTGGGCGCCGACGTGGACAGCGGCCGCCTGCCGGCCTCCGAGATGGAGCGCATCGGCGCGATGATCGAGGACATCTCCTACCGCAACGCACATGGCTACTTCGGGTTCTAGGTACGCCGTTCGCCGGCGCGCTTTCGCCATCTGGCAGAAACTGGGCTACCTGCCCTGGCGGAAGGAAAAGAAGAACCGCGGCGGCAAGACGTCCGGCGCCTTCTACAAGGGCGCGTTCAACGACATCCCCTTCCTGAACGACGACGCCAAGCGGACCTTCCAGCAGCTGCTGCTCCGTCCGGGCCACATGATTCGGGACTACATCTCCGGACAGCATGAACGCTACCTCGCGCCGCTGACGGCGCTCATCATCTTCTATGCCTTTTTCGCGCTGATATCCAGCGTTCTGCAGCCCATCCAGCAGGACCCCCGGAAGCTGTTTGACGAGAAAGCCACCGTTGCCATTCAGGAAGCGACGGAAGGCGAAGAGGAACATGCCGAAGAGCAGAGAATCCTCTTCCAGACCATACAGATCGTGCAGAAAGGCTACACCTACCTGCACCTGGACCAGTTCCCGGACGACGTCCACACGAAACGCGAGGCGGCCCTCGCCGCCTTCGAAGGGAGGCTCCGCAGCCAGGGCATCCCGCTCTTTCTCGGGGAATTCTTCCTGCTCTGGTTCGCCATGGCCATCGCCCTGCGCCGCTACAAATTGGGCATGTCGGCCTATGCGGCCTGCTCGGCCTACGTCCTCTGCCAGTTCTGCTTCTTCATGCTGTTCGCGCTCCTGCTGACCTGGGGGAAGAAGGCTTCGGTCGGTATCATCCTGATGGGGATCGTGCTGACCGTCGATTACCACCAGCTGCTGGGCATCAACTGGAAGAAGAGCATCGGCCGCGCCGTCGCTACCGGCTTCCATTACTTCCTGCTCTACGCCACCGTCCTGATCCTCATCAGCATCGCCGCCGTCCTCCTCGCCTACTTCCGGGGCTAAACTACGAAGATGGCTAACTGGAGCTACGAAAGGACCCGCCGGTGGCCGGCGGGTCCTTTCGTAGCTCCGAGCAGAATCGAACTGCTATCTATGGTTTAGGAAACCACTATTCTATCCGTTGAACTACAGAGCCATCAAGCTGAAAAAAGCCGCGCGAGGCGGCTTTCAAAGAGGTTACTCAGCGTTCTTGACGACGATCTGACGGCCTCTGTAGTAGCCACACTCAGGGCAGACACGGTGATAGATCACGGTCGCACCGCAGTTCGGGCAGGTGGCGAGGGTCGGGACCGGCGCAAAGTCATGCGTGCGGCGCTTGTCCCGGCGCTGCTTGGAAAGTTTGTGTTTCGGATGTGCCATTGCTTTATCTTTTAAATATTATTTACTCAAATACTTCGTAGTCTCCTGGTTGCATTCTCCTTCGGGATGCACGCGCTGGAGCGGCAGCGAGGTGCATACGTAATCGTATACGTCCTGCGACAGATCCAGTTCGCCTCCCTCGGGGGTGTACGTCTCTTCGAAAGAGGCTTCCACCGGAATGACGAGATCCTCCAGGCAGCGGTCGCAGGCGACGGTCACGCTGCCTGCCATGGTGCAGGCGGCATAGACGGTCAGTCCGCGGCTGATCACCTCCGCCGTCACTTTCACGTCGGCGTCGAGGATGTCCACGTTCCCGAATGTTTCAAAGAACTCGGCTCCCGCGTGCCACTCCAGGCGGTTTGTTCCGGGGGCCAGACTTGTCAGTTGAACTACAAAGGGTTGCAAAGTTAGCAATTTTTTTGCGATTAGCAAGTAAAAATACTAGTCCTCGTTGTCGCTGTTCCGTTTGCGCGCCAGCGGGTCGAGCAGGATCTTGCGGATGCGCATGAAATGCGGCGTCACCTCCACGAGCTCGTCGTCCTGGATGTACTCCAGCGCCTCCTCCAGGGAGAATTTGATGGCCGGCGGGAGGATGATCTTCTCGTCGGAACCGGCGGCGCGGACGTTGGTCAGCTTCTTGGTCTTGCAGATGTTGATGTTGAGGTCGCGCTCGCGCGTGTGCTCACCCACGACCTGCCCGGCGTAGATGTCTTCGCCCGGCTCCACGAAGAAGCGGCCGCGGTCGAGGAGTTTGTTCATCGAGTAGGCGATGGACTGGCCCGTCTCGATGGAGACGAGGGAGCCGTTGTTGCGGTGCTCGATCTCGCCCTTGTAGGGCTGGTACTCCTTGAAGCGGTGCGCCACGATGGCTTCGCCCTGGCTGGCGGTCAGCAGGTTGGAACGGAGGCCGATGAGGCCGCGCGTGGGGATCTCGAACTCCAGCAGGGTGCGGTCGCCACGCGGCTCCATGCGCACCAGCGCGCCCTTGCGGCGCGTGGAGATCTCGATGGCGGCGCCCACGAACTCCTCCGGGACCTCGATGGAGAGGTCCTCGATCGGCTCGCAGCGCTGGCCGCCGATGGTCTTGTCCAGCACCTTGGGCTGGCCGACCTGCAGTTCGAAGCCCTCGCGGCGCATGGTCTCGATGAGCACCGACAGGTGCAGCACGCCGCGGCCATAGACCACGAAGGAATCGGCCGTCAGGCCCGGTTTCACGCGCAGCGCGAGGTTCTTCTCCAGCTCCTTGTCCAGGCGCTCCTTGAGGTGGCGCGAGGTCACAAACTTGCCGTCCTTGCCGAAGAAGGGGGAATTGTTGATGGTGAAGAGCATGCTCATCGTCGGCTCATCGACGGCGATCGGCTCCAGCGCCTCGGGGTTGTCGTAGTCCGCGATGGTGTCGCCGATCTCGAAGCCGTCGATGCCCACCACGGCGCAGATGTCGCCGCACTGGACTTCTTCGACGTTGGCCTTGCCCAGGCCCTCGAAGACCATCAGCTGCTTGATCTTCTGCTTCTGCACGATGTCGTAGCGCTTGCACAGGCTGATGTTCTGGCCGGCCTTGAGGCTGCCGCGGGTGATGCGCCCGACGGCGATGCGGCCCACGTAGGGGGAATATTCCAGGGAGGAAATGAGCAGCTGCGGCGTGCCCTCGACCACTGGCGGGGCCGGAATCACGTCAAGGATGGTGTCCAGCAGCGGGGTGATGTCGTTGGTCGGCTTCTTCCAGTCAAGCGACATCCAGCCCTGCTTGGCGGAACCGTACACGGTCACGAAGTCGAGCTGCTCCTCGGTGGCGTTCAGGTTGAACATGAGGTCGAAGACCTCCTCCTGCACCTCGTCCGGGCGGCAGTTCGGCTTGTCCACCTTGTTGATGACGACGATGGGCTTCTTGCCCATCTGGATGGCCTTCTGCAGCACGAAGCGTGTCTGGGGCATGCAACCCTCGAACGCGTCGACGAGCAGCAGCACGCCGTCGGCCATGTTGAGTACGCGCTCCACTTCGCCGCCGAAGTCGCTGTGGCCCGGAGTGTCGATGATGTTGATCTTGACACCCTTATAGATGACGGAGACGTTCTTGGCAAGGATGGTGATGCCGCGCTCGCGCTCCAGGTCGTTGTTGTCCAGGATCAGCTGGCCCAGGTTCTCCGGCTGGCGTACCAGGTTGGCCTGGTAGATCATCCGGTCCACGAGCGTCGTCTTGCCGTGGTCAACATGGGCGATGATCGCTATGTTTCTGATTTCTTGCATATTCTGTTGCAGTACTTAATGCTCTCTCTGTAAAAACGTGCAAAGTTAGGGATTTCCTCGGAAAATCATAATCCAAATTATTAGTATATTTGCAAGTTATGTGCAAAAAAAGCATCATAGCCCTGCTGGCGGCCCTACCGCTGCTCTTTGCCTGCGGCAATCCGCCCCGCAACGCCAACGCCGTCCGCGAGGAGCGCCGCATTCCGGAGCTGATCGCCGCCGTCCCGTCGGACGCGCTGGCCGTCATCTGCTATGACCGCGCTTCCGAAGGCATGCAGCTGCTCGACTCGACCAACGTCCTGCAGCAGCTGGACCTGACGGCATTCAAGAATGCCAGAATGGCCCTCTCCCTATGCTACAACGGCTCGCTCGTGCCCGTGCTCGCGCTGGATGCGGGCCGCGTGGAGGCCGACTCCGTGTCGGCCGTGAACACGCTGCTTGCACAGGCCTCCACGCTGCGCCTGCAGGCCGAGTACGTCCGCCCCGATCCGGACGCGAAGCGGCGCGGATTCGTGCTCATCACCCCGTCCAACGCCCAGCTGACCGCCGTCCGGCGGCACCTGACCGAATACACCTCCATCCTCGACGCGCCGGGATTCCGCCAGGCTCTGGCGGCGGCCGGCGGGCAGGATTTCATCATTTTCCGCGGCGGCGGAGCACCCGAGCGCCTGGCCCCGAAGGGCTGGCTGCAGGAATTCTTCCCCCGCCGGGAGCTGACCCGCTTCCTCGGCACCGTTGCCGACTGGACCGTGCTCACGCCCGCTGGTGACGGCTTCCAGGTCGCGCCCGTCTGCGAGCGCGACGACGCCTTCTACGCCAACATCCTCGCCTCGCTGCCCTTCGGCGAAAGCCGCCTGGGCGCCATTCTTCCGCAGGACGTCCGCTTCGCGCTGGCCCTGCCGGTGGCGCTGCCCGAGCTCCGCAAGGCCGTGGTGCGCTGGCAGGACGCGTCCGTCAAGCTGACCGCGTACGAGAAGCAGTTGGCGGCGCTCCGCAAGGAGAGCGGGAAGGATCCGCTCAAATGGGAGCAGGAGGTGAACGTCCGCGAAGTGGCGCTCGTGCACTTCGGGGGCGGCGTCGTGGCGCTCGTCCGCCCGGCCAAGCCGGCGACGGAGCGCGAACCTTATGAGAATCCCCGGCGCGGCTTCCTGCCCGCCCTCTACGGCAACGCTTTCGCGCTCGCCGACGACAGCTGCACTGCCTGCTCGCGCGGGTGGCAGATCTATGGCAGCCCGGAGGCCGTGGAGGCCTTCATCGCGGCCGAGCGGCCCGAGGAGCCCGTCCTCGACTGGCCCGGGCGCGGCTGCCGCTTCATCATTCATCAACCCGGAAAGACCCTTGCCTGGGGCAAGAAAGGCATTAGATTGATATGGAATTCCACTCAGTAAACAAAGCGCTCGAGAAGAGCATCAAGGAGAACTGGGAACGCGAAGCCCTCTCCAACTACCAGGGCGTCACGCTCAAGTATTCCGACGTGGCGGAACGCGTCGAGCTCCTGCACATCGCGTTCGAGCGATGCGGACTGAAGAAGGGGGACAAAGTCGCCCTCTGCTCCCGCAACCAGGCCCACTGGGGCGTCTGCTTCCTGGCCGCGATGACCTACGGCGCCGTCCCGGTGCCCCTCCTGCACGAATTCAAACCTGAAAACATACATTATCTGGTCAACCATTCCGAGGCCAAGGTCCTCTTCGTGGACGAAATCATCTGGCAGGGCCTCTCCGAGGCCGAAATGCCCGGCCTGGAAGTCATCGTGCAGATGAACACCCTCAACTACATCTACGCCAAGAACCAGGACCTCGTGACCGTGCGCAAGAACCTCACCCGCACCTTCAACCAGATGTATCCCGAGGGGCTCAAGCCCGAGCATCTCAACTACTACGAGGACCAGCCCGAGGAGCTCGCCGTGATCAACTACACCTCCGGCACCTCCGGCTTCTCGAAGGGCGTCATGCTCCCGTACCGCTCGCTGTGGTGCAACATTTCCTTCGCCATGACCGTGGCGGAGCCGCAGATGACCTGCGAGTCGCAGATGGTGGCCATGCTGCCGTCCGCCCACATGTACGGCATGATGTTCGAGTTCCTCTTCGAGATGTGCATCGGTGCGCACGTACACTTCCTGACGCGCACCCCGAGCCCGAAGGTGATCATGAAGGCCTTCTCCGAGATCCATCCCGACGTGATCATCGCCGTGCCGCTGATCTTCGAGAAGGTTTACAAGTCCCAGATCAAGCCGGTGGTGGACCGCCACAAGTCGCTGATGCGCATCCCCATCGTGGACCAGGTGATACGCAAGAAGATACGCAACAACCTCATCGAGGCCTTCGGCGGCCGCTTCGAGGAAGTCATCCTGGGCGGCGCCGCCTTCAACCCGGAGGTCGAGAAGTTCATGCGCCAGATCCATTTCCCATTCACCGTCGGCTACGGCATGACGGAGTGCGGCCCGATTATCACCTACGCCAAATGGTGGAAGGCCCGCAAGGGCTCCTGCGGCGTGCCCGTGCCGGGCTGCGAGATCCGCATCGACTCCAAGAACCCGTACAAGGAGCCCGGCGAGATCCAGGTCAAGGGCGACAACGTCTTCCTGGGCTACTTCAAGAACCGCGACGCCACCAAGGCCTCCTTCACCAACGACAACTGGTTCAAGACGGGCGACATCGGCGTGATCGACTACGACGGCTACGTCTATCTGCGCGGCCGCTCCAAGTGCATGATCCTCGGCCCCAGCGGCCAGAACATCTATCCCGAGGAGCTCGAGGCCGTCATCAACAACGTCACCTACGTGGTGGATTCCCTCGTGGTCGAGGACAAGATCGGCCTGACGGCCCTCGTCTATCCCGACTACCACCAGGGCGAGTTGGACGGCATGTCCGGCGAGGACCTGGAGAAGCGCATCAACGACAGCCTGCCGGAGATCAACAAGCTCCTGCCCGCCTACGCGCAGATCAACCACATCGAGTTCATGCCCGAAGATTTCGAGCGTACGCCGAAGCGCAGCATCAAGCGCTACCTCTACCAAAGACAGAAATAGCCCATGAGCAAATTCGACGACAAATACATGAAGATGGCCGCCATCTGGGCGACCAATTCCTACTGCAAGCGCCGCCAGGTGGGCGCGTTGCTCGTCAAGGACCGCATGATCATCTCGGACGGCTACAACGGCACGCCCTCCGGCTTCGAGAACGTCTGCGAGGACGAGAACGGCGTGACCAAGCCCTACGTACTGCATGCTGAGGCGAATGCCATCTCCAAGGTGGCCAAGTCCGCCAACAGCGCCGACGGCGCCACGCTCTACGTGACGGCTTCGCCCTGCGTGGAATGCGCCAAGCTGATCATCCAGTCCGGCATCCGGCGTGTCGTTTACCGCGACGAGTACCGGCTCACGGACGGCATCGACCTGCTGCGCCGCGCCGGCATCGAAGTCGAAAAGATTGACGAATAGCGGCATGAAGAAATCTTCCATCCTGGTCGCCCTGCTGGGCGTCGTCATCGGCCTGCTGATCGCCCTGCTCGTGTATCGGATCGGCGAGAGCCGCCGCATGCTGCGCGTGAGCGGCAGCGACTGGCGCAAGGTATCCCTGATCCTGCAGAGCATCGACGAAAACTACGTGGACAGCGTGGACCGCGCCAAGGTGAGCGAGGCCATCGCGGCCGCCGCCCTGTCGGCCCTGGACCCGCATTCCGCCTACATGCCCCCGCAGGTGCTCGAGGAGTCGGAAGCCGACCTGACCGGTAATTTCGACGGCATCGGCATCCAGTTCAACGTGCCCAACGACACCGCCGTCGTGATCGAGGTCATCCCCGGCGGCCCGTCCGAGAAGATCGGCCTGCAGCCCGGCGACCGCCTGCTCAAGGTGGACGACACCAACATCGCGGGCGTGAATTTCCCGCAGGACAGCATGGTGCGCCGCATCAAGGGTGCGGCCGGCAGCAAGGTCCTCATCACCGTGCAGCGCGGACGCGAGGTGATCCCGTTCGAGATCACCCGCGGCAAGATTCCCACGTACTCCGTGGACGCCGCCTTCATGGTCAGCGACACCACCGGCTACCTCCGCCTGTCGAAGTTCTCCCGGACCACGGAAGCGGAGTTCGTCCAGAACTGCATCGACCTGCTGGCGGACGGCATGACCGAGCTCATCATCGACCTGCGCGACAACTCCGGCGGCTACCTGGACCAGGCCTGCAAGCTTTCGAACATGTTCCTGCCCCGGCGGGCGATGATCGTCTATCTGGAGGGCCTCCACCGCAAGCGGGAGGACTTCCGCGCCGACGGCACCGGCCCCTTCCAGGACCTCCGGCTGAAGGTCCTCGTGGACGAAGGTTCCGCCTCCGCCAGCGAGATCCTCGCCGGCGCGCTGCAGGACAACGGCCGCGCCCGGCTCTACGGGCGCCGCACCTTCGGCAAGGGCCTCGTGCAGGAACCGTTCTTCTTCACCGACAAGTCCGGCATGCGCATCACCGTGGCGCGCTACTACACGCCCTCCGGCCGCTGCATCCAGAAGCCGTATTCCGATGATTATGAGTACGAAGTCCTGCGCCGCTACGAGTCCGGCGAGATGGTCCACGCCGACAGTATGCGCGTCGAGAAAGGCGGCATCCTGCCCGACGTATTCGTGCCCGTGGACACCACCCGCGCCGGCAACTTCTACGTAGCCTGCAACCGCAAGGCCACGGCCATGCGCTTCGCCTCCGCCTGGTTCGACGGCCACAAGCAGGAGCTCTCGCAGATCGACGACTATGCGCAGCTGCTCAATTATCTGGACCGCTCCGGCCTGGAGCGGCAGTTCCTCGCTTTCGCGAAGAGCCGCGACGGCCTCGTGCCGTCAGCCGAAGAATGGGCCACGGAGCGCCAGTACATGCTGACACAGGTGCAGGCCCTCGTCGGCCGCTACTCCAGGCTCGGCGACAAGGCCTACTACCACCTCTTCTTACAAATAGACGAGACCTTCAAGGCCGCAATGCAGGACCATCCCACCGAGTAAGGAATAACGAAAAAGAGCAACCGGAAATCCGGCTGCTCTTTTTTGTGCGCGGGATGAGACTCGAACTCACACACTTTTTACGGTACTAGCTCCTGAAACTAGCGCGTCTACCATTCCGCCACCCGCGCTCGAATGGACTGCAAAGATACAACTTTTTGGAATAATGACAAAAAAATCTGCACGGTCCATTCCATCTTCTCATTTGTACAGCGCAAACGCCTCGTTGATGGCCGCTTTGTACTCCGGATAATAGCTCGTCAGCTTCTTCTGGAGCATCTCCCGGTCCGTCACGTCGGACTCGAGTACCTGGAAAATGCGGTTGGCGTCCAGGCCCTGTTCCTCCAATTGGATCAGAACCTCCGGACGAAACCAGTGGCCCCGGCCGAACTGCCGCCCATTCAGGCTGCCGTAGCGTTCCCGATACAGGACTGTCTGGAAAAAATGCGCCCACATCTCCCCCACCTCGCAATAGCCGTGATCCTCCTCCGCTCCCGTACCGTACACCGTAAACCCGGACGTGATGAAGGACTTGACCAGGAAGCGCACATAGTGGTCCCAGAAATCCTTGCCCGCCTGCATGAAATGGCTGGCGTGCGCGAAAGCATGCACGGCTTCCGCATAAATCTCATCGTAATCGTCCAGGCCCTTGAGCCCGAGGATGACGTCGGGCAGGAAGATCTTCAACAGGATGGAATAGATGCCCAGCAGCCGCCCGATCTGGCCGTTGTCGATGATCGCCCCCTGCTGCAGCATGGCGGTGCAGCTGACGTCCAGGCCCTGGAACAGCCAGAAGCGCAGGTTGGACGGCGGTGCCTTGACGGAGGGCGAGGTCTCGCCGCAGCGGTGGATGTAGTCGTAGCCGGCGTTGTTGACGACGCAGCGGCTGAAGAGTTTCCGGTCGGAGTTCCGGTCCACCTGCGCGTCCAGGCCCGTGGCCTCCCCCACGCCCAGCGTGGAAACGGAGGCCGGCACCAGCAGCAGGTTGAAGCCGATGTTGAACCCGGCGGAGTTCTTGAACATGAGCCGGTAGCGTGGCTTCCCGGTGAAGCTCAACGTCATCTGGTAGCGCCCGTCCTCGTCGGTGAAGGCGTATCCTGTCTTGACGAAGACGTTGCACGCCACGCGCACGCCGCGCACGCCTTCCGCTTCTCCCCGGGCCGGGTCCAGGATGGTGATGCGGCCGGCCGGTTTGTATTCGACGGGGGCGCCCTTGGTCGGCGCCTCCTCCAGCATCGCGCCGTTTCCCGTCAGTTCGAATGACGCCCGCTCGACGGCCACCCAGTCGATGCCGTCGGCCGACTTGGTCGGCATCTCAGCGCTCGGGATGTAGCAGGCATCCAGGATCTCATAGCGAATGAGACGCGGCAGGGCCATGTCGCTGGGGACGACGGCGTACTGCCAGGTGATCTCCCCGTCCGGGATCTCCGGGTCGTGATACCAGTCTCCGTCCCGGACGATCTCGTAGTCCAGCGGATGGTCCTGCAGCTCGATGCCCAGCCGCTCCAGTTCGTTGAACTGTCTTTCGTTCTGGGGCAGGAAGCGCACGTAATAATGGGTCGTGGGCACGGGCACGCGGCCGGCGGCCTTCGTTGGATACAGGGCGGCCAGCGCCTTGGTCATGTTCCCCACGGAATAGGGATCCTCCAGCTGATCGCCGAGGATGATCATGTCGGTCTCGGCGGGCGGAGTCGCGGGGGTCCCGTCATCGGGTTCCAGCACCTTGTCGGTGCAGCAGACGGCCAGCAGGGCCGTCAAAAAGAATTCAAACAACCTTTTCATAAGCCAGTAGTTTTATGCACCGGCAAAGGTCGCGCGAACGATCCGTTTACATTTCCGATTAATCGTTTAATTTCAAAAAAGCCCCGCACGCAAGCGTGCAGGGCTCATTTCGCCGGTCACGGGGACCGAAAGAATCATACGGATCAGAAGAAATTGACCGTCTTTTGTTCGATTGCGCTCATCAGGCTGTTGCCCAGGCGGCTCACGCCGAAGCGGAACGTCGCCTTGTCCACCCACTCCTTGCCGAGCACCGTGGCGCCGATATAGTAATAGAGCAGGGCGTCGCGGTCGTTGGAGATGCCGCCGGCGGCCTTGAAGCCGACCTTGCGGCCGGTCTTCTCGTAGAAGGCCTTGATGCACTCGCACATAACCCAGGCGGCCATCGGCGTGGCGTTGACCTCCACCTTGCCCGTCGAGGTCTTGATGAAGTCTGCGCCGGCCTCCATGGCCAGGAACGAAGCCTGGGCGATGCGCTCCGGCGTCACGAGCAGGCCCGTCTCCAGGATCACCTTGAGCACGACGGGGCGCCCCACGCGGGCGGCTTCGGCGTCGATGGCCTGCCGCATCTGCACGATCTCATTCGACGCGGCGGCGTAATCCTCCGCCAGGAAGGCATTCAGCGCCAGGACGATGTCCACTTCGTCCGCGCCGTTCCGCACGGCCAGGACGCACTCCTGCACCTTCACCTCCAGGAAGCTCTGGGCAGAGGGGAAGCAGCTCGCGACCGTGGTCACGTGCACTTCCGGGCTGCAGCGCAGCTCGCGCACGACGGGCGCGAAGTTGGGATAGACGCATACCGAGGCGGGCAGCGGGTAATCCGGGAATTCCACCGGCAGGCGGTTCACTTTGTCCACCAGCTTGCTGACGGACGCGACGGTGTCATTGGACTTCAAGGTGGTCAAGTCCATCAGGGAGAAGCATTTCTTCAGCACTTCCGGGGAGGACAATCCGCCCAGGTTGGACGCCACTGTCTGGATCCGGTCTGCCACCTCTTCTTCCACCGGGCTGTAGCCGTATTTCTTCAAATAATCCATATTGTTGTGTGTTTGTGGTATCAACTGGCCAGAGGCGCTGCCGGAAATCCCAACGCAGCGAATCGGTCGAAAAATCCTTTCGCCGGTACCCCCGGCGGTATTTGTTCAGTTCCACTTCCCGGGCCGTCAGCGCGTCCGCTTCCTTCTGAAGGCGCTCCCCTTCTTTCCGCAGGCGGTCCCCCACCCGCGTCAGGAGCTTCATGTACTTCTCGTCATGGTCGAGATAGTAGTGGACGGTCCGGTCGTAATCCTCGAAGGTGTAGCCGTAACGGCGGAAGATCGGGTCGAAGATCAGGCTCGTATCGACGGCCTGGCGGTTCTCGGGATGGTCCCGTACCCACTGGTCGGCCAGGAACATGTCGTGGTAGATGCGGAGCAGTTTGTCCTCCGGGATCACACGTGCCCGGCGGCCGCAGGCGCAAATCGCAGCCAGCAGCATCGCCAACACCACGATATGTGCCACCCGGCGCATCTTCTACCGCAACTGGGCGCCGAAATCCTTCTTGAACGTATCCAGCAGGCGCTCCATCAAGCGCTCGGTATCCTGGTCGGTGAGGGTACGCTCCGGATCCTGGATCACGAAGCTCAGGGCGTACTGCTTCTTGCCGGCGGGAATCTTGTCGCCGCGATACACGTCGAACAGACCCACCTGGCGCAGCAGCTTCTTCGCCTGCTTGAAGGCAGCGGCGCGCAGGTCGGCGTAGCTGACGCTCTCGTCGAGCAGCAGCGCCAGGTCGCGGCGCACGGCCGGGAACTTCGGCAGTTCGCTGAAGGCCACCTTGTCGCGCTTCACGAGCGCGAACAGGGCCGGCCAGCTGATCTCGGCAGCGAAGACCGGCTGCTTGATGCCGAACTTGCGCGTGAGCGAGGGGTTCACCGTGCCCATGACCGCGAGCTGCGGGCCCTTGCCCGGCAGCGAATAGGACATGCCCTCCGCCCAGATGTCGGACGGGGCGGCCTCGGTCCACAGCTGGTCCAGTTCCGCGCCGTAGCGGCGCAGGAGCAGTTCCAGGTAGCCCTTCAGCTGGAAGTAGTCGCTCTTCGCGGGCTCCGCGCGCCAGGATTTCTCCGGCGTGCCGGTCAGCATCAGCGTGAAGCAGGTGTGTTCCTCGTAGCCCTCCAGCGTCTCGCCCGGCTTGTCGGCGAGGCGGCTGTACACGCTGCCGTACTCGAAGGTGCGCAGCGAGGACAGCTGGCGGTTCAGGTTGTACGCGATGACCTCCAGGCCGCCCAGCACGAGCGTCTGGCGCATCACGTTCAGGTCCTGGCTGAGCGGGTTCACGATGCGCACGCAGCGCTCCGCGGGGAAGGTCTGCAGTCCGGTATAGTAGTCTCCCTTGGTCAGGGAATTGTTCATGATTTCCACGAAGCCGTTCGCCGCGAGGAAGTTGGACACGGCGTTGCGGACCGCCTCGGGATCCGGCTTCGGCGTGGCGCACACCGACATCTTCATGTGGTGCGGCAGGGCGATGTTGTCGTAACCGTAGATGCGGAGGATCTCCTCCACCACGTCGCACTCGCGGTACACGTCCACCATGTAGGACGGAGCGGCCACGAGGGCGCCGCCGGGGCGCTTCTCGAGGAAGTCGTAGCCCAGCCAGGTCAGGATGTTCTCGATCGTGTCGTGGCCGATCGCCTGTCCGGCGAAACGCTCGATGCGGGCGTAGTCCAGCTCGATGCGCTTGCGCTCGTAGGGCTTCGGATACGACTCGCGGATCTTGCCGACCACCTCGCCGCCGGCGCACTCCTGGATCAGGAGCACGGCGCGCTTGAGCGCGAAAATGGGAATCTCGGGATCGGCGCCGCGCTCGTAGCGGAACGAGGCGTCGGTCTGCAGGGTCTGGCTCTTGGAGGTCCGGCGGATGGAAGCGGGATCGAAGTAGGCGCTCTCCACGAACACGTCCGTGGTGGCCTCGGTCACACCGCTGTCCTCGCCGCCGAACACGCCGGCGATGCACATCGGCACCTTTGTGTCGGCGATCACCATGTCACGGGCGCTGAGCTTGCGCTCCACGCCGTCCAGCGTGCGGATGATCTCGCCTTCCGCCGCCCGGCGCACCACCACGCGGCCGCCGCCGACCTTGCCGGCGTCGAAGGTGTGGAGCGGCTGTCCGAGCTCGAAGAGCACGAAGTTGGAAATGTCCACGATATTGTTGATCGGACGGAGTCCGATGCTGGTCAGGCGCTGCTGGAGCCATTCCGGCGACGGGCCGACTTTCACGCCCTTCAGCGTGATGCCGGTATAGCGCGGGGCGCCGTCGCTGTCGCGCACCTCGACGGGCAGGCCTTCGCCGGCGCCCTCGCGGAATGCGTCCACGGACGGCTTCACGAGCTCGCAGGGACGGCCGTTCAGGCGAAGCCAGGCGTACAGGTCGCGGGCCACGCCCCAGTGGGAGGCCGCGTCAATGCGGTTGGCCGTGATCTCGTATTCGATCACCGCTTCCGTACCCAGTTTGAGGTATTCCTTGGCGGGCGTGCCGACCACGGCTTCCTCCGGCAGGACCATGATGCCTTCGTGGTCCGTGCCGATGCCGAGCTCGTCCTCGGCGCAGATCATGCCGAAGGACTCGATGCCGCGGATCTTGGATTTCTTGATCTTGAAGTCGCCCGGGAGCACGGTGCCGATCTGGGCGAAGAGGACCTTCTGGCCGGCCGCCACGTTGGGCGCGCCGCAGACCACCGTCACGGGCTCGCCCGTGCCGGCGTCCACCGTGGTCACGTGCAGGTGGTCGGAGTCCGGATGGGCCTCGCAGGTGAGCACGCGGGCCACGACGACCCCGGCGAGTCCGCCGGGAATCTGCTCCTGCTCCTCCACGCCGTCCACCTCGATGCCGATCGCGGTCATCGCGTCCGCCACTTCCTGCGGGGTGAGGTCACACTTCAAATACTCCTTGAGCCAATTGTAACTGAGTTTCATACTCTTGGTTGTTAAAGATTCCGGATCAAGTCCGGAATGACTATATAATTAATTCTATTTCAAGTCGTCTGGTTCAAACAGTTTTTCAACGAATTCCTGTTTATCAAATACCTTGAGGTCGTTGATGCCCTCGCCCACGCCGATGAACTTCACCGGGATGTGGAACTGGTCGGATACGCCCACCACCACGCCGCCCTTGGCGGTGCCGTCGAGCTTGGTGACGGTCAGGGAGGTGATGTCCGTGGCCCGGGCGAATTCCTTCGCCTGCGCGAAGGCGTTCTGGCCCGTGGAGGCGTCCAGGATCAGCATCACGTCGTGCGGCCCGTCAGGGACGACCTTGCGGATGACGTTGCGGATCTTGGTGAGTTCGTTCATCAGGTCGATGCGGTTGTGCAGGCGTCCCGCCGTGTCGATGATGACCACGTCGGCGCCGCGCGCCACCGCCGCCTGGACGGTGTCGTACGCCACGGAGGCCGGGTCGGATCCCATGGCCTGCTTGACGAGGTCCACGCCGGCGCGCTCCGCCCAGATGGTCAGCTGGTCCACCGCAGCGGCGCGGAAGGTGTCCGCGGCGCCCAGCAGGACTTTCTTGCCCTGAGCCTTGAGCATGGCGGCGAGCTTGCCGATCGTCGTGGTCTTGCCCACGCCGTTCACACCCACCACGAGGATGACGTAGGGTTTCTTGCTGAAGTCGAACGGCTCCACGCTCTCCCCCACCAGCGAACCGATCTCCTCGCGGAGCAGGCCCACCAGCTCGTCGAACGACATGAACTTGTCGCGCTCGACGCGCTCTTCCAGGCTGTCGATGACCTTCAAGGTCGTCTCGACGCCCATGTCCGACTCGACCAGGGCTTCCTCGATCGCGTCGAGGGTGTCGTCATCGACCCTCGACTTGCCGATCACGGCCCGGGAAATCCGTTGAAAGAAACTCATTGCCATAGCTTACAAATATACAAAATAATCGGGAGATAGATTCCCGATCAGGTCGGGAATGACGGGAAACAACGAAAAAAGCCGGTCGCGGGACCGGCTTTATCTCTGTTCAGGAGAAATTATTTCTTGCTGTCGAAAAACTCCTTGGCCTTTTCGGCCTCGACGAGCTGCTCCGTGAAGACGTAAGCGCCGGTCTTAGGGGACTTCTCCATGCGGATGCACTTGACCATGCTCTTGGCACCGGCCTTGGCTGCGAAGGTTGCAACGGCTTTCTTTGCCATAATCTAATCTCCTTTAATTATTTGATTTCACGATGGACCGTGACCTTCTTGAGGTACGGGTTGTACTTCTTGCGCTCAAGACGGTCAGGCGTGTTCTTCTTGTTCTTGGTGGTAATGTAGCGGGACATGCCGGGAACGCCGCTGGCCTTCTGCTCCGTGCACTCGAGGATGACCTGCACCCTGTTTCCTTTCGTTTTCTTTGCCATAATACTAGAGTTTAAACAAGGTTAATCAATCCTTTCTTCTTGGCATCGCGAAGCGTGGCCTCGAGGCCGTTCTTCTCGATGATCCGCATACCCTTGCAAGAAACCTTGAGGGTCACATATCTCTGCTCCTCCTCGCTCCAGAAACGCTTGTTCTTGAGGTTCAGGGAGAAGTCGCGCTTGGTGCGCAGCTTGGAATGGGCAACGTTGTTGCCTTTCATTCTCTTCCTTCCGGTGATTTGACAAACTTTTGCCATGGTTGTATCTTTTTTATCTCTTTTTTACTGAAGCGGGGTGCAAATATCGCTTTTAATTTTCTGATTTCCAAATTGAAACCTACAGAAACTTAAGGAATCTGCGCCACCGGATGTTCTTGGGGAACCGTTTCCCGCTGTCCGTGGAGAGCCAGATCAGGGCCGGGCGGCCGACGATGTGGTCTTCGGGGACAAACCCCCAGTAGCGGGAGTCGAGCGAGTTGTGCCGGTTGTCACCCATCATAAAGTAATAATCCTGTTTGAACGTGTAGCTTCCCTCGCGGAGCGCCTGCTGCAGATCGCCGCCTTCGTAGGCCGTGATGATCCGCTCGTAGAGCGCGACGTTGTCCTGCGTGAGCGCGACCGTGGCCCCCTTGCAGGGAATCCACAGCGGACCGAAATAGTCCCGCGTCCAGCCGGAGTCCGGCGTGAAGGGGAAGATCTCCTTTGCGACGGCCGCCGGATCGGTTTCGAGATTCGGCGTGACGCGCACCACGGAGTTCACCTTCTTCAGCTCCTCCAGCATGCCGGCCGTCAGGCAGAGCGCCGGATAACCGGGCAGTGCCGCATCGAACCAGGCGTCGGCGGAGTTGATGCCGAGCTTGTCCAGCGTCTTCGCGTTGATCTTCTGCCCGGAGGTGATGACCTCGTAGCTGAGCTGCAGACCGGGATAAGTCGGCTGCTGCTCGCCGTTGATCCACACCAGGCCGTCCCTGACTTCCAGGGTGTCCCCCGGGAGCGCGACGCAACGCTTCACGTAGTGGTCTTTTTTGTCCATCGGGCGGACAATCGTCTCTCCCAGTTTGTCCACCGCCGGCTTGCCAAGCACGCGCACCAGCATGTGGTAGTCCGCGACGGGGTCTCGGCGCAGGACGGTGTCCCCGTTGGGGAAACCGAACACCACGCAATCGCCGCGTCTCACTTCCCGGAATCCTTTCAGCCGCCGGTAATCGTTCTGGATGAGGGTCGAGTAGGACTCGCGTCCGAAGATCACGTTGTGCGTGAAGGGGATGGTCAGGGGAGTCTGGGGGATCCGAGGACCGTATGTCAATTTGCTCACGAAGAGACGGTCTCCTGTGTAGAGGCTGCTCTCCATCGAGGATGAAGGAATCTTGAAGGCCTGGAAGAAGAACATGTTGACGAAGGTGACCAGGATGACAGCGAAGATGACGGCGTCGAGCCAGTCGTTCCAACTGCTATGCTTCTCCCCTTCCTTGTAGCGCTTTTTCCAGAAGTTCCAGTGGACCTTGCGGGTGATGAAGATGTCGAAGACCACCACCAGGCCGAAAAGCCACCAGAAGTTCCCGAGCCAGATCACCCATGCCGTATAGAGCAAAGCCCAAAAGGCGAACTTTGTCCATTTGTTACGGGTGAATTCCTTCAGGCTCACGTTCTTACAATATTATTTTACAGACTTGATGATCGCTTCGAACGCCTGCGGATTGTTCATCGCGAGGTCAGCGAGGACCTTGCGGTTCAGTCCGATATTCTGGGCGTTCAGCTTGCCCATGAACTGGGAGTAGGAGATACCGTACTGACGCGCGGCGGCGTTGATACGCTGGATCCACAGGGCGCGGAAGTTGCGCTTCTTGGTCTTGCGGTCACGGTATGCGTAGGTCAAACCTTTCTCGTAGGTGTTCTTGGCTACGGTCCAAACATTCTTCCTGGAGAGGAAGTTACCGCGGGTTCTCTTGAGAATCTTCTTGCGGCGCGCCCTGGAGGCGACTGAGTTGACTGATCTAGGCATAATTCAATACTTTTAGAGAACCAACATTTCTTTTACGCGGCCATAATCCGCCTTCTCGAGGAGGGCGAAGTGGTCCAAGTTACGCTTGCGCTTCTTGGTTTTCTTGGTGAGGATGTGGCTGTGGTAAGCATGCTTCCTCTTGATCTTTCCCGATCCGGTAAGCGTGAAGCGCTTTTTGGCACCGGAGTTCGATTTAAGCTTTGCCATTGTTTTAATAATTAATTGTTAATACTATATGATTCCCTACTTTTTCTTGGTAGGGGCAATCATCATCGTCATGCGCTTGCCTTCCAGAACCGGCATGTTCTCCGCGCGGCCGAACTCTTCCAGTTCGACGGCGAAGCGGAGGAGCTGTTTCTCGCCCTGGTCCTTGAACATGATCGAGCGTCCGCGGAAGAAGATCGTCGCCTTCACCTTGGAGCCCTCCTGGAGGAACTCCTGGGCGTGCTTCAGCTTGAACTGGAAGTCGTGCTCGTCCGTGTTGGGGCCGAAGCGGATCTCCTTGATCACGACCTTGGCGGCGTTCGCCTTCATCTCCTTGGCCTTCTTCTTGCGCTGGTACAGGAACTTCTGGTAATCCAGGATCCGGCACACGGGGGGATCGGCCTTGCCGCTGATCTCCACGAGATCCAGCTCGAGATCTTCCGCCATCTGGAGCGCTTTCGCAATCGGGTACACCCCCTGCTCGGGGATGTTTTCTCCGACAAGCCGAACTTCCGAGGCAGTGATCTGCTCGTTGATGTTCAGCTCATTCTCGTCACGCTTCTGCATCTGACGAGGATCGGGTTTGCGGCCACCCGGTTTGAAGCCCGAGGGCTTCGGTCTGTAAGGTCCGGCGATAATTAAATCCTCCTAATTTTTAAGTTCTTCAGCTTGCGCTGCTTTCAAATATTCCACAAACTGCTCAGCGGACATGGAGCCCTGGTCGACACCTTCCCTGCGGACAGAGACGGTACCTTCCGAAGCTTCTTTCTCGCCGACAATCGCGATCACAGGCACTCTGAGCAGGGAAATCTCCCTGATTCGTTTGCCCAAGGTCTCGTTGCGAGCATCTATGGAAGCGCGAATTTCGGAATTTTTCAGCAATTCGCAAATTTTTTCAGCATATTCTTCATATTTTTCGCTGATTGGCAGCACCTTAACCTGATCCGGCGAGAGCCAGAGAGGCAGGTGTCCGGCCGTGTGCTCCAGCACCACGGCGGTGAAGCGTTCCAGCGATCCGAAGGGCGCGCGGTGGATCATCACCGGGCGCTGCTTGCTGCCGTCGGCGTCCGTGAACTCGAGCTCGAAGCGCTCCGGGAGGTTGTAGTCCACCTGGATGGTGCCGAGCTGCCAGCGGCGGCCGATGGCGTCCTTGACCATGAAGTCGAGCTTCGGGCCGTAGAACGCGGCCTCGCCCTTCTCCACGACGGTCTTCAGACCCTTCTTGGCGGCGGCGTCGATGATGGCCTGCTCGGCCTTCGCCCAGTTCTCGTCGGTGCCGATGTACTTCTCCTTGTTGTCCGGGTCGCGCAGGGAGACCTGGGCCATGT
>JAFXUS010000057.1 GCA_017535125.1 Bacteroidales bacterium | reverse complement strand
TACCTCAACGTGTGGACCAAGTATCCCGGCCAGCCGGACCGCAAGGCCCCCGTGGCCGTCTGGATCCACGGCGGCGGCTACCGCGAAGGCTGGGGCTCCGAGCCCGAGTTTGACGCGCAGGAGTGGGCCGCCAAGGACGTCGTCCTGGTGTCCATCAACTACCGCCTCGGCATCTTCGGCTTCATGGCGCACCCCGAACTCTCCGCGGAAAGCCCTTACGGCGTGTCCGGCAACTACGGCATCCTCGACCAGATCGAGTCCCTGAAATGGGTTAAGAAGAATATCGCCCAGTTCGGCGGCGATCCCGACAATGTGATGATCTTCGGCCAGAGCGCCGGCGGCGGCAGCGTGCGTACGCTCTGCGCCTCCCCCCTGGCCCAGCCGTACTTCCACAAGGCGGTCATCATGAGCGCCAACGGCCTCAACGTCGTGAAGGACCAGCAGTTCACCCTGGCCGGAGGCCCGGCTGTCCCGCCGTCCATGATCAAGATGATGTTCGGCGGCCAGACCCTCCAGGAGGCGGAAGCCGAAGGCAAGGCCGTCATGGACTGGGCCGGTCTGACCGACCTGAAGAAGATGCGCGCCGCGGCTACGGACGCCGTCCACGCTGCCAGTGCCCTCTATACCTCCGCCACCGGGAAGGGCGGCGTCACCATCACCCCGATCATCGACGGCCACGTGTCCGTCGAGATCTTTGACGACGCTGCCGCCGACGGCTCCCTCGCGAACGTCCCGTACATGATCGGCTACACGCTCAACGACATGGGCGACATGTCCGCCGGCATCGCCGCGTTCTGCGCCAACCGCGAGGCGCTGGGCGCCAAGGCCTGGGCCTACGAGTTCGCCCGTCCGCTGCCGGACGACGGCTCGCACCCCGAGGACAGGCTCAAGGGCGCGTTCCACTCCTCCGATCTCTGGTTCGTGTTCAAGTCCCTGCAGCACTGCTGGCGTCCCTGGACGAAGGGCGACTGGGACCTCTCCGAGAAGATGCTGACCGCCTGGACCAACTTCGCCAAGTACAGCGACCCGAACGGCCCGGACGGCGGCGAGTGGACGCCCTGCACCAAGGAGAACGACAACTTCATGCTCTTCAAGCTGGACGCGGCCGACGCCGAGGCGTCCGAGATGGGGCAGCCCCTGAAATAAGATGACGTTCCATACATACGGCAATCCCGGGAATCCGCGCCTGTTGCTGATTCCCGGGTTGGGCGTGTCGCACGAGATCTTCCTGCCGCTGATCGGGCTGCTGAAAGACAAATATGACATCGTCGCGGTCGGAATCGACGGCTTCCTGATCGGGCAGGAGTCCCGCTTCACCTCCGTCGACGACCAGGCGGCGCAGGCCATCCGATACGTTCGGGAGCACCTGGACGGGCATCTCGACATCGCCTACGGCCTCTCGCTGGGCGGGAAGATCCTCTCCCGCATCCTGGAGCGGAACGAGATCGTCATCGACCACGCCATCCTGGACGCCGCTCCCCTGCTTCCGCTACCCAAGTGGAGCGTGGACCCGCTGCGCTACTACCAGAGCCTCAACGTCTGGACCTGCTACCACTGGACGGGATTCTGGAAATGGGTGTTCCATTCCCACTATTTCGACGTGTTGTTGGAAGAGTGCAAAAAGGTGTGGCCGTCCGGCAAGGGAAAAGCCGTCCGCGACGGCTACAAGGACGTCTATACCAACAAGTTGGAATCCATCCACGGGGCCGACATCCACTTCTGGTACGGCACCAGGGAGGCCTTCGTGGCCAAGCCGCAGGCCAGGCACCTGCTCAAGCTATGCCCGGCCGCGCATGTGGAGGTCTTCCCCAGGATGAACCACGGGCAGCTGCTGGTGGATCACCCGGACGAAATTGCCGCCAGGATCCAGCGCTTATTCTGAAACGCAACTGAGCTTGGCGATGATGTCGTCCAACATCCGGAACAGCTCCGGAGCGGTTTCAGCCGTCACGCTCTTGCACAGTACCGCCTTGCCTACGGTTGCGGGCACGTCGGCCAGTTTCTTCTGGAGTTCCTTTCCCTTCCGGGTCAGGGAAACGATCATCTGGCGGGCGTCCTGCTCCCCTTTCCTGCGGGTCAGGACGCCCTCCTTTTCCATACGCTGGAGCAGCGGAGTGACCGTATTGGTCTCCAGCAACAGACGTTTGGCGATGTCGTTCACGGGCTGGGCGTCCTTCTCCCACAGGACCAGCAGCACCAGGTACTGGGGATAGGTCAACCCCTGCTCGGAGAGCAAGGGATGATACGCCTGCGTGATCAGGCGCGAGGCCGTGTAGAGCCGGAAACAAAGCTGGTTGTCCAGCTTGAATTCCTCCTTCATTACAACATGGATTGGATGTCCTTCTCCATGTCCTCCGGCGTCGTGGTCGGCGCGTAACGCTTGACGACGGTGCCGTCGCGGTTGACGAGGAACTTGGTGAAATTCCAGAGGATATCGCTATCCTTCTCCACGCTTTTGCTCAGTCCCTTAAGCATGGCGTGCGCGGCTTTGGCCTTCAGGCCCTTGTATTCCTCGGCCGGCGCCGCGGACTTGAGGTACTCGAAGATGGGATCCGCCTTCGGGCCGTTGACGTCGATCTTGCTCATCAGCTGGAAGGTGACGCCATGGTTCAGACGGCAGAACTCCGCAATCTCCTCGTTGGTGCCGGGTTCCTGGTGGGCGAACTGGTCGCAGGGGAAGCCGACGATGGCCAGGCCCTGGTCCTTATACTTCTGATAGAGCGCCTCCAGGCCATCGTACTGCGGGGTGAAACCGCACTTGGATGCGGTGTTGACAATCATGAGAACCTTGCCTTCGTACTGTGCGAAATCCATCTCCACGCCCTTGTTGGTCTGGGCTTTGAAATCGTAGATCTTTGCCATATTACATCTGTTTTACCAACCAGTTCTGAACACCGATCTTCTCTATGAGGTCCAGCTGCTCCTCGTCCCAGTACAGGTCCTCCTCCTCGTCCAGCAGATACGCCTTGGTGAGGTCGTAGGTTGTAGGGTCGGAAGCCAGCGTGGGCATGATCTTGTAGAGCGTCTCGACACCCTCGCGCTGCAGCTTGAGGTCAGCCTCGAGATAGGCCTTGGGGTCCTCGATCAGGACGGCCTGGCTGCACAGCTTCACCTCTGGCACGCAGCCGAGGTCCAACAGGCGGTCGGTGTATTTCTCGACCCAGGCCATTTCTTCAGCATAATGGTCCAGGTACTTCTGGCCGAGCTTCGCAAAGCCCTGGCTCTTGAAAAGCTGTCCCTGCATTTTGTGCACGAAAGCACTTCCGGCAAGTTCGTTCACGATCATCTGAGCGATCTGAGTAGTAGTAGAAAAGTCCATAATTCTTTGTATTTTGTTGTTGTTTATATCGTTCACGATGCAAATATACAACTTATTTTTTATATCGCAAGCGATATTTTGAAAAAAAGTGAAAAGAATTGTAGATTTGTATTATATAATAAGGAACTCTATGAATGCTATACTGACCGCTCTCCTGATACCTTTCCTGGGCACGGCGCTCGGATCGGCTTTCGTCTTTTTCATGAAGAAGGCGATGCCGGACATGCTGCAGAAAATCCTGCTGGGCTTCGCCTCCGGCGTGATGGTGGCCGCCTCCGTGTGGTCGCTGCTTATCCCCGGCATGGAACTGGGCGGCATCTGGCCCGTGACCATCGGCCTGCTGGGCGGCTTCGCCTTCCTCTTGCTGATCGACCATATCACGCCGCACCTGCACCCCGTCGGCGGTCCGGAAGGGCCGAAAAGCAAGCTCTCGAAGACGACGATGCTCGCCCTGGCCGTCACCATCCACAATTTCCCGGAAGGCATGGCCGTGGGCGTCGCCATCGCCGGCGCGCTCAGTGGCGGCGCCGGAATGACGGCTGCCGGCGCACTGGCGCTGTCATTGGGTATTGCAATCCAGAATATCCCGGAAGGGGCCATCATTTCCATGCCCCTGCGCGCCGCCGGGAACAGCCGCCGGAAGGCCTTCGGCGTCGGCGCGCTCAGCGGCATCGTGGAGCCCATCGGCGGCGCGCTGGTCATCCTGCTGGCCGCGGCGGTCACGCCGATGATGCCATTCCTGCTGGCCTTCGCCGCAGGCGCCATGCTCTATGTCGTCGTGGAAGAACTGGTCCCGGAGGCCTCCCAGGGCGAACATTCCAACATCGCCACCGTGGGCTTCGCCATCGGCTTCGCCCTCATGATGGTGCTGGATGTCGTGATGGGCTAGCGGGTACGTTCCGCCAGGCGCATCGCCAGAATCGAGACGGGGATGGTCAGCAGCAGAACTACGATAAGAACGGGGATGTTGTTGATGACCGGGAGCATCAGCTGGTCATAGCCGGCCGGCATTTCTTCGACCGCGGCGGCCAGGGAGCCTTCCGTGTCGGTCCACCAGTGGCCCGTGTAGGCGAAGAAGGAGAAAGCGAACGGCACGAAGCTCCAGCGGATGCCCTTCCTGGCGTCATCCTTATAGCGCCACCGGATCAACTCCGCAAACGCCGTCAGGAGGATAATACCAACAATAAAAAGCGTGTCCGCTTCGCCGACCAGCAGGAACAGGACAAGGATGAATCCGTTCAATGCGGTCGCGGCACCGAAGCCGCGGATGATTGTTGCTGTTCTGAGATACACGAACGCCGACAGCAGCGGCAATAGGGCTCCTATGTAAGCATAAAAAGCAGGATGAATAGCCCCGCTCGCGGCGCCCAGGATGAAGATGGCCAGATATGCGATCTCCATCAGAAAGACTTTGAACACTGTTTTCATAACTAACCGTTTTTAGGCTGTCACAAAGGTCGTGCATTCCCCTACGGCAGTCAATCCTCACTTATTATGAATTCTGCCAGAGGAGAAAATCACCATTCTTTGCGATTTCACGGTTGTTTTTTCTAAGGTAACTTTGCCCTAGAAATCTTAACCATATCAGACTAAAACGGTTTAGTGTGCAACGGCCTCTGCCCATCCCGGGTGGAGGCCTTCTTTTTCAGTGATAGAACAGGAAGCCGATATAGACGCGGGGGCCGTGCGGAAGGAGTTTTGATTCGCTGAGGGCGCAGAGGTAGTCCACCTTGATGGTCAAGTGCATGGGGCCGGACACGATGAAATCGCAGCCGACGAATGGGTCGATGACCATGAAGTCCTGCTTATGGAAACGAGTCCCGTCAACGGGAGCCCAGGCCGAGGCTGGCTCTTCAAACATCAGGAGCGTGGTCATGGCGCCGCCGCCCAGCGTGAGGCCGGCATAAGGCTGGAATCGTCCCAGCACCGTATAGAAATCGGCCAGCAGACCGCCCCAACCATACTTCAGATAGCTTCCGTTGCCCCGCTGGCCGAGCGTCGACACATAGCCTTCACTGCCAATCCGGAAATGTTCCCCCAGATGCAGGCGGATGACACCGCCGATGCCCATGGGAGCACCCTTCGCCTGATATCCGATTGCATCCAGATTCCCGGAAAGATAGCCGGTGTGGACCATCATTCCCCCGTCGAAGCCGCGCAGCAGCTTCTTCTCCTGCGCCCCTGCCGACACGGCCAGCAGCAGGCAGATTATTGCATAAACGATTCGCTTCATAGTTTTCCTTTCATTTCTATGCGACGCCTTTCGTAATAGTCGTGCCGGGCCGGGTTCTCCGGAAACCAGCCGCGCAGCACGCGCTTCTCCTGCAGGAACATCTCGCCGATGCCCCAGAGGCAGGAAAAGGAGAAACCGCCGATAATGGTGGAGAGGGTGTCGTCTTGCACGAACAGGGACAGGGCCGAGAATCCCAGTCCGGCAACCAGCCAGATCCACCAGCTCTGTTTCCCAAGGTAATATTCCATCTTGATGACCGCCGGGTGGCAGATGCCGATGCTCAGGAACACGGCTGCCCCGACGATGACTCCATTGAAGTTCATACGTCTTTTCTGTTATGGATAAAACGACATGCCGCAACAACCAGCATAGGTCCCAGGCCGCTGTAGAATGATGCTGTGAAAGACATCGGTATTCCGGGGATGAATTTTAGCGCGATTCCGAGGCATGTCATACAGATGACCAGAATCCATCCACGAAGCGGAAAGGTCTGCCGGATATTGGTTGTCTGGGGCAAGGATGCTATACGGGCAGAGTACCTGTCCACAATGCGTGAAAACATCACATAGAATCCAATCATGACGGCTGCAGTGATGAGAAGCAGCCACCAGAGTTTTCCCGGCGCCATGGTCAGATAGGCACGGAACCCCTTGACACTGATAATGATGCCGGGGATTCCCCAGATCAGGGCGGCAATCAGGTATAGATTTCTTTTGTTCATGTCGGCCTTAAGTCGCGGCAAAGTTCGCTATAAGCAGCGGGATATTTTAGGCCGAAAATGGATAGAATTAGGATTATCCTTGCATCTTTTTCCGGAAGGCGGATGGCGTCACACCCGTCTCTTTCTTGAATAGCCTGGAAAAATAGGACTGATCTTCCACGCCCACGGAAGCGGCTATGTCGATGATGGAAAGGCTTGTGGATGAGAGCATTCGTTTGGCACGCTGGATACGGACGATGTCAATCCATGCCCCGACGCTGCGACCCGTGGACTGCTTCACCAGACGGCTCAGATAGTTCTCGCTTATGCCGGCCTCATCGGCATAGACGGCGATGGTCTCCGGCGTCCTGGCAGGATCGAACACAGACTCCAGGAAAGTGCTCACGGCAGAAGGGATGGTGGCAGGGAGATTGGGCTGGATACGCGACATGAGCAGGTCCAGGCCCTTCTCCAGGAATACGCGGTCTCCTTTCTCGAAGGAATTGGTGAGCATACTGAACAGCTCAGCCATGAAGGCGCCTTCATCAAACCAGAAGCCCTGATGCAGCGGCGCCGAGAGATAGCGCAACGGTTTGGAGTCAGGGAGGAATGACGGGGCGAAGCCTCCCGTATAGCCGATGGCACTCCGATAGTATCGGATGGCAAACGCCTGCTGCTGCGGAATCAGCAGCAGGTGTCCGGGCTGGCAAAGAAATGGCGAGCCGTCCACATCGACCAGCACTTCCCCGGAGGAAACATAGATAAAACTGATAAGAGGAAGCTGTGCCGCAGGTGCTTCCGCCGGTTTGGAATAGCCGACCGTGTCCATCCTCCGGATGAAGAATGGACATGAAGAGAAGTCCGCATCCGGACTCCAGTGCGGCTTAGAGGAGGGCATCGATCTCGGCATTGACTTCGATCTTTTTCATGGGCGGAAAGGTACGACAAATTAGACATAGTTCCAATAATTACGTATCTTTGGGATATGGTTCCTACAAGTTCAATGATTTTGATGGGGGTCAATGCGGTAATCGGCATTGCCGTTCCCGTTGCCCTGGCGTGGTACCTGGTGCGCAAGCACCATGCGAAGCTTTCCACCATCCTGATCGGTGCCGGCACCTTCTTCCTCTTCGCCCTGGTGCTGGAAAGCATTATGCACCAGCTGGTGCTGAAGGGACCCCACGGCGGCGTCATCACGGGCAACACGCTCCTGTACGCCATTTACGGCGGCCTGGCCGCCGGCATCTTCGAGGAGACCGGTCGCTTCCTCTCCATGAAATTCCTGATGAAGAAGGAGCCGACAGCGCCGATCCCCGGCATCGCCTACGGTATCGGCCACGGCGGCGCGGAGATGCTCATCCTTTTCGGGCTCACCATGATTTCCAATCTGGTGGTATCCTTCCTGATCAATTCCGGCATGTCCGGCATCCTGTTCACCAATGTTCCGGAAGAATCCGTGGCGCAGTTGCAGGCGCAGCTGGATACACTGCAGACCCTGACGGCAGATTCGATGCTGCTGGGCCTCTGGGAGCGCTTCTCCGCGTTGCTGCTCCATCTGGGCTTCTCCATCCTGGTGTGGGCAGCCGTCCGCAAGGGCGGCAGATGGCTGTGGCTGTTCCCGGCCGCCATCCTCCTGCACGCGCTCGTCGATGCCGGCGCCGTGCTGCTTTCGAAGTCTGCCGGGACGCTCTCGCTGGAACTGATCGTGACGGCGCAGGCCGTCGCCGTCGCCGCCATCGCTTACATGGTCGCAAAGAAACTATAATCATATGGCAAAAGAGAACGTATATCTCGCTTCCAAGCCCCGCTACGAGATCCTGGACGGGCTGCGCGGCATCGCCGCCCTCATGGTGGTGCTGTTCCACATCTTCGAGACCTATTCCAAGGGTCCGGCCTACCAGATCATCAACCACGGCTACCTGGCGGTGGATTTCTTCTTCGTGCTGAGCGGTTTCGTCGTGGGCTACGCCTATGATGACCGCTGGGACAGGATGACCACCTGGGGCTTCTTCAAGCGGCGTCTGACGCGCCTGCATCCGATGGTGATCGCGGGCACGCTCGTGGGCGCGGCGCTGTTCTTCTTCGCCGGGCCCGCCTTCCCGAAGACGCAGGAGGTGGAAGCGTGGAAATTCGCCCTCTGCCTGCTGATGGGACTGTTCATCATCCCCTGCGGCAATGGGCTGGACATCCGCGGCTGGGGTGAGCTGAACTCCTTCAACGGACCGCAGTGGACCCTGACCCTGGAATACATCGGAAACATCCTGTACGCGTTCATCTTCAGGCATTTGCCGAAGGCCGTGCTGGCCATCCTCTGCGTCGCGTGCGCCTTCTTCACCCTGGACATGACCCTGGGCTGGAACGTGTTCGGCCTGCTGGAGGAGCCCCATTACAACATCATCGGCGGCTGGGCGCTGACCCCGGACCAGATCTACATCGCGTTCACGCGCCTGCTGTATCCCTTCCTGTGCGGCCTGCTGATCTCCCGGATCCTGCCCGCCCATCGGACCGAATCGAACCCCAGCGGCTCGCCGATCCACCTCAAGGGCGGCTTCTGGTGGTGCGCCCTGGCGATCATCGTCCTGCTCGCCATGCCCTGCATCGGCGGCAAGCAGGGTGTCCCGGACGGCCTGTTCCAGGCACTCTGCATCCTGGTGCTCTTCCCGCTCATTGTGCTGACGGGCGCCGGATCGGTCACCACCACGCCCCGGAGCACGGCCATCTGCAAGTGGCTCGGGGACATCTCCTACCCCATCTACATCACTCATTACCCGCTGATCTACATGCAGATGGGCTGGGTATACTCCCACCCGGACGCGCCGCGCTGGCAGCACATCGCCGTGGGCGCCGGCGTCGTCTTCATGGCGATCGTCCTGGCCTACGGCCTCCTCAAGGCCTACGACGAGCCGACACGCGAATGGCTCAAGGAGCACTGGCTCAAGCGAAAGAAATAACAATAACCGATGACTGGAACTATGTTGCAAATGTTGCTGTGTCTGCTGCTGGCGATGGGTCCGCTGCAGCAGGGGCCCTGGGTGTACGGCGCCCGGGAGAATTCCGTGAACATCCTGTGGGTCAGCGAGAAGCCGGGCATGGCTTACGTCGAACTGGCGGACGGGACCGTCCATTTCGAGACCTATGCGGGGCGGCGCGTCTTCAAGCGCCTGCACCGGGTCAAACTCGAGGGGCTGGAAGCCGGTGCGGTGGTCCGCTACCGCGCCTGCGGCGTGGACCTCGCGGACGATTCCAATCCCTATGACCCCGTTTTCGCCGACGCCTACGAGGGCGAGTGGCGCAGCGTCCGTACCCTGGACAGCAAGGCGCCCGAGTGCCATTTCTCCGTATTCAACGACATCCACATGCGCACGGAGGACTACGCCGCCCTGGCGGCGCAGGTGGACTCGGCCTCGACCGACTTCATCTTCCTGAACGGGGACATCGTCTCCGCGGGAAACTACGAGCTGGATACCCTCGTGCACTACGCCATCGAGCCGCTGGGGCACCTCCCCTCCGGCATTCCCATCCTCTTCGGGCGCGGCAACCACGAAGGCCGCGGCAACAACGTTCAGCTGATCTCGGAGATCTACCCCAACGACGATCCGGCACCGTTCTACTACACGTTCCGGCATGGGCCGGTGGCGTTCATCGTGTTCGACGCGGGCGAGACGGGCAAGAAGCGCTCCATCCTCTACAGCGGTTCGGACGTCTATGAAGACTACCTTAACGAGCAGCTGGAATGGGCCGCCAAGGCCGTCCGGGAGCCGTCCTTCCGCAAGGCGCCCATGAAGATCTGCCTGCTGCACGTCCCGATGATCGACCATCCGAACAAGCAGGACTACCTGCTCCAGCGCTGGCTCAACGTCCATTTCGTGCCCCTGCTCAACAAGGCGGGCATCGACCTCATGATCGGCGCGGACCTGCATACGTTCATGTACTGCAAGCCCGGCACGATGGGCAACGACTTCCCCATCATCGTCAACGACGACGCCCATCGCCTCGAGGTTTCCTGCGACCGCAAGAACTTCACCCTCAAAATGTTCAACCCCGAAGGGAAGCTTGTATTCGAACGCTGATGACAGACCGGCGGTACTATCTGGACAACCTGAAGGTCTTCCTGACAGCGCTGGTGATCTTTCACCACGCCGGGCAGGCATATGGGAATGGCGGAGGCTGGGCTTACACGCCCAGCAATCCAGACGAATTCATGCCGTGGATCTGGCATTTCTTCTCCACAAACGCCAGTTTCTTCATGGGCCTGTATTTCCTGATCTCCGGCTATTTCGTCCCGAAGAGCTACGACAGGCATGGCGGCAAGGAGTTCGTCCGGAAGAAGCTGGTCCGGCTCGGCATTCCGCTGCTTGTCATGGGCGGACTGCTGGCATTGCTGTCCGGTAAACCGGAGATTGGCCACATGTGGTTCGTGGAAAGCCTGCTGGTCTTCTGCCTCGTCTATGCGCTGATCCGCCGTTTCGTTCCCGCCCTGAAAACCTGCCGGGTTCAGCAACTGCCGCTGTGGAGCCTGCTGGCCATCGGCCTGGTGATGGGCGTCGGGAGCCATTTCATCCGCCAGATAAGTCCGCAGGACCACTGGATCTGGCCCTTCGGCATCATCCCGATGCCGCTGGAGCCGGCTCACTATCTGCAATATGTGATGATGTTCGCCATCGGCGTGCTGGCCGGCCGCTGCGGCTGGCTCGAGAAGATGAGCGGCCGCGTCGGCGCCGCCTCGCTGGCGCTGGGGCTCCTCTTTGCCCTGGGTAATTATGTCCGTGGCGACGGCGCATGGAGCGGCTTCGTCTGGCGCTGGTTCGGCATCTACGAGTCCCTGATGTGCGTCTTCATTTCCTTCGGACTGCTGTGGTTATTCCGCGAATGCGGCAACTGGAGCGGACGCTTCTGGCGCTGGTGCGCGGAGCAGTCCTACGGCGCCTACATCTTCCACATGCTCCTGATGCTGGCGCTGCAGCACGTGACAGATGGCCTCTGGATGGGCGCGTTCGGCAAGTTCCTCTTCATCGGCGTCGTCAGCACGGTGATCTCCTTCGGTTTCACCTGGCTCGTCCGGCAGATTCCGGGTGTCAAAAAAGTCATTTAAAATGCTTATATTAGCCCTGTTTTAACGAACTAATACCAATTGCCATGAAAAAGTACATTTGCAACATCTGCGGGTATGAATATGACCCGGCGGCGGGAGATCCCGACAGCGGCATCGCTCCCGGAACGGCATTCGAGGACATTCCCGAGGATTGGGTGTGCCCCATGTGCGGCGTAGGAAAAGAAGATTTCTCCCCGGTAGAATAGTTTTCAGGCAATCAGCCACTGGTAGGCCAGGCGCTCGTCGCCATTGGCCAGGTAGATGATGCCGCAGTACCGGAAGCCTGCTTTCAGGATACAGTGCTGCATGATGCGGTTGTCACGGTGGGTGTCGATCCGCAGGTTATGCTCCCGTTCCCGACTCCATGCGATGATGTCGGAGAACACGCCGCGCGAATCCGGGTAACTGGCGATGCGGTGGATGACATGGTACGGCTGCGTGTCGTCCAGCCAGCTGCCGCCCTCGATCACGTCATAAGTGGGCTCCGGCGAAGGCAGGAAGGCGAAATACGCGACAATCTTCCCGTCATCCTCGATGACGAATCCCCCGTCCCGTTCGATATCCTTCCGGATGGCTTCCGCCGAAGGATACCCGTCCGCCCACTGACTGGGATTCCCGCTCTCGCGCATGATGCGCCTGGCCGCATCCAGCACGGGCAGGATGGCGGAGATGTCGGATTCCATCGCCGGGCGTATAATTCTATTGGAGATCATTTTCGGAGAATCATGCTCACGAAACAAAGGTAATGATTATCTTTGTATGCAAGGCTGAAATCTAAGAAATATGAAGAAGTTACTCTTTTGGGCATTGCTGCTGACCACCCTGTTCACAGCGTGCGCGCAGACCAAGAAGGTCTCCATCCTGGGAGACTCGTATTCCACCTATCAGGGGTATAACCCGGAAGGGTACGCACCCTTCTACCCGGACGCCAACAATGATGTGAAGGATGTCGACCAGACATGGTGGAGCCTCTACATCAAGACCAAGGGCTACCAGCTGGAGCAGAACAACTCCTGGGGCGGCACCACCATCTGCGGCACCGGTTACTTCAAGCGGGATGCCTCCGCGTCGGCCTTCACGAGCCGTGTCGACATGCTCGGCGATCCGGACATCATCTTCCTGTTCGGCGGCACCAACGACGCCTGGGCAGGATCGCCGGTAGGCGAATACCAGTATGCCGACTGGACGAAGGAGGACTGCATGAGCTTCCGCCCTGCCCTCGCCTGCCTGCTGGACGCGCTGCAGAAGCGCTACCCGAAGGCGAAAATCTATTCCATCCTGAACTCCGAACTCCGGGAGGAGATCAACGAATCCATGCGCGTCGTCTGCCAGCACTACGGCATCCAGCTGATTGAACTGCACGACATTGACAAGCAGAACGGCCATCCTTCCGTAAGCGGCATGCAGAGCATCTGCGACCAGCTGCTGGAGGCTATCGACTGACGATGAAACAGGTTCTCGGATACTTACTGGGCTTCACCATCTTCATTGCCGGGATTCCGGCACTGATGTGGTGGGTGGCGGGGATGCCGGCACTTGCCGCAATCCCCATTTGGCGCCTCTGCGTGGCAGGTTTGCTTGTACTGGCCGGACTCGCGCTGAGCGCTTGGAGCATCGTGTATATGAAGCGCGTCGGCAAGGGCAATCCCTTCGACGCAATGGGGCATGAGGTGGCGCCCCGCACCCAACACCTGATGACGGACGGCCCCTACCGACTCAGCCGGAATCCCATGCTTTCCGGAACTTACCTGTACTACCTCGGCACCGTGCTCGCCCTTTGGAACGGGTGGGCGCTGATGGTATTTGCCGCCGTGGCGCTGATCATGATGCTGCAGGTCCGCTCGGAAGAGAAGCGGCTGGAGGCCGACTTCGGCGAAGAGTATCTGGCCTACAGGAAAACGACAGGCCGGTTCTTTACCTTAAAGCGATAAAATACGCCAGGGCGAGCTGGGCAAGGAGGATCAGCGGAACGCCGATCAGGAACTTCTTGTGCTTCGTCTTGTGATGGAAGACGGACATCCCGAGCAAGGCTCCGACGCTGCCGCCGAGGGCGGCCAGCATCAACAGCGTAGCCTCCGGAATGCGCCACCTGTCCCTCTTGGCCTTCCATTTGTCAATGCCATAAACAAAGAAGGTCAACAGATTGATTCCCAGTAAATAATAGATCAACACACGCATCGTTTCTGTGTTTTTGCAGACGCAAAGATACAAATCTTTATGCTTCGAATGTCTTGTAAAATCATTATCTTTGGTTTGGCAAAAACGGATACGAAATGAACAAGAGACAAAAGATGCAGGTGGTCCTCGGAGTGCTGTTCGCAGTCCTGATGATCTCCTGGCTATTCCTGCCGGGAGAGCTTTATCTCAAGCTTCTCGGTATCGTCGGGAATGGGCTGGGACTTCTGAGCATGATCCTCTCCTATCGGGCTGAAGAGAAAAACAAAAGATAGGCAACCTTGCGATTCAAGCACACGCATAGACCGGGATTCCTGTTCGGACTGATCGACTTTTGTACGGTCGGGTTGTTCTTCCTGTTCTATATGCCGCTAAGCGGTCTGCAGGACGAGCTGAACGAAATCCTCGGGCACAAGACGCTCCCGTACTGGAAAGCCTACCTGCTGGGCATCCCGACGCTGTTCATCTACCCGCTGGTCTGGATGGCCCGGATCGCGGAAGAGCTGAAAGCCAAGGCTATTGAACTTGGCATCGATGGTCCCCACACATCCTGGTGGCACATGTTCGGCTGGAACACGTTTGGCGTCCTGCTGCTCGGCCCCGGCATTGCGACGGGCCGGTTCTTTTCGACGCTGAACAAGATTGAATCGGAGTTAGATAAAAGCACAGCATTCCATGGATGAACGACTGGAAAGCGCACGGCGTAACCGCCAAGCAAGTCTGGGGTCGTCAGAACCCGACCAAGCTCGGCTCGGAAGCACTTTTCGAAGTCACGGAAGGCATCATCCGGGGGCAGATCCGCAAAGGCAATCTGCCGGAAGAGTAAAAAAGAAGTGACGGAATGAAACGCATCTGCAAACTGATTGCTGATTATATGGGGGTGCTGGTATTGCTGTCGGCACTCCTGGCACTTGCATTCCCGGACGTACTGGGCCATTTAAAGCCATCGCTCATCAATCCCCTGCTGGGCGTCATCATGTTCGGTATGGGGCTCACGCTCAAGCCGGAGGATTTCCGCGTGGTGTTCAGCCGTCCCAAAGATATCATTATCGGCTGCCTGGCGCAGTTTACGGTGATGCCGCTCCTGGCTTTCGCGCTCTCCCGCCTGTTCGCGCTGAACGATGCGCTGACGGTCGGCGTTGTGCTGGTAGGCTGCTGCCCGGGCGGAACGGCGTCCAACGTCATCACCTATCTGGCCAAGGGCGACTTGGCACTTTCGGTCGGGATGACCGCCACGTCCACTTTGCTGGCGCCGCTCCTCACCCCATTGCTTGTATTGCTGCTAGTAGGTGAGACGGTGGATGTCAACGTCGTCGGCATGTTGCTGAGCATTTTGTGGGTAGTCATCCTGCCCATCATCCTGGGCCTGCTGGTCAAGCGGCTATTGCCGCGGGCGACAGAGCAGGCCACCACCTTCCTGCCGGCGGTTTCTTCCATCGCCATCTGCCTGATCGTGATGATCGTCATTGCCGCGAACGCGCATAAACTGCTTTCGAGCGAGTGGATCATCGTGCTGGTCGTCATGCTTCATAATATCCTCGGCCTGGTTATCGGCTACCTGATCGGAGCCCTGCTGAATCTGTCCCCTGCCAAGCGGCGCGCCATCAGCGTGGAGGTTGGCATGCAGAACAGCGGCCTGGCTTCATCGCTGGCCACGCTTCATTTCGCCGCTTACCCGATGGCGGCCATCCCCGGCGCCGTATTCAGCGTCTGGCACAACATCAGCGGCGCGATCGTCGCCCGATTATATTCCAGACACGAGGGAAAAGGCTAAAGACACTATCGCAGGGGCTGGCATTCCGTGTACATATCCTGGGGATTGGTGCCCAGGGTATCCTGCGGGACAGGCATGCCCAGAGCGGCGAAATGCTCCACCCACCACTGCGGGAACGTCCCGTCTGAGTCACGGAAATTCATGGGTTTGTCGCTGAACAAATACGTGCCGTCAGGCCGCCTGTAGCTGTCCCGCACCAGCTCCGAACAATACATCGCGCCGTTGTCCGGCAGGAACGCCTGGTCATACGGCTGGCTGATGAAGCGCTTGGCCTGCTCGACATACTGATTCGACCGTTCCTTCGGTCTGGCATAGAGATAGGTATAGCCTTCCGCCTCCGGGAAATCGGCTTTCAGCGTGTCCAGCGGATGGCGGTCGACACCCCGCTTCGGGGTCGAATCAATCACCCAGATTGTTCCGTCAGAAGCCCTCTCCACAATGGCCACATGGACGATTTCGCCCGTGGCGGCGATAATGGCGCCCTCCATCTGCCCGGCGTCGGCAGGCGCGCTCACGAACAACAGATCCCCTGTCCTGGGACCGGAGCAGCACATCATCACGAACAGCAGCAATAAGGTAATCAGAGTTCTCATCGTCAGTTTTCTTCAAAGATATCATCCTCCATCTCCGTTCCTTCCGGGTCGGGCTGATAGTCCAGGATGTCGCCCGGCAGGCATTCCAGCACCTTGCAGAGCTTGTTGAGCGTAGTGAAACGGATGGCCCGACCTTTCCCCGTCTTGAGCAGGGAAAGGTTGGTCATCGAAATGCCGATCTTTTCGGAGAGCTCCGAGAGCTTCATGTGCCGCTCCCAGAGCATCTTGTCGAGGTTGACGGTAATCATATCGCAAGTTTGCTGTCTTTGGCGGTGAGGTAGGCCATCTTGTAGAGTCCGGCGAAAAGGAGAACGGCCAGCGGGATGAAGAAGGTATTCCCGTCAAGCACGGAGCAGGTAGCGCCCTGGATTACGTCCTCGTAGTTGGCATGGACGAAGGTCACGAGCACGGAGACCAGCGCGGCCCAGCGGATGAGGGCGACGTTGGCCTTGGGAAAGATCACTCCGTTCTTCAGGGACCGGTTCGTGCGGACCAGGAAGATGACGCAGAAAGCATAAAGAAGGGCCACGCCGATGAAGCGACCGGCGATGATGAAATACTGCCAGCCAAGTTTGTCCGGATTCCAGACCACCGTCTTTTGGATCCAAAGCTGATTGATCGTGGTGCAGTAGATGAAGGCGACGTAAAGCGTCGCGATGATCAGGATGGCAATGGACAGCCCCTGGATGTTCTTTTGTGTTGAATTCCTCATATCCTTGAAAGATTGGTTTGACCAATCCGCAGACAAAGATAATGCCAATTTTACGAATATCATAAAATATTTATACGAATTTCGTAAAATTTCTTGACTACCCACCTCGCCAGCAGCCCATTTTGGGGATGGAACAGGCGGAAACAGATACAAAAGAGCCAGCGCAGCAGCGTTGGCTCCATTCGTACTTGCAATCGGAGGGTCTCCGGATTATTTCTTTTTCTTGGCCTTGGTCACAACCTTGATGACGCCATCCTTCTCGACGGTGATGCTCTTGATTTCCGTAGCATTCAGACTTTCGAATTCCTTTTTCGAAGCCTTCTTGCCATCGATGACATAGGATGGCTCAACCATGTCACCGATCCCGGTGGGACGGATTGAATAGGACACAGCCGGATGCGTGTAACCCTCGGTCGTGATCTCGTGAACCCGGACGGGGCCTTCATTGGGCGGCGTGATGACTGTGATGTCGTAGGTTGCGATCTTCTTGCCTACGATCTGCGAGCCGTCAAACTTTTCTACCGGCTGGCCGTTGATGACATAAAAATCGAGCGTATCCGAAGCCGCGATGAGTGGTGCCGCCTTCAGCGTGCCACAACCGAAAACGAAAGCGAACAGAAGGGAGAAAATGAGTACTAACTGTTTCATGTCGTTGATTATTAATTGTTATTATTTGCAAGGAGGGCCATCACCAGCGAAAGCACCACGATGCTCACCATCATCCGGTACCACACCAGCGGCAGGCCACCCAGCGAGATCAAGCGGCCAAAAATGCCCGTCCAACCCGCCAGGAGGACAGCTATGTGGAGGATAATCAGCGTCCTGTTCTCTTTCGTTCCCATACCCATTGATATTTTCGGCTGCAAAAATACAGATCCTTCTGAAAAAATGTATATTTGCTTCAGTTAACCGAAATCCAATGAAACGTTTATTCTTCCTGGCCGTATTGGCCCCGGCGCTGCTCCCGGCACAGAACAAGCCCTTCATGCAAGACCTTTCGTATTATGTCGAGAACCTTTCCGTGTATGGACTCAACCAGGAAGAAGGCCGTGCCTTCCACATTCCCTCCAAGCACATTTCGCTGGACGGGAAATGGAAATTCTTCTACAGCCAAAAACCGTCCGGAATTCCGGACGGTTTTTTCAACGCGGGCTTCAACGACCGGAAGTGGGACCTCATCGAGGTGCCGTCCAACTGGGAGATGATGGGCTACGGAGAGCCGCTTTTCCGCAATGTCAGCGCGCCTTTCAAGACGAACATGATGCCTTCTGCGGCCCAATATATGCCGTGGCGCCGCCCGCAGACGGGGGCTCCCCTGCTTCCCGCCCCGTTCAGCGTGACCGTGCCGGACGTTCCGATGGATTATAATCCTACGGGCGCTTACCGGACGACTTTCACACTCCCTGCCTCCTGGAAGGGCGACCGGATCTTCATCCGCTTCGAAAAGGTGGCGTCCGCTTCTTTCGTCTGGATCAACGGGCAGGAAGTGGGCTACAACGAGGGCGCGCAGGAGCCTTCGGAATACGACATCACCCAATATGTCAAGCCGGGCCGCAACACAGTGGCCGTGCTGGTGCTGAAATACAGCGACGGCTTTTATCTGGAGGGCCAGGATTACTGGCGCCTCGCCGGCATCTTTGACGACGTCACCGTCTTTGCCACGCCGCAGGCACGCATCCGCGACTGGCAGGTCATCACGGACTTCGACAAGACCTATACAGACGCCGACCTGAGCCTGACCCTGGACCTGAAGTCGTACAACACAGCCGCTTCCGGGTACAGCCTGACCGCCAGGCTTTCCCGGGACGGCAAACAGGTAGCCCGGATGCAGCGGGACGACGTTTCCATTCCCACCAACGGGAGCCAGACCGTTACGCTGCGCACCCGCGTCCCTTCTCCGAAGAAGTGGACGGCCGAGACGCCCGACCTCTACGACCTCACCATGACGCTTCATGATGCGTCCGGCCGCGTCGTGGACGAGATCACAAAACGCATCGGCTTCAAGAAAACCGAAATCATCGACGGCGTCTTCTATCTGAACGGACAGCCGCTCAAGGTGATCGCCCAGTGCTCCCACATGCAGCATCCCGAACTGGGCCATGCGATGGACGAGGCCACTGTCCGTAAGGACATGGAGATCCTCAAGCAGTTCAATTTCAACGCAGTGCGCACGTCCCACTACCCGCCCGTCAACGAGTACCTGGACCTCGCGGACGAGTATGGCCTGTATATTATCGACGAGACCGGCGACGAGGCCCACGCGACGGAATATGTGTCTTCCGTTCCGGATTTCATCCCCATGTATCAGGAGCGGGTGCGCCAGATGGTTCTTCGCGACCGCAACCATGCCTGCGTGCTCTTCTGGAGCGCCGGCAACGAGAGCGGCGAGGGCCCCAATATCACCGAGGTGGTGAAAGAAGGCCAGAAATACGACCCGACCCGCTTCTGGATGTACGGAGGCAACGCGGCCAAGCACGATGCGGAAGACATCGTCGGACCGCGCTATCCGATCCCCATGGAGCACGAAATCTCCTACGGAATGGACGAGGCCGACAAGCGTCCGTCCTTCATGGATGAATACGTCTCTGTAGCCGGCAACGGCGGCGGGAACCTGGACGATTTCTGGCGGGAAATCGATGAGCATCCGTCCCTGATGGGCGGAGCCCTGTGGGACTTCGTAAGCCCCGGACTCACAACGCCGGTCCGCAGGCTGGTGGACAAATCGCCCTACGGGACCCGGGCGGACATCATGGGCCGCGCCAAACTCGTGACGGGTCCTACCGGCAAGGCCATCGACCTGGGCCCGATGGAACAGTGGGTTCAGGTGTACCGCGCGGACAATGTCGAAATCAGCGGAGACCAGTTCACCCTGACCCTGGACATCATGCCGCGGCATTTCAACCGCGGCGGCGGGTATATGATCACCAAAGGAAGCCGCCAGTTCGGCCTCCGGCAGAATAACGACAAGATCGAATTCTACATCGACAACGGCCAGGTGAGAACCATCAGCGGAGATCTCCCCGCCGACTGGGAGGGCCGCTGGCACAATGTGACCGCCGTCTATGACGGCTCCTCCATGAAAGTCTATATCGACGGCTCGGAAGTGGCTTCGGGCGAAGCCTCGGGCAGGATCCGCAATCTTCCGCTGTCGCTGTGCGTCGGCCGTAACGAAGAGCGTAACGGCCAGGACACCAACGAGTTCATCATCGACGCGCTGGTTGACAACGTGGGCGTTTTTGCATCCGCCGTCCTTCCTTCCGACGGATTCCATCCGGCGGACGCCGCACTGTGGCTGGACTTCGAAGAAGAGATTGCGGAAGGCAGCTACTACTCCTATGGCATCGGTGCACGCACCTACGGCAGCATCTGGCCGGACCGCGTCCCCCAGCCAGAGATGTGGCAGATGAAGAAGAGCCAGCAGCCGCTGAACTACCGCATGCTGGACAGCCGTACCGGCCTGGTGGAAATCCGCAACCGCAGCTACTTCGCCAATGCCTCCGTCTATGCGACCCGCTGGGAAGTGACCGCAGACGGCGAGACTGTCGCCTCCGGCACGCTGGACCTGGACATCGAGCCGCAGGGCAGCGTGGCCGTTCACGTGCCTTATACCCGGCCGGAAATCGTTCCCGGCAAGGAATACCGCCTCACGCTGAGCTCCTGCCTGCGCAAGGATGAAATCTGGGCCCCCGCCGGACACGAAGTGGCCTGGGAGCAATTCGAGCTTGACGGCTGGAACCTCCCGGCAGCCCCGGCCCCGAAACCCGCCGGCCATGTCGATCTAACCCAGTCCGAAGGGAAGCTGATCGCCTCCGGCGCCGGATTTACCTACGCCTTCGACGCCCGGAGCGGCGCCCTGTCCTCCATGCTGGTGGACGGGAAAGAGATGCTCTCGTCTCCGCTCAAGGTCAACCTCTGGAGAGCGCCCGTGGCCAATGAGATTGACGGCTGGAACGCCGGCACCGTCCGGTCGCTGCTGAACAATTCCCAGCAGGGCTACGGCACCATCGGCGCCAGCTCCACCATTGCAGCCATCTATTATGCCGCCGGGCTTGACAATCTGAACTGGATTCCGGTATCGGTCAAGTCGCGCACGGAGGACGGCGCCGTGTATATCGATGTCCGCGAGCTGGTCCTCTTCGGCGGCGCCCAGGGGATCACCCAGCTGGACCTCTACATCATGGGACGCCGCGCGATCGGCATGGAGAGCCTCTTCTCCTGGCGGGTGGACGCAGACGGGACCGTGACCGTGAAGCACTGGCTCTTCCCGGAAGGCGACATGCCGGCCTGGCTGCCGCGCGTCGGCGTCACGCTCTCGCTGGACGGCACCCTGGACCATGTCCAATGGTATGGCCGCGGCCCGCAGGCATCCTATCCCGACAGGAAGAGCGGATACCGGATGGGAGAATGGTCCACGACCGTCGACGAGATGTATGAGCCGTACCTGATCCCTCAGGATTACGGTCTGCGCATGGATTGCCGCAGGGTCTGCTTCACCGACGGATCCGGCAAGGGCCTGATGTTCCGGATGGACGAGCCCTTCGGCTTCAACGCCTATCCTTTCACGACGGACAACCTGACGAAGGCCGTTTACCAGTATCAGTTGGAGCGGTCCGGCGACATCACCGTCAACCTCAACTACGCCGACACCGGTGTCGGCGACACGGCACGCGGCACGCTACCCGGCTATCGTGCCTATCCCCAGACCTATGAGCGGACCATCGTCATCAGTCCGGTCCGATGAAATTTGAATTACTGGGGAAAGAAGGCGCCCCCTCGCTGATGCTCATCCCGGGGCTGGACTTCAAGACGGATCAGTTCAGCCTCACGCTGCGCGGCCTGGCCGAGAACCGCAGGACCCGCTATTCCCTGGACCCGACGGCCAATATGAACACCTGGGACTTCAACGTCAGCGCCGAGACCCTCTATACGACTTCGAACGGTTGGCAGTTCAACACGGACATCGGCTACAGTTTCTATCGGGGATACCTGCAGGGCTACGGCCAGCCCGAGTTGCTCTGGAACGCCGGAATCGGTAAGGAAATCGGCCCCGTGACCCTGACCGTCAAGGTTGCCGACATCCTGAACCAGCAGAAATCCCTGCAGCGGAGCATCTCCGCCAACTTCGTGGAAGACGTGTACCGCAACGTGATGGGACGCTACGTGATGTTCGGTGTCTCCTTCAACTTCGGCAAGATGAACGCCACCCAGGCGAACAAGGCACAGCGTGCTCTTTGGGAAATGATGTAAAGATCGTATCTTCGTGTCATGAAAGAACTCGATATTCAATTGCTTCCGCTGCAACCCGATGACCGGGAGCAATTCATCCTCGACAATCAGTGGGCGTTCAAGTACGGTGCCCAGCAGGAGTTCGGGATGCGGGATGAGCATTGTGAGGATGGCGAAGAAGTGATCTCCAGAGAGACCATCGAGCGCTCCATCGACGGCGAGAAAGCCGAGGCTTATCGGATTGTCCAGGACGGCCATAAGGTCGGCGGCGTCGTGCTCCAGATTGACAAGGAGGCGGCAAAAGGCGAGCTGGAACTGCTCTTCGTACTGCCCGAGTGCCATAGCAAA
Source organism: Bacteroidales bacterium (assembly GCA_017535125.1). The sequence continues at coordinate 104,640 of JAFXUS010000057.1, read as the reverse complement.
GGCATCGGCCAGACCGCCTGGAAGGCCGTAGAGGCATTGCACCCTGAGATTTGCGTCTGGGAGACCATCACCCCCTACTTCGAAAAGCGCAACATCCATTTCTATGTGAACCGCTGCGGATTCCATATCGTCGAGTTCTGGAACAGGCACCATCACGGGCATGCCGACGAGGATGACGAAATGTTCGTCTTCCGGAAAGAACTGCACTGACAGACACCTATAAGAAAAGATCAGAACGAAATGCGGGATTCGGAGGCTGCAGGCCGACGCAGGGGAGTTTGAGGGGGTCCGCCCCCTCAATCATCGAGGGTACCGGGTACGAAAAACAGCCTGCTGATTTGCAGGCTGTTTTTCGTACCCCCGAGGCGAATCGAACGCCTATCGTCGGAACCGGAATCCGAAATTTTATCCATTAAACTACAGGGGCATCCCGTAATGGACTGCAAATATACTTAAAATTTGTAAATTTGCGCCGCAATACAAAAACGAATTTCTGAAATGAAAAGAGCATACGTCTTCCCCGGACAGGGGTCCCAGTTCCCGGGTATGGGAAAGGAAATCTATGAGAGCAACGCCCAGGCGAAAGCACTGATGGAGCGGGCCGATGAGATCCTTGGTTTCCGCCTCACCGACATCATGTTCGAGGGCAGCGACGAGGACCTGCGCGCCACGAAAGTGACGCAGCCGGCCATCTTCCTGCACTCCGTCGTCACGGCGCTCTGCACCGAAGGCCTCCCCGCCCCCGACATGGTCGGCGGCCACTCCCTGGGTGAATTTTCCGCCCTCGTGGCCGCCGGCGCCGTGGACTTTGAAGACGCCCTGCGCCTCGTGGCCGTCCGCGCCAGCGAGATGCAGAAATGCTGCGAAAAGGTCCCCGGCACGATGGCGGCCGTGATCGCGCTCGGCAACGAGCAGGTCGAAGAAATCTGCGCCGGCATCGACGGCGTCGTGATCCCCGCCAACTACAACTGCGACGGGCAGGTGGTCATTTCCGGCGAGAAAGAAGCCGTGGCGAAGGCATGCGAAGCGATGAAGGCCGCCGGAGCGAAACGCGCCCTCCCGCTGAGCGTCAGCGGCGCCTTCCACTCCCCGCTCATGGAGCCCGCCCGCGTGGAGCTGGCCAAGGCCATCGAGCGCACGGAGGTCCGCACCCCGCGCTGCCCCATCTACCAAAACGTCACCGCCCTCCCGGAGACGGATCCCAAGCGCATCAAGGACAACCTCCTGCAGCAGCTCACCTCCCCGGTCCGCTGGACCCAGTCGGTAAAGAACATGCTCACGGACGGTGCCGTCGAATTCCGCGAAATCGGCCCCGGAACGGTGCTCCAGGGCCTTGTCAAGCGTATTGCCGGCGCAGTCGGCGCCGAGGTGGAAATCTTGTAGGAGATCCCCGATCAGGTCGGGGATGACTATGAGGGAAAAGAACCGGGATATCAGGATCAAATAACCGTGAAACCCAGAGCGGAGAGCGTCTCCGCCAATGCGGGCGTACCGCCCTGCAGCCGCAGGGTGAAGGCGGCCGGCTCGCGCCGTACCGGGTAGTCGCCGCGCAACTGCTCGAAGCAGTCGCCCCGGATGACGGGGGATGGCCGGTCGGGGCCGGCCATGACGGAAGGACAGTTCCGCAGGGCGCGGTCGTCCGCGAGCGGGTCATAGGTATGGAGCAGTGCCTCGGAAAGGACCTCCTGGCGGCTCTTTCCGGCGGCATTCAGCGTAAACTCCGGGGGCTGCGCCGGGGCGGGAACCGCCGCCGGACGCCAGTCCAATAGCGGCAGGCCCAGCACCTCGGCGACCGTACGGACACTTGCCGCCGTCCCGTTCGCCTTGCCGTCCGCGCTGTAGCCCGCGATATGCGGCGTGGCCACGTCCAGCAGCTCCATCAACTCGCGTTCCGGCTTCGGCTCGCCTTCCCAGACGTCCAGCACGGCGCCGCGCAGGCGCCTTTCCCGCAGGGCGGCCTTGAGCGCCGCGTTGTCCACGACAGGGCCGCGGGAGGTATTGATCAGGAACTGGTCGGGGCGCAGGGATGCCAGGCGCGCCGCGTCGAACAGGTGCCACGTGGCGTCCTCCCCCTCGCGGGAAAGCGGGACATGAAGCGTCACGATGTCGCTGCCGGCGATGATTTCGTCCAGGCTGACAAAGGCCTCCCCGCCTTCGCGCCGGGCGCGCGGCGGGTCGCACAGCAGCACCCGCATGCCCAGCAGGGCGGCCGCCTCGGCCACCTTGCTCCCCACGTTGCCCACGCCTACGACGCCGAGCGTCATGCCGGCAAGCTCCAGGCCATGGCGGCGCGCCAGGGTGCAGAGCACCGTGGCGACGTACTGCTTCACCGAGCCGGAATTGCAGCCCGGCGCGTTGCGCCAGACGATACCGTGCGCCTCGCACCAGGCGGTGTCGATGTGGTCGTAGCCTATCGTCGCAGAAGCGATCACCTTCACGGACGAGCCGGCCAGCAGGGCGGCGTCGCAGTTCGTCCGGGTGCGGGTGATGAGGGCGTCCGCATCGCGGACCAGCGCGGGCGTGGTTGCACCGCCGGGCAGGTAGAGCACCTCGGCATAGGGTTCCAGCACACCGCGCAGGAAGGGTATCTTATTGTCGCAGACGACCTTCATCGATTCGGTTTTTCCTTTGACACAAAGGTACAACTTTTTTTGCTCGATTTTTGCAGCCGGACTTTAGGTTATGTGCGGGAATATTTATATATTTGTATGATTATGCGAAAATCTGCAAATCTTGAATAAAAACATACTAAAACTATCTTAAATCTATTATGGCTAAAGAAAAGAAATTCATCACCTGTGATGGTAACCAGGCAGCGTCCAACATCGCTTACCTGTTCAGCGAGCACGCTGCCATTTACCCGATCACGCCGTCCTCCACGATGGCAGAAAACGTGGACGAATGGGCGGCCCACGGAAAGAAGAATCTCTGGGGCGAGACCGTCAAGGTCACCGAGATGCAGAGCGAGGCCGGCGCCGCGGGTGCCGTTCACGGTTCCCTGCAGGCCGGTGCGCTGACGACGACCTACACCGCATCCCAGGGCCTTCTGCTGATGATTCCGAACATGTATAAGATCGCGGGCGAAATGCTTCCGGCCGTCTTCCACGTGTCCGCACGCGCCCTGGCTTCCCACGCCCTCTCCATCTTCGGCGACCACCAGGACGTGATGGCCTGCCGCCAGACGGGCTTTGCGATGCTCGCCTCCAGCTCCGTGCAGGAGGCCCAGGACATCGCCGCCGTGGCGCACCTGTCCGCCATCAAGTCCTCCCTTCCGTTCCTGCACTTCTTCGACGGCTTCCGCACCTCCCACGAGATCCAGAAGATCGAGGCCATCGACGAGGCGGACCTGAAGGCGATGGTGAGCGAGAAGGCGCTGGAGAACTTCCGCGCCCGCGCGCTGAACCCGGAGGCCCCCGTGACCCGCGGTACCGCGCAGAACGGTGACGTGTACTTCCAGGCCGTCGAGTCCCGCAACCAGGTCTATGAGGCCGTTCCGGACATCGTGGCCCGCTACATGGGTGAGATCGGCGAGCTGACCGGCCGCACCTACCGTCCGTTCGAGTACTACGGCGCCAAGGACGCCGAGTGCGTGATCGTGGCCATGGGTTCCGTGACCGAGACCATCAAGGAGACAATCGACTACCTCTCCGAGCACGGCCGCAAGTACGGCGTCGTGACGGTGCACCTCTACCGTCCGTTCTCCGAGAAATATTTCCTCAAGGTCCTTCCGAAGTCCGTCAAGAAGATCGCGGTCCTCGACCGCACCAAGGAGCCCGGCGCCCTCGGCGAGCCGCTCTATCTCGACGTGCGCGCCCTCTTCCAGGGCAAGGAGAACGCCCCGCTGGTGATCGGCGGCCGCTACGGTCTCTCCTCCAAGGACACCACCCCGGCCCAGATCGTCGCCGTCTATGACAACCTCGAGCGCAAGAGCCCGAAGGGCGACTTCACCATCGGCATCGTCGATGACGTGACCTTCAAGAGCCTCCCGACCAAGGGTGAGATCTCCATCGTGAAGAAGGGCACCACCGAGTGCAAGTTCTACGGCCTCGGTTCCGACGGTACCGTCGGCGCCAACAAGAACACCATCAAGATCATCGGCACGCACACCGACCTCTACAGCCAGGCCTACTTCGACTACGACTCCAAGAAGTCCGGCGGCTACACCTGCTCGCACCTCCGTTTCGGCAAGAAGCCGATCAAGGCGCCGTACCTGGTGGGCACCCCCGACTTCGTGGCCTGCCACGTCCCGTCCTACCTCGAGAAGTATGACGTCCTGAAGGGCATCAAGGAGGGCGGCAGCCTGCTGCTCAACTCCCTGTGGAGCGAAGAGGAGACCATCAAGCGCATCCCGGACGCCGTCAAGGCCGTCATCGGACGCAAGAAGATCAAGCTCTACATCATCAACGCCACCAAGATCGCGCAGGAGATCGGCCTCGGCGGACGCACCAACACGATCCTCCAGAGCGCCTTCTTCCGCATTACCGGCATCATCCCGGCGGACGACGCGGTCAAGTATATGAAGGACGCCGCCCTCAAGTCCTACGGCAAGAAGGGCGAGAACGTCGTCAACATGAACTACGCGGCCATCGACCGCGGCGGCGAGTACGTCGAGGTGAAGGTGCCCGCCGAATGGGCGAACATCAACGCCAAGTTCACCAACCCGAACGCCGGCCGCCTCGCGACCCCGTTCGTCAAGGAGATCGCCGACGTGGTCAACGCCCAGGCCGGCGACACCCTCCCGGTGAGCGCCTTCCTCCCCTACCAGGACGGCACCATGCCCGCCGGCACTGCCGCTTATGAGAAGCGCGGCGTGGCCGTGAGCGTGCCCGTCTGGGACGGCGAGAAGTGTATCCAGTGCAACACCTGCGCCTTCGTCTGCCCGCACGCCGCCATCCGTCCGTTCCTGCTGAACGCCGACGAGGCCGCCGCTGCGGCCGCCCAGGGCGTCAAGGCCGTCGATGGCAAGGCCAACCTCAAGGAGTACAAGTACGCCCTCGCGGTGTCCGTCGCCGACTGTACCGGTTGCGGCAACTGCGTCGATGTCTGCCTCGCCAAGGAGAAGGCCCTCTCGATGCAGCCGTACATGGACCACGAGGCCGACCAGGCCGCCTTCGACTACCTCAACGCGAAGGTGGGCTACAAGACCCCGTTCGATCCGAAGTCGAACATGAAGGCCGCCCAGTTTGCGCAGCCGCTGTTCGAATTCTCCGGCGCCTGCGCCGGTTGCGGCGAGACCCCGTACATCAAGAACATCACCCAGCTGTTCGGCGACCACATGATGATCGCGAACGCCACGGGCTGCTCCTCCATCTACGGCGCCTCCTTCCCCGCTTCCCCGTACTGCACCGACGCGCACGGCCACGGCCCCGCCTGGCAGAACTCCCTGTTCGAGGACTTCTGCGAATTCGGCCTCGGCATGCACCTCGGCTCCGACCGCATCCGCGAGACCGTCGCCTCCCTCATGGAGAAGGGTCTCGAGTGCAAGAAGTGCAGCGCGGAGATGAAGGAACTCTACCAGAAGTGGCTTGACAACCGCAAGGACTATGCGGTGACCCGCGAAGTGGCCGACAAGCTCATCCCGATGATGGAGAAGTGCGGCTGCGACGTGAGCAAGAGCCTGCTCGCCCTCAAGCAGTTCATCCCGGCCCGCAGCCAGTGGATCTTCGGCGGAGACGGCGCCTCCTATGATATCGGCTACGGCGGACTCGACCACGTCCTCGCCAGCGGCGAGAACGTCAACATCCTCGTGCTCGACACCGAGGTCTACTCCAACACCGGCGGACAGTCCTCCAAGGCCACCCCGGTCGGCGCGATCGCCAAGTTTGCCGCCTCCGGCAAGAAGATCCGCAAGAAGGATCTCGGCATGATGGCCATGAGCTACGGCTACGTCTACGTGGCCCAGGTCGCCATGGGCGCCAGCCCGGTCCAGTACATGAACGCCATCAAGGAAGCCGAAGCCTACGACGGTCCGTCCCTGATCATCGCCTACGCCCCGTGTATCAACCACGGCCTCAAGGCGGGCATGGGTCTGAGCCAGAAGGAGGAGAAGCTCGCCGTGGATTGCGGCTACTGGCACCTCTACCGCTTCAACCCGGCGCTCGAGGAGCAGGGCAAGAACCCGTTCACGCTCGACTCCAAGGAGCCTGACTGGAGCAAGTTCCAGGACTTCCTGAAGGGCGAGGTCCGCTTCGCGTCCCTCTACAAACTCTTCCCGGACAGCGCAGCCGAACTGCTCGCCAAGACCGAGGAGTTTGCCAAGGTTCGCCTGGACACCTACAAGCGCTTGGCTGGTAAAGAATAAATAATTGCAAAATTTTAGTAAATTTTTGTTGTTTTTCAATAAATTTTGATTACCTTTGCCCTTGCAATAGAGCAATCGATGAACAAAATGAAAAAATTCCTCTTCATTGCAGCAGCGCTCTTCAGCGCTGCTGTTTTGGGGAACGCGCAGCAGCTGCAGCAGCTCCCCCTCGATCCGGCCGTCCGCGTCGGAAAGCTTGACAACGGACTGACCTATTACATCCGTCACAACGAGAAGCCCGCCCAGCGGGCCGAGTTCTACCTGGCCACCAACGTCGGCGCCCTGCAGGAGCTGCCCGACCAGGACGGTCTCGCCCACTTCCTGGAGCACATGTGCTTCAACGGCACGAAGAATTTCCCCGGCAAGGGCATCCTGAACTGGCTGGAGAGCATCGGCGCCTCCTTCGGCGGCAACGTCAACGCTTCCACGGGCGTGGAGCAGACCATCTACCTGCTCAACAACATTCCCCTGGTGCGACCGACCGTCGTGGACACCTGCATCCTCATCATGCACGACTACTCCCACTTCGTGACCTGCGATCCGGAGGAGATCGACAAGGAGCGCGGCGTCATCCTGGAGGAGAAGCGTTCCCGCAACACCGCCCAGTGGCGCATGCGCGAGCAGTCCAATCCTTATCTATATGGTGACACCAAGTACGCCACCACCTCCATCATCGGTACGGAGGAGAACCTCAAGACCTTCAAGCCGGAGAGCCTGACGAACTTCTACCACACCTGGTACCGTCCGGACATGCAGGCCCTCATCGTGGTGGGTGACATCGACGTGGACTACGTGGAGGCGTGCATCCAGCGCACCTTCGCCGACATCCCGGCCGCCGAGAACCCCAAGCAGAAGGACGTCATCGCCATCCCGACCAACGAGAAGCCGGCCATCGGCATCCTCACAGATCCGGAGAACCGCAATACTTCCATTACCGCCTACTGGCGCAGCGAGGCCACGCCCGAGATGCTGAACAGCACCCCGGTCGGCCTGATCACCGACCTCCTGGAGGACATCGTGAGCACCATCATGAACGAGCGGCTCAATGAGATCGCCGCCCAGCCGGACGCTCCGTTCCTGAGCGGCGGCTTCGGTATCGGCGACCTCTGCGAGACGGCCGACGTGGTCATCGAGCAGGTGGCCTGCAAGGACGGCGAGGCCCTCAACGCCTTTGCCGCAGGCATGCTGGAAGCGGAGAAACTCCGTCGCTTCGGCTTCACTGACGCCGAGGTGGAGCGCGCCAAGACCGAGATCCTTTCCCAGTTCGAGACGGCTGCCAAGAAGGCCGAGACCCGCAGCAACTCCGAGTTCGTGATGCCGTTGATTTACAACTTCTTCGACAACGAGCGCGTCATGGATCCGCAGGCCGAGTACGAGCTCGTCCAGCAGCTGATGCCCATGCTGACCGCCGAAACCATCAACCAGGCGGCCCAGCAGCTCATCACCCGCGAGAACCTCGTGGTCATCTACCAGGCTCCTGAGAAGGAAGGCCTCGCCCACCCGACCGCCGAGCAGATCCAGGCCATCATCGACGCCGTCGAGAACGCCGAGATCGAGCAGGCCGCCGGCGAGGAGATCCCGGAAGCCTTCCTCGATCCCGCCACCCTCAAGGGCAGCAAGAACAGCAAGATCAAGGACGGCATCTACGGCTCCAAGACCTTCACCCTCAAGAACGGCCTGCGCGTCTGGCTGCTCCCCACCGAGTATGAGAAGGACCGCATCGTGCTGAACTACGTCAAGGAAGGCGGCCGCAGCCTGCTCTCCGACGAGGAGCTCTTCTCCTTCGACAGCAACATCTGGCAGCTCTACCTGCAGAACAGCGGTGTCGCGGAGTTCCCCGCCACGATGGTGCGCAAGATGCTCTCCGGCAAACAGGTGAGCGGATCGCCCTACATCAACGAGTACACCCACGGCTTCAGCGGCAGCTCCACGGTCAAGGACCTGGAGGTCGGCCTACAGCTCTTCTATCTCTATCTTACGCAGCCGCGTTTCGACGAGACCGAGTACAACCAGGGCATGAGCCAGATCCAGGCCGTCCTGCCGAACCTGATGAGCCAGTCCAACTACAAGCTCAACAAGGCGCTCTACGATTATGTGTATGACAGCCCGCGCCGCTTCATGATCGATGACGCCGTGGTGGAGAAGGCCAGCCTCGCCCAGCTGGGAAGCACGTACAAGCGCCTCTTCGCTGACGTGGCCGGTGCCAACCTGGTGATCGCGGGCGACTTCAATGTCGACGAAGTCCTGCCGCTGATCTGCAAGTATGCCGGATCCCTGCCGATGGGCAAGAAGGCCACCGCCGCTTCCTACCGCGGCGACGGCATCTCCAGCGCCAACCGCATCTATGACTTCAAGGCCCAGATGGCCACCCCGATGGTCACGGTCGTCCAGACCTACAACGCCATGAAGCCTTACTCCGTCGCCGACGAGGCTGCCTGCGACGCCCTCTCCTACATCCTCGACATGCTCTACACCGAGACCCTCCGCGAGGACGAAGGCGGCACCTACGGCGCCAGCAGCAGCGTCGAGGTCGACCACAGGCCCGACGAGCGTCACGTGATGCAGATCGCCTTCCAGACCAATGTCGAGTCCGCAGACAAGCTCCGCGAGCTGGCCAAGTCCGGCTTCAAGGGCCTGGCTGAGAACGGTCCTACCGCCGACCAGTTCGACAAGGCGCAGAAGAATCTCCAGAAGAACCTTCCGGAGAGCCGTCAGCGCAACACCTACTGGAACTGGAGCATCCGCAACTTCGTCCAGTACGGCATCGACTACGACAAGGAGTACGAGGCTGCCGTGAACGCCCTGACCCCGGCCCAGATCCAGGCCGCTGCCCAGGAATTCTTCGCCGGCAACATGATCGAACTTGTGATGCGTCCGGAAGAGTAGGGACGAAACTTGACATAACGGGATTTTTATCCCCCAGAAACGCCGATTTGTCCGCCAAATCGGCGTTTCGTCACTTTATCCGGCCGCCACTCACACTTGCTTGCCCGGGCGGGGGCATGCCACTAATTTTGCGACTCAGATTTAACGAAAAAAACGAAGAAAATGTACGATCTGACTCTCAAAGACAGTTTCCTGCGTCGCTTCGAACAATCCGTCAAGGCGTGCTGGAACAAAACAGCCCTCGTCGAATACAACCAGCCCGGCATCACCTACGGGGAGCTGGCCGCAGAACTTGAAAAGACCACCCTGTGGTGGCGGGCCGCCGGGCTCCTTCCCGGCGACAAGATCGCCATCAACGCACGCTCCAGTGCTGGCTGGGCCAAGACCTTCTTCGCCGCCCAGACGGGCGGATTCGTGGCCGTACAGCTTTTCAACGGATTCACTCCCGCGGACACGATGAACCTGGTGGGGCATTCCGACAGCCGCATCCTTTATACGGAGAAGGCGATCTTCGACAAGATGGACTTTGAGGCCATGCCCCAGCTCCTGGGCGCCATCGATACCAAGAGCGGCGAGCTGCTGGCTGCACGCGGCAACTTCGCGCAGATTTATGAGACGCGCGACGCGCTGTTTGCCGCCGCCCATCCCGACGGGCTTCGCGCCGAAGACGTCCACTATCCGGACCGTCCGCTGGACGAGCTCTGCGCCTTGATGTACACCTCCGGCTCCACCGGAAATCCGAAAGGCGTGATGATCTCCATCCGCAACTTCAGCTCGAACATCCAGCTGATTCCCAACCATTTCCCCTATAAGAGGGAAGACAACTACGTGAGCGTACTCCCCTATGCCCATATTTTCGGCCTGGTCTATGACCTGATGGCCCCGCTCTGCTACGGCATGACCCTCTGCATCCTCTTCGTGCCGCCGGTGCCGGCCTACCTCAAACCGGCCCTGCGCGACTACAAGCCCTATGTCTTCTTCGCCGTGCCGCTCATCATCAACAAGATGATCGACGACACCATCGGGGAATTCATCCGCAGCAAGAGCGGCAGCGCCAAGCTCGCCGACTACCGGAACAACCCCGATTTCTGCAAAGCCCTCCGGACCATCTTCATGAATGCGTTCGGCGGCAACCTCGGTCTGCTGATCACGGGCGGCGCCGCCATGCCGGAACAGCTCGAGCGCCTCTTCCTCGAGCAGCTCAAGGTTCCGTTCGTGACGGGATACGGCATGACCGAATGCACCCCCACCATCACCCTGGGCCACAAGGAGACCTATGTCATGAAAGAATGCGGCGAGCCCGTCCCGGAAGGAATCGAACTCAAGATCGACTCCCCGGACCCGCACAAGGTGGCCGGCGAGGTCCTCGTCCGCGGACACGTCGTCTTCTCCGGGTATTATAAGAATCCCGAAGCCACCCGCGCCGTTTTCACGAACGACGGCTGGTTCCGCACCGGCGACCTCGGCACCATCGACGAGATGGGACGCACCTTCCTCGTGGGCCGCAGCAAGAGCATGATTCTCGGCATCAACGGGCAGAACATCTTCCCGGAAGAGATCGAAGTCGTCCTCAACCAACTCCCCTACGTCCAGGAATCCATCGTGGTCGGGCGCAACGGGCAGCTCACGGCGCTGATTGTCCCGGACCAGACGATGCTGGCAGACCAGAACATCGACGCCGACACGCTCACGAGCATCATGGACGCGAACCTCGCCACCCTCAACGAGAAGATTCCAGCCTACTCCAGCGTCCGCGGCTACGAGGTGCTCTTCACCCCGTTTGCCAAGACGCCGAAAGGCAGCATCAAACGCTTTATGTATAAGTAAACTTAATACATGAAAAACTTTCAGGCACCTGCGAGCGGCTCGCAGGTGCTTTTTTCGTTAGAAAATGCTATCTTTGCAGATAAGCATAAACAATAACACAATGTTCGAAGATTTCAGATTGCGCGTTTTCGCCCGGGTGGCGGAGCTCGGCAGTTTCACCGCGGCGGCCAAGGCGCTCGGCATCAGCCAGCCCGCCGTCAGCCAGCATATTTCCGAATTGGAGAAGTCCGTCGGCGGCGCCCTTTTCGAACGGGGGCGAGGCCACGTGGAACCGACCGCGCGCGGCCGGCTGTTCCTGCAGCACGCGGAGAGGATCCTGGCAAACTACAAGGAGCTGGACAATGAATTCCGCATCCCGGAGCGCATCCTGATCAAACATGTGCTGCTGGACGGGCGCAAGACCAACATCCTGACCCGGCACGACCGTTTCGCTGACCTGGACGCCCCGGAGGACACACCTGCCGACCGCGTCATCGAGGCGGACGGCCTCGCGATTCTCCCGTCCTTCTTCAACACGCACACCCACGCCGCCATGACCCTGATGCGCGGCTACGCCGACGACAAACCGCTCCAGGAGTGGCTGGAGCAGGACGTGTGGCCCTTCGAGGCCAAGATGACTTCCGACGACATCCGGCTTGGCAACGAACTCGCCGTCCGGGAAATGGCCGCAGGCGGCACCACCTTCTTCAACGACATGTACTTCGATCCCGAAGAGGCCGTTGCCGCCGTGGAAGCCTCCGGGATGCGCGCCGCCATCGGCATCACGATCCTGGACAACCACCCCAAATCGCAGGCGGAAGCCCTCAAGGACTACATCAAGAACTGGAAGGACCCCACCGGCGGGCGCATCCAGCTCGTGATGGCGCCGCATTCCGTCTATACGGTCAGCGCCGAACACCTCAAGCGCTGCGCCAATTTCGCGCGCCACCACGGCATGCTGCTGCACATCCACCTCAGCGAGACGCGTCGCGAAGTCGAAGACTGCATCAAGGCGCACGGCACCACACCGGTGCGCTTCCTCGACAAGCTCGGCTTCCTGGGACAGGACGTCATCGCGGCCCATTGCGTCCACGTGGACGCCGAAGAATGGAAGATCCTCGCGCAGCGCGGCGTGACGATTGCGCACTGCCCCTGCTCCAACATGAAACTGGGCAGCGGCCGTTTCCCGTATGAACTGGCGCTCGAATCCGGCTGTCGCATCACGCTGGCCACCGACGGCGTCTCTTCCAACAACAACCTCGACATGCGCGAAGAGATGAAATTCGCCGCCCTGCTGGCCAAACTGGCCGGCGACGCCTCCCTCCTCCCCGCCGGCGAGGTCTTCCGCTGGGCCACGAAGAACGGCGCCGATTTCTTCGGCATCGACGCGGGAGAGATCGCCGTCGGCAAACAGGCCGACGCCGTCCTCATCGACCTTGGCGTCCCCCAGATGCAGCCCTGCCACCACCTGATCTCCAACTGGGTCTATGCAGCCAACTCCGGCTGCATCCGCTATACCCTCTGCGCCGGAAGAATTTTGAAATAAAAAAGGACCCGAAAATCGGGTCCCGTAAAGTGTCAACCTAGCGTTGCAGACTACTCAGCCGGAGCAATGGCGCCCATCGGGCAGGCATCGGCGCAAGTGCCGCAGTCGATGCAGACGTTCGGGTCGATGGTATAAACATCACCCTCCTGGATAGCGCCGGAGGGGCATTCACCCTGGCAAGTACCACATGCCACGCAGGTGTCAGGATTAATCTTGTAAGCCATTATCAGTAAAATTTAGTGTGTGTTCGGTCCGTTATTTGCAAAAACCGGGACAAAAGTAATCATTTTTTCGTAAATTTGCAGTTATGAAGACAATTTTGACAATCTTGCTTGCTGTCGCACTCGCAGCACCCATCCAGTTTGACAAGACTGTGCACGACTTTGGCGAAATCAGCACCAAGGCCGGCAAACAGACCTGCACCTTTACCGTGACCAACGACGCGGACGAGCCCCTCTCGATCTTCGCCGTCGTTCCTTCCTGCGGATGCACCGACGTCGTGTGGCCGCGTGAAGCGATCGCCCCGGGCGAAAAGGGCGTGATCACTGCCACGTATTCCAACGACGAAGGCACGGGCACCTTCGACAAGACCCTCACGGTCTACACCTCCGCCCAGAAGAAACCCGTCATCCTGCACCTCAAGGGCACCGTCACGAAGAATGCCAAATAGTAACTACACAGACGACAACATACGCACCCTCGAAGGCGTACAGCACGTACGTCTTCGTCCGGGTATGTACATCGGCCGCCTCGGCAACGGCAACAACCCCGGCGACGGCATCTACGTCCTCCTGAAGGAGATCGTGGACAACTCCATCGACGAATATGCGATGGGCTACGGCAAGGAGATCCGCATCTCCATCCAGATGAACGACGTCACCGTGCGTGACTTCGGCCGCGGCATTCCGCTGGATTCCGTGGTCAAGGCCGTGAGCATCCTCAACACCGGCGGCAAGTTCGACGACAAAGTCTTCAAGAAGTCCGTCGGACTCAACGGCGTCGGCACCAAGGCCGTCAACGCCCTGTCGGAAAATTTCTATGTCTGCTCCTACCGCGATGGGGAGTGCTCCTGGGCGCGGTTCGAGCGCGGAGAGCTCAAGGAAAGCGGCAAGGACAGCACAAACGAAAAGAACGGCACCCTCGTCACCTTCACCCCGGACAAGATGATGTTCGGCGAGTACGCCTACAACATGGACTACGTCGAGACGATGGTCAAGAACTATTCTTACCTCAAGAAAGGCCTGACCCTCAACCTCAACGGCACGCCTTACAAGTCCGAGAACGGCCTGCTGGACCTCGTCAACGAGAACCTGCTCAGCGACGAGCCGCTCTACCCGCCCATCCACCTCGAAGGCGAGGACATCGAGATCGTCCTGAGCCACTGCAACGCCTACGGCGAGAACATCTCTTCCTTCGTCAACGGCCAGAACACCCGTGACGGCGGCACGCACCTCGCGGCCTACCGCGAAGCCATCGCCAAGACCCTGAAGGAGTTCTTCAAGAAGAATTACGACCCCACCGACTGCCGCCAGGGCGTGGTCGGGGCCATCAGCATCCAGATCCAGGAACCGAACTTCGAAGGCCAGACCAAGACCAAGCTCGGCTCCAACTACATGTGGGAGAAGCAGTTCCACGACGAGTCCGGCGCCCTCAAGACCGACATCGGCCCGACCATCCGCTCCTACGTCAACGACTTCGTCTCCAAGAACCTCGACAACTACCTGCACATCCACAAGGAGATCGTGCCCGTGATCGAAGAGAAGATCAAGGCCTCCCAGCAGGAGCGCGAGGAGATCAGCGGCATCCAGAAGAAGACGCGCGAGCGCAACAAGCGCACCAACGTTTACAACCGCAAACTGCGCGACTGCCGCTTCCACTACAACGACAAGGTCACCGAAAAGACGCAGGAGAACATCGAAGCGTCTTCCATCTTCATCACCGAGGGCGATTCCGCAAGCGGAACGATCACCAAGGCCCGCAACGCCAATTACCAGGCTGTCTTCTCGTTGCGCGGCAAGCCGATCAACTGCTACAAGGAGAGCCGCAAGAAGGTGGCGGAGAACGAAGAACTGAACCTGCTCATTTCCGCCCTGGGCGTCGAGGACGACCTGGAGAATCTCCGCTACAACAACATCATCGTGGCTACCGATGCCGATGATGACGGCATGCACATCCGCATGCTCGTGCTGACCTTTTTCATGAAGTACTATCCCGACCTGATCCGTCGCGGGCACGTGCACATCCTGCAGACTCCCCTCTTCCGCGTCCGCAACAAGAAGGAGAACCGCTATTGCTACTCTCCCGAGGAGAAGGAAAAGGCCGTCAGCGCCCTCAAGACCGGCGTGGAGATCACGCGCTTCAAAGGTCTCGGTGAGATCAGTTCCGAGGAATTCGTGCACTTCATCGGCCCTGAGATGCGCCTCGACCTGGTGAAACTGGCCGAAGAGGAGTCCATCGCGGACATCATGTCCTTCTACATGGGCGACAACACGCTGGAGCGCCAGAACTTCATTCGCGCCAACCTCCGTTCCGAAGAGGAGCTGGAAGACGTGAACATATAGACCATGAACTTATTCGGCCTATTCAAGAATATCAGGCCGTTTGTGCGGCCCTACCGCTGGCTGGTGGTCATCACCCTTGTGCTGACCCTGGTCGGTTCCCTGATGGCGCAGGTCAACGCCATCGTGCTCGACCGCACCGTGGATGCCATCAATGCCTTGATCGGCACAAATTTCACCTGGGCACAGGCCGCCCGCATCCTCACGATCATCAGCGTCGTGCTGCTGGGCAAGGAAGTCATCTCCGCGCTCATCACCTTTGCGCAGAACTACTACGGCGAGCGCATGCGCATCTTTGTCTCGCGCGACCTCTCGCAGGCCGTCATCGAGAAGGTGCTGACCTTCCGCATGGCCTACTTCAACACCGACGACAACGCCACCGGCAAGCTTCAGGCGCGTATCGACCAGGGTGTCAGCAGCCTGTCGCGCACAGTGCAGAACTTCTTCATCGACCTCCTGCCCCTCTTCACGAGCGCCGCGCTGGCCCTGATCCTCATGTTCGCCGCCAACGTCTACGTAGGCCTGGTGGCGCTGGGAATCGTACCCTTCTATTTCTGGATCACCTACCGGCAGGCCAAGCGGCTCAAGGGCTGGCGCCGGGAAATGCGTTCCCACCTGGAATCCAAGAGCCAGGGCATCAAGAACATCATCGACTCGATCAACGTCATCAAGAGTTTCAACCGCGAACGCATCGAGGCGCAGAAGCAGCTGGACATCCAGAACCAGGTCACGGCCAACCAGATGAAGACCCGCCGCGTGGCCTTCTACTACAACGGACTCAAGAGCTTCGTCAAACAGGTCGGAACCGTGCTGGTGATCATCCTGACCGCCTATTTGGTGCTGAAAGGCTATCCCGGCATGACCATCGGTAAGATCATGTACCACGTGATGCTCTTCAGCAACGTCATCGCCCCGATCACCCAGCTACAGCGCATTTTCGACGACGTCAACGACGCGCTCATCTACGCAGAGGGCTTCTTCGGCATCCTGGATTCCGAAGAGGAGATCGAGCCGAGCGGCAGCTACCGGCCGGACAAGGTCCTGGGCAACTTTGAGATCTCCCATGTGGACTTCACCTACCCCAACGGCAACAAGGCGCTGCACGACATCAACATGACCATACGCAGCGGTCAGATCACGGCCCTGGTGGGCCTGAGCGGCGCCGGCAAATCCACCGTCGTGAACCTGCTGGACAAGTTCTACGAACCGGATTGCGGAACCATCAAGCTGGACGGCGTGGATCTGCGTGAATGGGATACCCGCTACCTCCGGGAAAATATCGGCCTGGTCCTGCAGAAGAACCACATCTTCGACGGAACCATCGAGGAGAACATCCGCTACGGCCGGCCGGACGCCACACTCGAAGAGGTGGAAGAAGCCGCCCGCAAAGCTTACATCTACGACCAGATCATGGCCCTGCCCAAGGGCTTCCAGAACAAGGCGGCCGACCTGTCCGGCGGCCAGCAGCAGCGCATCGCCATCGCACGCATGTTCCTCAAGAACCCGCCCATCATCTTCCTGGACGAGCCCACCGCCTCGCTCGACGCCATCGCGACCGAGCAGATCAAGGCCAGCATCGACGCCATCAAGCAGGACCGTACGGTCATCATGATCTCGCACTCCATCTCACAGATCATCGACTCCGACATCATCTACGCCCTGCAGCAGGGCCGGGTGGAGCAAAGCGGCAATCCGGACGAGGTTTACCGTGCCGGAGGTATTTACAAAGAGATTGTGGACGCCTCCGCCCGCAGTCTCAATATCGAGAAACTGGCACAAACCATCGACTCCGACGGAGACGGCAAATTCTTCGACTGACCATGCGACGCCTCGTTTCCTTCCTGCTGATTCTGCTCACAGCCGCTGGGCTTGCGGGCGCCCAGGTCGTCAACCGGCTCAATGTAGACGACGCGACCTTCCAGCGCTACGCCTGGGGGCACATGCAGGAATACGACGCGGAGAATCTCGTCCTCGCAGACTCGCTCTACCAGGCAGGCGTTGCCGCCGGGAACTACAAATACAAGTGCCTCGGCTTGTCGCTCGAATATCCCGTGCGCTTCGCACAGGGAGACTATGCGCGGATGGATGAAGCCGTGGCCGAAATCAAGGAACTGCTCTCGGAACGCCAGGAGGCGCGCAGTTTCTACTATGCCACCCTCCACGAATACTGCCAGTTCCTGATCCACATCGGTCGCGTCTCCGACGCCATGCTCGAGGCGCGGGCAATGGAACGCCTCGCGTCCGCTGAAGGCAGTGCCGCCGGCCGGATGTACGCCCACCGCATCGTGGGCCTGATCCAAAGCTACCGTACCAATTCCCACCTCGCCATCCGGAACTTCACGCAAGCCGCCGATTATTGCCGGGAAGCGCGTGCAGAGCAGGAACTGCCCAACCTCCACATCCTGATTGCCCAGGAGTATATCAAACTGAAGGATTTCCCGCAGGCTGAACTGCATTGCGCCATGGCCGAAGAGTACCAGGAATTCTTCCCTTCCCTGCGTATCAAGACCCGGATGACCCGTGCCTATATCCATTATGCCCAGGAAGACTGGGAGGCATTCTGGCAGCTCTACGACCAGCTCATCTCCGACCCGCTCTACAAGATGCAGGCGGAAAATGAGGACCGCTACGAGATGGACGTCGCTTATCTCCAGTCGCGCGGCCTGTTCGAGCAGGCGCTTGTCAAGGCGGATTCACTGGGGACGGCGCGCAAGCGTCTGGACAAGCGGCAGAACATCTACGCTGCCTGGGGGAAATTCGCTCCCGCCTACCATGAGCTCTCCAGCCTGATGGTCGAAAAAGACTCCATCTATATCCGGGTGCAGAACGAAGACATGGCCATCCTCGACGCCGAAATGAACAACGCCCGGCTCCGGGAAGAAGCCGAACGGCTCAAGAACGCGAACCAGACCACCATCCTGATCGGTTTCCTCGTCATGTTCGCCATCGCTTTCCTGTCCATCCTGGTGTCGCAGTGGCAGCTTCGCGAGAACCTGGAGGAAATGAAGAAAAAGAACAACCAGATGCTTCAGGCGCGCCGTGCCTACCACCAGGCGCTCGATGCCAAGGAAGCTGAGAATACAGTCCGACTGAGAATCCTGCAGAACCGTCAATCCAACACCCTCCGCTTATGAAAAAGATCCGTTCCCTCATCAAATACCATAAGCAAGAACTCCTGGCCCCGGTATTCTTCCTTGCCGGCGGCACGCTGGGCATGCTGGGCCTGATCCAGCGCGTCCCCCTGGTCCTGGGCATCCTGGGTATCATCATCCTGGTGTCAGGACTGTTCTTCTATTGCGTCCACTATTCCTCGGAGAAGGTGTACAAGAATTACTACATGGAAAGCTACGAGATCGAGCACGAAGCCATCGAGGAGGAGACCCGGAAATCCATGATGTACCATCGCTATCAGGAGGCCGTCATCAACCGGTACGAATCGGCCTGCCGCGACCTGGGCTTGTCGACGGAGCAGAAGGACTGGCTCCTGACCCTGCTTCTCAACGAGAAAAACAAGGTGGACGAGGACCTCCGTCAGACCGGAGGTGGCCACATTTAATTAGCGGTTCTTGGCTTCGACAAGCTGCATCTGCGTCACCACGCAGCTGAGCAGCTTCTCCAGGATGATCGGCTTCATGATGAAGTCGTTCGCTCCCATACTGAATCCTTTCACGACATCCTCGTTGGAGTTGAGCGCCGACAGGATGATGATCTGGATATCCGCCGTGTCGGGATTCGCACGCAGGCGGCGGATCACTTCGAATCCGTCAATACCCGGCATCATCAAGTCCAGCAAGATCAAATCCGGCTTCTGTGCAGCCACGGCATCCAGCGCCTGCTGGCCGTTGGAAGCCGTCCGCAGCGTGAAATTGAAGCGGGCAAGCATCTTCTGCACCAGCAGCAGATTCAACGGAATGTCATCCACGGCCAGGACATTGTACTTCGAATAATCGTGATCTTGATCGTAAAACGGAATCATAGTTCTATTCAGTATTAGTTTGTTCCACTTGTTTTTTTTGTTCATCCGGGTGCAACGGCAGTTCCAGCACGAAACGGGCGCCACCCGCCGTATAACTTGTATCCAGATAGACGCTCGCGCCCATCCGCCCGGCAATCTCGCGGCAGATACTCAGGCCCAGGCCTGAGCCCTGCGTGAATTCATTCAGTTTGGTGAAGCGGGTAAAAATCTGCTCCGCCTGTTCCGGCGGCACGCCCGTACCCGTGTCCGTGACGGCATAGCTCACGAAACCGGGACGGCTGGTCAGCGAGCTCGTCAGGCAGATTTCCCCTTCCATCGTATGCTTGCAGGCGTTGGTCAGCAAGTTGATCAGAATCTGCTGTGCCCGGCGGGGATCAACCCGGAACACGATCGGCTCCTCCGACTCCGGAGCGTAATACAGGCGTACGCCCGGCTGCAGGCGATGCTCCGCACTATTGATGGCCGACTGGGCGATGTTGTGCACCTCTCCGTCCTCATAATTGATCTGATAACTGCCGGAGTCCATCGCGGACGCGCTGAGGATATCATCCAGCAGCATCGTCAGCATATTGGTATTGTTGACAATATGGTTGGAGAATTCGCTCTTTTCATTCTCGGTGAACGATCCGTCCGGAAGCGACAGCAACTGTGAGAAGCCCACGATAGCGTTGAGCGGCGTACGTACCTCGTGGCTCATGTTCTGCACGAAACGCGTCTTGGCGGCATTGGCCAGCTGAACTTTCTCGTTGGCATCCTTCAATTCAGCGATCCGCCTCTCATCCTGCTCCTTCGCCTGATTGAGGTTGCGGATATAGAACAGGAAGAACGACAAGGCAATTACCAGAATGACAGCCAGCAGTACGGCCACAAGCCGGGTGATATTGAGCACTTCCTTGGTCTTGTCGGCCAACTGGACAGACAGCCTCGTATTTCCCAGCCGGGCGTCCAGTTCCGTGATCTTGGACTGGTTGCTTTCCGCGAACAGCTGCTCGAACTTACGCACCAGCAGACGCTCAATTTCAAAAGCCTGGTCCTTGTAGCCATAGACTTCGGCCACGTTGGCGATGTACTTGACTTCGCGGATACGGGAGAACGACAGCGCGTTCACCGCGTCGACGTCGAACGTCCCTCCGATGATGGCATCCAGCGTTCCGAACAAGCGCTCGGCCGTCGTGCTGATGGATGGAAGGGACGGATCCTGCAGGCAATAATCCCGGTGCTGGTGATATTCCTGGACTTTCTTCTCGTATGCAGCGATCTTGGCCAGGTGGTATTCGCAGCGGAGGGTATCCAGGTGTTGCTTGGAATTCTTAAGGGCTTTATCCACGTTAATCCGCACCGAATCGTCTCCGATGAGATAGGTATCCGACAAATCGCAATACAGCCGGGCCACGCTCTGTCTGCGCAGGACGGGATCCGTGCTCGACTCGTAAATCTTCAGCGATTCCAGGATATAGTGTTTGGCCGTGATGTAATCACCCTGCGCCACATAAAGCGAGACCATGTAGCGGTGCCCCATCCAGAGTCCGTAGGCGTCCTTCCGCTCCGAAGCGATCTCATGCATCTCCTGCACCAGCTCGACCGTACGCAACGGCAGACCGCGGTTGTAATAAAAATTCTGGAGGATTTCGTAAGCGTAGTAGAAATACTGCGGATATCCGAACTGGTTGGCCACCTGCTTGAGGTCGTCGAAGGCGGCAACCACCTTGGCCTCGTCCTGGGGCGAGGGTGGTCGTTTCGACGGCACGCTCCGCGAAATGTGCTTGAGGCGCTCTACATAATACAAGGTCTGCGCCTTCGTGTCGCTCCTGGTTATCGCAGAACGGAGCAGGGCTGCGGCGCTCTCTTCGAAACCGGGTTTCCCGACCAGCAACTCCGTTTCACAGAAATACTTATAGCACTCGTCGTCAATCTCATACGGGTTGGTCTGCGCGGCCATCGGCAGGATGGTCGCAAATACCCAAAAAATAACTGAGACAAGGAAATTCTTCATTATCAATCAATCATCTTTCAAAGTTAATCATTTTTTTCTATATTTGAAGTGTCGACTTACTACCACATGAGAAAAGCTTTGCACATTCTGCTTGCCTGTGCCGCTCCGGTACTGCTTAGCGCATGCCTCAAACTCGATGACAATGATGTCACGCCCGCCCAGCAGAAAATCAACTTCGACGTACTCATCACACGCGACGGCAAGGTTGTGACCCGCTCAGGCCAGGGTGTCACGAAAGCAGATTCGGACAGCTTCTATGACGAAGGCAGTATGCCGGCTACCCTGAATCCGGACATCCCCTTCGGCCTGGTCGGTGTGGACCCCGAACACCACAAGCTCGTCATCGACAACGCCACCGTGTACCAGGATGCATCCGGTCAGTACCACGGGTCATTTGACAACTATCTCTGGGATTCCGCCAACAAGATCAGTTTCAGTGCCTACTATCCCCATGTCGGCCATCTGGATTACGGCGAGGACCTGACCACGTACAGCATCCTGTACTCCGCCACGGAGACGGATGCCGGACCGCTCATCTCCAAAACGACCCAGAAAGCCATCGACCAGCTCAACATGGTCCCGCTCGTCTTCCAGCACATCACCAACGATATCGGCTACAAGATTTGTGACGTCACGCCGAAAGAGGAGCTCCAGGGGCTGATTCACTTACGCAAGCTTACGGCCACCTACGTCGCTTGTGCCGGCGTGTTCATCAACGACATGGACAAAGGCAACGGCACCTGGCAGCGGCAGGGTTACTACCGTAACATCGTCGTCTTCGACGGGGACGCCAAAGTGGGCGTGGGCAGCAAGAACGAGAAATTCGTCGGCTTCGACACGCTGGAGGACCGCATGATGAACAGCCACCGCTACTATTCCATCCCGGACGAAATCCTGGTCGGCAAGCAGTGCGTGGAGGTGGTGTTCGACGTCGAGGGATTCACGTACAACGGTTTCTATTATGGGCCGCTGGAAAACCAGGTCGCCAAGTACATGCTATACGGCCTGTTGCCGAACAACGAATTCATCTACGGCAGGCAGTACACCTTCCACATCGGATTGGATCTGAGTTCCGTGTATCATACGATCACCTTCGCCCCCTCTGTCAGTGATTGGGAGACAAAGATCTACGAGAACAACGACACTTTCTAGCGTCGTAGCGGCTATTTCCCTTTCGCTTCAATAATCTGCAGCTGCGTAGACACGCAGTTGAGCAGACGCTCCATGATGATAGGCTTCATGATGAAGTCGTTCGCACCTGCGTCGAAGCCCTTCACCACATCCTCGTCAGAGTTGAGCGCGGACAGGATGACGATCTGGATATCCGCCGTAGCGGGATCCGCACGCAGCCGGCGGATCACTTCGAATCCGTCGATCTCCGGCATCATCAGATCCAGCAGGATCAGGTCCGGCCTCTTCTCGGCCACGGCGTCGAGTGCCTGCTGGCCGCCGTCCGCAGTCCGGAATTCAAAATTGAACCCGACCAGCATCTTCTTCACGAGCAGCAAGTTCAGCGGGATGTCGTCCACCGCCAGGACATTGAATCTCGAATAATCGTGATCTTGTTCGAAAAAAGGAGCCATAATTATGCGGTTTTTATTGTTTCCTTTCCTTCCGGTTCAACCGGCACATCCAGAATAAAACGGGCGCCTCCTGCCGTGTAGCTCGTGTCCAGATAGACTTCTGCGCCCATCCGGTTGGCGACGTCCCGGCAAATACTCAGACCCAGGCCCGTGCCCTGCACGAACTCGTTCAGCTTGGTAAAACGCTCGAAAATCTTTTCCGCCTGGTCCGCCGGGATGCCGGGCCCGCTGTCCGTGACGGCATAGCTGACGTAGCCCGGCCGCTTCGTAAGCGAGCTGGACAGGCAGATCTGCCCTTCTTTCGTATGCTTGCAGGCATTGGTCAGCAGGTTGATCAGAATCTGCTGCACGCGACGCGGATCCGTCGTGAACGTAAACGGTTCTTCAGACTCCGGAGCATAAAACATCTTTACGCCCGGTTTGAGCCTGTGCTCGGCACTCTTGATCGCCGCCCGCGCGATGTAATGCATCTCACCTGGCGCGTAGGTAATGCGGTAGTTACCGGAATCGATGGCCGAAGTATTGAGGATATCATCCAGCAACATCGTCAGCATCTGGGTATTGTTGACGACATGCTCCGAGAATTCTGTCTTTTCTTCCTCCGAGAAGGAACCGTCCGGAAGCGTGAGCAACTGCGAGAATCCCACGATGGCATTAAGCGGGGTCCGCACTTCATGGCTCATGTTCTGCACGAAACGCGTCTTGGCGGCATTTGCCAGCTGGACCCGGTCATTGGCTTCCTTCAGCTCCCGGATCCGCTCCACGTCGGCCACCCGTTCGCGGCGCAAGATGCGGATATGAACCAGAGAGAAAAGAAGCGCACCCACCAGCATAATGACGGTCAGGATGGCTATCAGACGCGTTGCAAACGCCACTTCCTGGTCCTTCTCGCGCAGCTGACGGTTCAGCCGGTAGGTTTCGTATTGGCCGGAGGCCTCCTCGAGACGCATGTCATTGATATTGGAGAGGATGGACTGCATATCCTCATACCGCTTCCGCATCATGTACAGGGAGAGGTCATGCATCCCCCATTCGGCCGCGAGCCGGCCGATGAACTGCTGCTGCCGCGGCTGGTACAAGGTGTCGAGCAGCGCCTGGGCCGGCCTTTCGTGCCGGACGATCGCATCCACGCAGGAGAACATCTCCGGGCCGGTCCGGAAGAACGAGCGGAAAGCAGGGTCGTTCAGGCAGTAATCGCGCCTGTCCTGATACTCATCGACCTGCTTGTCGAACGCGGCGATCTGCGCCTGATAATACATGCATCGCAGCGTGTCCAGATGCGCCTGGGCCTCCTGGATCGCCATATTGTAATTAATCCGGCTCGAATCGTCCTGGAAATCGTAGGTATCGGCCAGGTCGCAGTAGATACGCGTCACCGGCTGTCTGCGTATCGTCGGATCCTTGGTCGTATGATACAGGTTCAGGCACTGCTTCAGATAGCGCCGGGTATTCAGGATGTCCGACTGCTGCTGGTACACCTGGGCCAGGAAACGCAAGGCCTGCCACTGGCCGTACTCGTCGTTTTCCTGTTCGGAGTCATCGAGCATCTTGTCCAGCAGGGAAAAGGCCCGCGAGACCTGCCGCGTGGTGAAATAGTAGTTCTGTGCCAGGTCGTAGGAATAATAATAGTACTGCGTCAGCCCCGTCTCGCGCGAGACGTCCCGCAGCACGTCGAAAGCCAGGTCCACGTCCTCATTGGCCTTCTTCCGCTGCTCCGGCGCAGCCATCTCCCCCTTCCGGCAAAGGCGCCGGAGGGCGAAAACATAGTAGAGCGTCCGCGCCTTTTCGTCATGTCGCACGATGGCCTGCTCCAGCAGACGCGCGTTAGCCTGTTCGAAATCGTCCGTGTCCAGATCGTCCACCGTGTCCTCCGCCCGGCGGAGGCACTCGTAGCAGACATCATCTATTTCATAAGGGTTGTTCTGAGCCGCCAGCGGCAGAAATGCCGATGGTAAAATAAGCAGCAGCAAGACTTTCGCGAAAATCTTCACGACTCCAAATATACGGATTTTCATTTATTATTCCTATATTTGTCAACGACTGATAACCTATGCTGCTGAGTTTTCTGGTATTTCTCCCCGTGGCCGCAGGCCTGTTCTGGATTGCCATCCATACCCTGATGGCCAACCGGGCCCGGACGTATGCAGCAACCGTCATCCTGCTGGCCGCCGTCTGCCTCCATCTCTTCGCGGACGCCTGCTACACCGATGCAGCGACGCCGTCCTCCACGTTGTTGATTTCCAGCCTGCTGGCACAGCTGGTTACGCCCGCCATCCTCCCGCTCGCCGGAATCTACCTCTCCCGCCTGCGCTCCGAAAAAAGCATCGACTGGCGTCAGCTCCTCTGGATCGTCTTCCCCACCTTCCTGTTCTCGGCCGGCCTGGCCATCGTCTTCATGGCCGGTCCCGCCAAGATCATGGATTATCTTGAGACGATCTATTCCCGCCAGATCAACATCGATCTGCGCGAGGGAGACGGCGACGTCTATGCCTATTATCTGGTGACCAATCTGCTGTTCCGGGTGTTCATTCTCATAGAGTTGCTTGGCGAAGTGGCCAAGATGCTCGTCCTGATGTACTGGGATAACCTCCGCCTGCGGCATGTCCGCAGATTCTTCGCCGGAGAGCGGATCCGCGTGCTGGAACTCCAGTACTTCACGCTCATCCTCACGCTCATTTTCCTGTTGGCCAAAGCCGTCCTCTCGCGCGAAGCGCTAGCCAGGATGCCCTGGATCACGATCCTGCTCTCTTTCTTGCAGATGCTCAGCGTGTTCGCTTTCAGCTACATTGCCCTCTTCGGCGCCCGCCGCGCCATCTTCCTCCGGGAAATGAAATACGCCTTCCGCTTCAATTTCGACGCTCGCACCCAGGCCGCAATCGAAGAGGAAATGCTCGCGGACATGGTGAACTCCGCAAGTCCCGACGTGCTCCGGAATGCCCAGCAGCTGATCGCCCAACGCATGACGACGGACAGTTTCCGGCAGGTGGAAGAAGAGGCCGATTCGCCCGCCGCCAGCATCCACGCCGCCGTGTCCGCATCCTGGGACGACGACAGCCTGCTGTCCCGCTTCGAAGACTACATTTTCAGGCAGAAGGGCTACCTGGAGCCCGGCATCACGCTCCTGAGCGTTTCCGAGAAGTTGAGCAGCAACAAGACCTATATCTCCCGGCTCGTCAACGGCACCTACAACATGCCGTTCCCGGACCTGATCAACACCCTGCGCATCGAGTTCGCCCAGCAATACCTGGCCGGGCACCGCAACGCACGGCAGAACGAGGTCGCGCAGGCCTGCGGATTCGCAAGCGCCTCCGCCTTCAACAACATTTTCAAGAAAGTCACGGGCATGACGCCCAAGATCTGGCTCGCCACGCACGAATAACCGTCATTCCCGACTTTCCCGCCGTCATTCCCGACCCGATCGGGAATCTTTTTGTATTTACAAAATATTTGTCTATCTTTGCAGCCCCTTTGTAAAAGGGACTGTATTTTTTACTTAACAATTAACAAAATGATCAAACAGTACGAAACCGTTTTCATTGCAACTCCCGTTTTGTCTGACACCCAGATGAAGGAAGCGGTTGCCAAGTACACCCAGCTGATCCGTGACAACGGCGGCGAGATCGTGTACGAAGAGGACTGGGGTCTCAAGCAGCTCGCTTACCCCATCCAGCACAAGACGTCAGGATTCTATTACCTGATTGAATTCAAGGCCGACCCGCAGTTCGTCGGTACCCTCGAGACCCAGTACCACCGCGACGAGCGCATCCTGCGCTACCTCACCGTGGCCCTCGACAAGAACGCCGTCGCCTACGCCGAGCACCGCCGCCAGACGCGCGCCGCCAAGGCCGCTGCCGCAGCCGCCGCTCCCCAGCAGGAAGAGGCCCCCAAGGCCGAAGCCGAAGAGATTGAAACCGAAGAATAATCAGGAGGAATCATTATGGCAAACAACAACGAAATCCGTTATCTGAACCCTCCTACCGTAGAGGTTCGCAAGAAGAAATACTGCCGCTTCAAGAAAGCCGGCATCAAGTATGTCGATTACAAGGACGCCGAGTTCCTCAAGAAGTTCCTCAACGAGCAGGGCAAGATCCTTCCCCGCCGCATCACGGGTACTTCCCTCAAGTTCCAGCGCAAGGTTGCCCAGGCCGTCAAGCGTGCCCGCTCCATCGCGTTGCTCCCGTATGTCACCGACCTCCTCAAATAATTGAAGCGTTATGAAGATCATTCTCAAGAAAGAAGTTGCCAATCTCGGCGAGGCCGGAGATGTGGTAGAAGTCAAGACCGGTTACGCGCTCAATTATCTCGTTCCGCAGGGTTACGCCACCGTCGGCACCCCGTCCGCGCTCAAGCAGCACGCCGAGACCCTTCGCCAGCGCGCCCACAAAGAGGCCAAGCTCGTCGCTGACGCGCAGGCCGCCGCTGCCAAGATCGAGGCCGTGGAAGTGAAGCTCACCGCCAAGGTCGGCGAGAGCGGCAAGCTCTACGGCGCCGTGACCGCCGCCCAGGTGGCCGAGGCCCTCGCCGCCGCCGGCATCGAGGTGGACAAGAAGAACGTCACCGTTCCTGAGATCAAGGAGACCGGCGAGTTCGAAGGCAAGGTGAAGTGCTACAAGGGCGTCTTCGCCAAGGTCAAGGTCCTCGTGGAAGCCGAAGCCGCCGCGGAATAATCCGTTTCCGGCAAATACTTACAGAAAAACAGGTCGATTCGGCCTGTTTTTTTTATTTATATTGGGGAATACGCGCGCACTTTCAGTAAAAATGCATATATTTGCTGGACCACATAAAGAAAAACACAAAAAATTATGCCGGCCAGACTAAATAAGGCACGGGCATGGTGGAGATCTACCATCCTGCAGGACACGTTCTTATCGTGCCTTGGGTCCTTTTTTGCATTCCTGCTCGTCCGCTGGCTCGCCAATCCGATCTACGGCTTCGCCACCCATTTCGCCATCTTCGTTGGCTGTGCGATGGTTTTCACCCTGTTGGGGCTGTTGATTTCCGGCAGTTTCCGCGTCGTGAGCATCGAGGGTGCCAATTTTTCCACGGACCGCCTCTTCCTCACCGTCCTGGTGAAGGAAATCGGCATGACCATCCTGATGCTGACGGACAGGGGCGGCTTCACGCAGCCTGCCTTCATCGTATTGGCCATCATCTCCGACACCTTGTTCTCATCCATGGCGATTTTCATCGTTCGCAGCACGCTCGCGCGACTTCGCGAAGAGACGCTGGAGATGAAGGAGTTGTCCTCGCGGCCGAACACCCTCGTCTTCGGGGATGACGACGAAGCCGCACTCTTTGCGGAGAGCGCCCAGCAGACCGGCCGCTACAACCTGCTCGGCCTGATCTCCAGAAGACCGGAGATGGACAGGAAGCTCATCCGGGGATTCATCATTTACTATGTCGCTGATGACGCCGCGCTGGACGCCCTGCAATGGCGCCTGGGCGGCATTGACTGTATCCTGTTCCCGAAAGGAAATTCCGGAGACCCCGAAGGCGGAAGCGGCGGCGGAGAGTCGGAAAGTATCCCCGCGGAGAGCAAGATGGGCGCCCTCGGGAAGTTCGTAAAACGAAGTTTCGACGTCGTTCTGTCCGGGATTTTTTTGATCATATTTCTACCGTTGATCATCCTTTGTGCACTGGCCGTTCTCATTGAGGACGGCAGTCCCGTTATATATTCCCAGGAGCGTATCGGCAAGGGCGGACGCCCGTTCTACATCCTCAAGTTCCGCTCCATGCGGCGCGACGCCGAGGCCATGGGCATCCCGCGGCTTTATACCGGCGACGACGATCCACGCCTGACGCGCGTGGGTAAATTCCTGCGCCAGCACCACCTGGACGAGCTTCCGCAGCTCTGGAACGTCTTCCGCGGCGA
Source organism: Bacteroidales bacterium (assembly GCA_017535125.1). The sequence continues at coordinate 76,119 of JAFXUS010000057.1, read as the reverse complement.
CATGTCCTTCATCGGCTACCGCCCGGAGCGCCAATACTACATCGACCGTATCATGGAGAGAAATCCGCGATACCGGTACCTCTATCAGATCCGTCCCGGGGTCACGAGCTACGCGACCCTCTACAACGGATATACCGACACCCTCGAGAAGATGCTGACGCGCCTGGACCTCGACCTCTACTACCTGCGCAACCACTCCGTGTGGTTCGACATGCGGGTGCTGGGGCAGACCTTCCTGCGCATCGCCGGAGGCAAGAAATTCTAAGACCATGGAGAACGCCGCACGCACACATCAGACCTGCTGGTTCGCCGCGCACACGCGCTGCGGGGCGGAATTGGGCGTGCGCGAGCGTCTCGGCCGACTCGGGACGGAGAGCTTCCTCCCGACAGAGCTTCGTTCCCGTACGCGCGGACGCGCGAAATACGAGAAGCCGCTGATCCCGGGTATGATTTTTGTCCGTACCACCAAGCAGCAGGCCTGCGCGCTCGCGAACGAGCAGGGCGTTCCGGTCCGCTATATGATCGATCCCGCCACGAGGACCCTGCTCGTCGTGCCCGACAAGCAGATGGAGGATTTCCGGCGCGTGCTCGACCTTTCCACCTCGGAAGGCGGCCTGCTGGACCGTCCCCTCGCCCTCGGCGACCGGGTACGCGTGACCAAAGGCATCCTGAGCGGCGTCGAAGGGCGCGTACTCGAGTTCCGCGGGCGCACCTACGTGGTCGTGGAGCTGCTCGGCAGCTGGTTCGCCCGCGCCGACGTGCCCCGCGCCTGGCTTGAAACTATTTGACAATAAAATCGTATAAGATTATATGAGCAAGAAACTTACCTACACTGCGCCGGTCGTCCTGGACGACCTTGCCCTGGAACTCGAAGCCGAGATCCTGGGGGCCTCCGTCGTCGTGGAAGATTCAACCACCGTCGAGACCAAGGGACAGGAGATACAAACCTACGATTTTTCTGATTCCAGCTTCAACCAGAACTGGGAATAATCCTCGCCTAAACATGAAACTGTCCAAGCCCATCTCCACATGGACCGCTCTCTGCGTCATCGCCGCCGCGCTGACGCTTACGGGATGCTGGAAGGATGCTCTTTCGGAATCCAAAGACCTCAAATTTTCCGCCGCCTACTCCGTCGGAACGAAGGCCATTTACGGCGTTGACGTCAACGGGTACCAGCAGATCCTCTGGCAGGGAACGGACGATGTCCGCATCTCCAGCGACAACGCCATCACCCTCCTCGGCCGCCACTTCGCCGATTATGACGTGACCCCGATGAATGGCGACGTCACCGCCACCCAGGGCACGATCAGCCGCAAGTCCACCGTCATCGGCGGCAATGAAGACAGCGGTCTGCGATGGATCGACGGCGCCTCCGGCACCGCCAGCTTCTGGTCCGTCTATCCGGCTTCGGCCATGGCAGACAACCAGCTCCAGTCCATTTCCGCCACGATTCCCTCCTCGACGACCCTGCAGCTTGCCGTCAAACAGCCCAGCGGCAGCGTCGTCAAGATCCTGGACCCCGTCAACGGGTCCTACCCGATGGTGTCCTACACCTCCGGCATAAACGCCAACAGCAGCCTGGTCAATCTCCTCTATTACCCGGCTTTCACGGCCTTCCAGATCACGCTGACCAACGATACCGAGAACACGATCACGATCAACAACTGCTCCCTGCACTCCACCACGGACGACCTGTGCGGCAGTTTCACCGCCCCGATCGCGGATCTTGCACAGGCGACAGCCGTGACCACTTCCGTGGTCGCCTCGAGTACTGGCAATACGGTCACCACCGGCATCAACCAGGTGCTGCAAAGCGGCGAAGGCGTCACGTTCAGCATCTTCTGCCTGCCTACCCAGCTGACCAACCTCACGCTTTCGTGTAATTATTCCGACAACGAGGGCACGCAGACCAAATCGCTCGCCCTCAAGCAGAATGATGAATACATCAGCTTCGCGGCCTGCAAGCAGCACCGTATCAACCTCGGCTTCAGCAAGGGTGCGATGGAAGTCGAGATCACGCCGGTCATCGCGGTCGTGCTCGCCAACGCATTCGAGGACCTCTATGACGTGAACGGCGCAGGCGAACTGGTGGACAAGGACGGCAATCCCGTGGATCCGCAGGAGATATATCAGCAGATTCTGAACGTCCGCGAGGTCGTCATCACCGAAGACCACGGCGTCAGCCTCGTCAACTACGTCAGCGGCATGTACGCTTTCGTCAATCTGGAGTCCCTGACCATCGACAATTCCGTCTCCGGCGAGGCCAGCTCCATCAACACCGTCAACATCGAAGGCCTGCAGCACTTCAAGACGCTCGACATCGTCTCCGCCCCGGCCATCCAGCACGTCAGCGTCGTCGATTGCCCGCTGACCGAGACCGTCTCGATTGAATCCCGGTCCCTGCAGACCGTGACGCTCGAGAACCTTACCATCCTGCGGGAGATCCACGTCGGTGAGGACCAGGCGAACAGCAACCTCCACACCTTCACCCTGGTCAACTGTCCGGACTTGGAAATCGCCCACTTCGGCCAGATCGGCGCCCTGCAGAACCTTGACGTGAGCAATTGTTCCAAACTGGACACCCTGGAAGTCGAACTGGCCTACCAGCTCACCAACCTCAACCTCACCGGCTGCTCTTCCCTGACGAGGCTCTACATCAACAAGGCGCAGTCCCTGCCGGATCTGGACGTATCCGACTGTGCAGCCCTCGAGTCCATCGAGATCAGGGACGCTCAGCAACTCTCGCGCCTGATTGTACACGACAAGCCTCATCTCCGCTCAATCGTGATTGACAGCCAGTCCCCGGCCATCGAAATCGCCGAACTGGTCAATCTGCCCGTGCTCACCGAGCTGGTCTTCCCGACCCGTGCCGTGCTCCGCTACACGATGACCAACTGCGATTCCCTGACGGAAATCAACTGGTCCAACGCCACCAGTCTTTCTACCCTGGAGCTGTCGGACAACGACGCGCTGGTGAGCATCATTTTGTCGGATCCGACCAGCATGACCACGTTCAATTACAGTTCCACCATTCTCAGGACACTCAAGCTCAATGGCGGCCAGGGCTCATCCGGCCTTACGTCGTTCTCGCTCAACGCGCCCGCCCTGACCACGCTGGAATTGACCAACACGCATGCTCTCGCGGACGTGAGCCTGACGAATCTCCCCGCGGCCATCAACGACATTTCCGTCTTCGTGCCCAGCGGCTACAATGCAACCCGGAGTGTTTCCCTGACCAATTGCAGCGGATTCACCGATCTTGTCATGGATCCCACCGGAAGCCTGCAGGAAATGCACTTTGATTCCTGCGCCAATCTGACTTCCGTGACCATCAAGGGATGCGGCAACTGTAATCTCTGGAACAATCCGCCCACCACGAGCGTCGTGGCGACCAAGCGGAACTGCCCGAGACTTGGGAGCACATATACGATCAACAACTGGGGGAAGATCGTGGATTTCAACTTCACGAACCAGTAGTCCTATTTCAGATTGCCCAGCGCCAGCCCCCACATCGTGGCGAGCGTCTCACGGGCACCGAAAGATAACGAGAACGGCAGCCGCCGCAGGAAAGCCCCTGCGGTGGCTGCTTTCTTTCCGAGCGTCCCCCGCTCACGGGAATCCCGATATTTCCCGTCCGACCGGCCGAAATTGCCGCTTGCGCGGACGATGCGGCGGAGCCGCGCGGGATCGACGGCCCGGAAGCCGGGCAGACAGCAGGATGCATCAAGGCCGAAATCAGCCGTCAGAAGCGAGCAGAGCAGCGTATGCCAGCGCAGCAGGCCGGCGCGTTTCAGCGCTTCGCGCAATTCGTTCTTGTCGTATTTCCCGTCCAGGCGGGTCAGCGCCATCGTCAGGTCGCAGAGCTGCTTGCAGCCTAGTCCGGGGCCCATCGCGTGCTTGAAAATATGCGAAGAGAGCAGCAGGATCTCCCCGCAGGGAGAGCCCACCGGAGGGAGCTTTGCGGGGGAAAGATGGACGTCATAATAACGCGGATGCAGCTCCACCGTCACCCCGTCACGCGAAAACACGGCCGCGCCGTCGGAGGCCTTCCGCGCGTCCGGGAACAGCGCTCGCGCGCGCCGGAATTCCCCTTCCGGGAGGAAGAGGTCGATGTCGCCCACCTGCCGGACGGACGGGTCCGCATAGTATTTCGCCGCCGCGCTCCCCTTCTGCACCACGGGATGCAGCCCAGCGGCCGTCAGCTGCGCCAGCAGCCCTCCCTGCACGCGGGAGTAGCGCGCGTTCGCGCGGGAGAAGGCTTCCTCCCACGCCCGCAGCACCGGCTGCAGCGCCTCCGGCGGCCGCTGCTCCGCAGGCAGATGCGCCATCGCGCGAAGCAGCAGGCCCATCACGGCCTGCCCGCGGCCCAGCTCCAGCAGCCGTTCCCAGCCGTCCGTGTCGGGCGCGGCCGACAGACGCAGGTCCCGCTCCCACAGGCCCGCACGAAGTAGCGACAAAAAAGAATCCCAAACAGAATCCGGCATGTTTCAAAGATACGGATTTTTCGTATATTTGTGCTTCGGGATGAAGAAGTTTTCCATCATATTCTTCATGTTGCTGACACTGTCCGCATTCGCGCAGGAGCAGCTGGTCATGCTGCCGACAGACAACCTTGATGTCCCGTCAGCCATCCTGACTTCCCCCCTTTACGGCAAGACAATGATCGTATTCGGCGACAGCTACGTACAGAACTCCGCTTGTCCCATCCAGGAGACCTGGCACTACAAGCTGGCAGCCAAATACAACATGGAATACCACAACTGGGGCCGAAACGGCAACTGTCTTGCCTATGAATGGAAAAGGGAGCAGTTCGGCCCGCCCATGTATGAGCGCTACACGGACCTGCCGGACATCCCTGCCGACTACGTCGTGGTCATCGGAGGGCACAATGACGCGGTGCTGATGCACCGGTACGGCGAAAACACGGATTTCTTCCGCGAGAAACTGGCAGTTCTCTGCGCAGGTCTGCGTGAGAAATATCCCGAAGCCAAGATCTGTTTCGTCACTCCGTGGGCCGTCCCGCAGCCGATGTACAGGGAGACCGTCCAGGCCATGCTGGAGGTCTGCGGCAGCTTCGGCATCCCCGTCTTTGACGCCGCGACCAGAAGCGGCATCTTCGTCCGTTTCCGCGGTTTCCGCCGCATGTACTTCCAGGGTCCGGACGACACGGCCCACCTCAACGCCAGAGGACACGACCTCGTCCTCCCCCGCATCGAGCCTTTCCTGCTCGGACTGTAACAGCCCCCTGCCGTCATCCCAGGCGCCTTCGTAGTCATTCCGGGCTTGACCCGGAATCTTTGTTTTTTGGGGATTATTCGGTATATTTGTTTCTAGAAATGGACCTCCATTTCATATCTCCGACCCGGATCTGCTCCTGCAGGCCCGACGGCGAAGCCGTAATCAACTAATACTCAACACCTTCCAAACTATGATCCGCAAGATTGCCCTTTTGTCAGCAGCCATGCTGCTGGCGACGGTCACTTTTGCCGCACGTCCGCACCCGGACCGATACTCCCCGTATCAAAACGGTTACCGCTGGTATTTTTCGTTCCAGGGCTGCCCGGTCGTTCTCCTCGCAGATAACATGGAGACCTTCGGCGAGAACGGTCGGGGATGGGACATCCTCCGCTGGCACGCGGCCCTCTCCTTCGGCTACAACTTCACCGACGCCTGGGACCTCCGCATCTCGGCTAGCTACGGCTACAATGCCGGTGCCATGCTCCCCTACGGCGGCTTCTACCCATACAACTACTTCGCCGCCCACCTGTTCGCCGACATGATCCTGAACTACAACGCCCTGGCCGAGTTCAACGTGCCCTTCGACTTCAAGACCTACGCCGGTCTCGGCGGCGCATTCACGCACGGTTTCACCAAGGTGGAGCATCCGTTCCAGGAACTCTCGCCGTACAACCTCGTCCCCGGCTTCCGGGTCGGTGCCATTCTCGAATTCGACTACCGCAGCGGCTTCGGCTGGTTCGCAGACCTGGGTCTGGAAGCCTTCTACGACCGCTACGACGGCCAGATTCCCATGGGTTCTCCGCTTGACCTCATGTTCAAGCTCTCCCTGGGCGTCATCTATCATTTCCCGCTGAAAACCCGATAGCTTACGGAACAGAACTACAGCAGCAAGCGCGTAGCCAAGAATACGCTGATCCTTTACGGCCGGATGTTGTTCATCCTGCTGCTGGGGCTATATACCAGCCGTGTCGTTCTGAACACCCTGGGCGTGGAGGACTTCGGTGTTTACGAAGTCGTCGGGGGCGTGGTGGCGATGTTCTCCATCCTTTCCACCTCCCTGTCCACGGCCATCAGCCGCTTCGTGACCTTCTCGCTTGGGAAGAACGATCTGGACGAATCCTCCAGGGTTTACTCGACGGCCATCATCATCCAGGTCGTCCTGGCCGTCGCGATCGCCTTGCTCATCGAGCTGATCGGCGTCTGGTATCTATATCACAAGATGAACCTCCCGGAAGGCAGGATCGACGCTGCATTCTGGGTGCTCCAGTGTTCCATCGTCACCTTTGGGCTGAGCCTGGTCAACGTGCCTTTCGATGCGGAAATCGTCGCACACGAGGACATGAAAACCTATGCCCTGTTTTCCATCCTGGATGCCATCCTCCTGCTGTTGATCGTCGTGGCGCTGCGCTTCATCCCGGCCGACCGGCTCATCGTATATGGGATCCTCACCATGTTCTCTTCGCTGCTCATGCGGATCCTGTATATCACGCACTGCAAGCGGCATTATGAGGAGTGTCACTTCACGTTCAAACTGGACAAGCCCCTGCTCAAGGAACTGGGAGCATTCACCGGATGGAACCTGATGGGGGAAAGCGCCTGGATCATCAACAATCAGGGTGTCACGCTGCTGGTCAACTTCTTCTTCGGCGTCGCCATGAATACCGCCCGCGGCATAGCCACCCGTATATTCGGTCTGGTCAACAAGTTCTCGCTCAATTTCATGACCGCGCTATCGCCGCAAATCACCAAGACCTATGCGGAAGGCGATCTGAAATCCATGCATACGCTGATTTTCCGGGGGACAAAGCTTTCCTATTACCTGATGCTCATCATGGCCATTCCCGTGCTGGCGGAAACTCCGATCATCCTCAAGCTCTGGCTGAAGATCGTACCGGACAATGCCGTCCTGTTCGCCCGCCTGTCCGTTGTTTCCGCCTTAATCATCGTATTGGGAACCCCTCTCGTAAAAGCCCAGTTGGCCACGGGCAATCTGAAAAAATATCAGATCGTGATCAGTTCCTGTACCATCGGTGTTTTCCCACTCACCTGGGTTGCGTACAAATGCGGGCTTCCGGCCGAGTGGTCCTACCACGTGTTCAATATCGTCTATTTCATTGTCCTTTTCGTCCGGATTTACCTGGTCAAGGACCTGATCGACCTGCCGTGGAAGAAGTTCCTCACGGACGTCTATCTGCGCGTCTTCGTCGTTTCCATCGTCGCGGCGGCGCTCCCCTTCCTGCTTTGCCGGCTGCAGGCTGAGTCCGTCTGGAGGCTCATCGAGGTCCTGGTCGTCAGCACGATTTCCGTCTTCGCGACGGTTTACACCATCGGCTTGAACGGAGAAGAACGCAGTGCGGTCCTGGGATATCTCAGACGTTTCCTGGGCAGGAAGTCCACCCCTTCGACATGTTGACAATCCAAGATAAGAGCGCTTGCTGCGGATGCCAGGCCTGCTATGATGCATGTCCGGCGAAGTGCATCTCGATGGTTGCCGATGCCGAGGGATTCCTTTACCCGAAAGTGAACCAGGCGGATTGCCTGGATTGTCATCTCTGCGAAAAGATCTGTCCGCAGATCAACGGCGCATATCCGAAAGAAGCCAGTTCCCCCGCCGCCTGCTACGCAGCGTTCGCGAATGATGACGTCACCCGGCTCCAGAGCACGTCCGGCGGCATTTTCTCCCTGCTCGCAGAAGCTGTTCTGAGAAAAGGCGGGGTTGTGTTCGGCGCCCGGTTTGATGACAGCTTCACCGTATTCCATTCTTTCACCGAGACGGAAGCGGGGTTTTCTCCATTCCGCGGGAGCAAATACGCCCAGAGCGACCTGCAGGGCGCCTATTCCCAGGTGCATCAGTTTCTCAAGAGCACGCGTCCGGTCCTGTTCTCGGGAACGCCCTGCCAGATTGCCGGCCTGCGCAGCTTCCTCCGCGACAAGGAATACGACAACTTGTTCCTGGTCTCCATCGTCTGCCGCGGCGTCCCCAGTCCGCGGATTTGGAAAGATTATCTTGGCAACCTCTCCGGGAAGCAGCTCCCGACATCGGTCAACATGCGGAACAAAGACAACGGATGGAGCCGGTACAAGCTGGTCATCCGCCGGGATGGGCAGACGCTCCTGGACAGGCAGGGCACGGACACGCCCTTCATGCGGGCTTTCTTGATGAATTTGACGCTGCGGCCGTCCTGCTATTCCTGTCATTTCCGGGGCAATCATGGAAGCGACCTGACCCTCGGAGATTATTGGGGCGTCGAGCGCTTCCATCCCGACATGGCGGACGACAAGGGGACGTCGGTCATCCTTGCCTACAGCGAAAAGGGCCGCAAACTCCTGGAGGGCCTGGACGTCACCCTGCATGAGAGCCGGTACGAGGATGCCCTGCAGGACAATCCCGCCATCGTCTCTCCCCCTCCCGAGCCGGCAGACCGCGCCCGGTTCTGGAAAGATTACCAGAAACACGGCGTCCGCACGCTGAAGAAGTACACATCTCCCGGTTTCATGCAGAAACTGTGGAACGTATGCACTGGATTTCTGCGCAGATCAAGATGAAAATCTGCATTCTCACACAACCGCTCGGAACCAACTATGGCGGCGTCCTCCAGGCCTTTGCATTACAAAAGGCCTTGAAGGATATGGGACATGACGTGGCCACGCTTCGCTGGCTGCCGCTCACGCCCAAGAATCCCGTGAAGACCTTGCGAAGGTTCCTGGCCAGATATGTCAAAGGGAACAAGGACGTTGTCTATTTCAATTACGAGAAGCAGCTCCATTACACTTTCCGGGAGCTGGACCGTTTCGTTGACGAACGGCTGGATTGCCAGGTAGCGCATGCCCCGCTCGGGGAAGGCGACATATCCGGCTTTGACGCGTTCGTGGTCGGGAGCGACCAGGTATGGCGGCCCATGTATTCGCCCTATATTCCCAACTTCTATCTGGACTTCCTGGGCGATGCTCCCGTCAAGCGGATCGCCTACGCCGCTTCGTTTGGTGTCGACGTTTGGGAAACGGATGAGAAAACGACTGAGATGATCCGGCCGCTCGCGCAGAAATTCGACAGCATTTCCGTTCGGGAAGAATCCGGCGTCCAGCTTTGTTCGGAGAAGCTGGGTGTCCGGGCGGCAGTGATGCCGGACCCCACCCTGTTGCTGACGGCGCACGATTATCTCCAGTTATGCGGCCTGGAACAAACAGCGGAAGAGCCGTACATCGCCGCTTACATCCTGGACAAAGGGGAACGGGAGCAACGCGTTGTCGAGCGGTTGTCACAGGAGCTGGGGCTGCCGGTCCGCTATATCGGGCAACTGGACTGGATTCATGGCGTCGATTCCATCGAAAGCTGGTTGGGCGGAATCGCCCGGGCTTCTTTCGTGATCACCAATTCCTTCCACGGGACGGTGTTCTCCCTGCTGTTCGGGAAGCGCTTCCTGTCCGTCAAGAACAGCCACCGGGGCGCCACCCGCTTCACCTCCCTGCTCGACTCAGTCGGGCTTCAGGACCGCCTCCTCGACATAAGCGTCCCGGACGCCCCCATCCCTGACATGCAGGACATTGATTATCAACTCATACAGGAGAAACTGGGCTCCTTGCGCCAACTCGGATGCTCGTTCCTGCAAGACAACTTACAATGACAGCCAAAGAGAAATTCATGGAATGGTGGATCCGGCCGGAGATGTATTACATCAAACGCTATCTGCGATTCCTCCGGGCCGAGGAGAAGTACACCTTCGCCCGCCCAAACAAACTGCTCTGCTTCTGGTACCGCGGGCGCAAGAACCGTCTCGGTTCCCGCCTGGGCTTTATCATCAGCGCAGGCTGCTTCGGCGAAGACCTGCACCTGGAGCATTTCTGTTCCGTGATCGTGAACCCCAAGGCGCGCATCGGCAAAGGCTGCATCATCCACGGCAACTGCTGCATCGGCAGTGACGGCGGCTACCCGGATGACTCCCCCGTCATCGGCGACAACGTGGACATCGGGCAGAACGCCCAGATCATCGGTGGCATCCGCATTGCGGACAACGTGCGGATCGGCGCCGGCGCCGTGGTGGTAAAAGATATCCTGACCCCGGGAGTTACGGTCGTAGGCGTCCCGGCGCATATCGTTTCCAAACAAGCTTAGCACCATGCCTCCCGCAATTTCCGTCTGCATTCCCGTCTATAACGCCGCACCCTTCATCGAGGCCTGCGTGCGCAGCATCCAGGCCCAGACCTTTCGGGACTTTGAAATCGTCCTGGTCAATGACGGCAGCACGGACGATTCACTGAAGGTGTGCCAACGTCTGGTGGAAGCCTCGCCGGGGATCAAGCTGATCAGTACGGAGAACCAAGGAGATACGCGCACACGTGGCGCAGCGGCTGCCCTGGCATCCGGCACCTGGGTCACTTTCGTCGACAGCGACGACACGCTCCCCCCTACGGCGCTGGCCGACCTGTTCGCGGGTTGCAGCGACAAAACGGATATCGTTGTCGGTTGTCATTACGAAACGAAGGAACCTGCCCGCCATGTGGGCATCCAGCAGTGGAGAGAAACTCTGGTTCGTTCGGACGTCATATACTGCTCGCCCGTCGCCAGGCTATTCAGGAGGGAGATTCTTCCCGCCGAGGTTTTCTCCCTGAAGACTTCGATCCGGACGGGGACCGACATGCCGATGAACATCAAGATAGCGTTCCGGACCACCAAAGACGTTTACCTGATCAACAAGAAGGTTTACAATTATTACGAGCATCCGGATTCACTGAGCCATTCGGCCGTCTGGTCTTTGCCGAAAATCGCCGACCTGTACGAGGAAGTCGTCGATTCCGTCCCTTCCGACAAAAGGAAGGCGTTCATGCCCCAGCTCATACAAAACCGATTGACAGCGCTGAAGAACAGATATCTGGCAAAAGGTTGGAGAAAAGAGCCCGTGCAGGATACGCCCTATGTGGCGCAATTGCGGCAGGATATCCGCGAGGCGCAGTATCCGCTGACGGCATTGCAAAAGCGCTGTGTCGAACATCCGGATTCCGTCTTGACGGCTGCCCTGGTCATCGGCAGGAATAAGGCGGGGATTGCGAAACGGATTCTCAGCCGTTGTTTCAGACTTGGATAGCAAGATTAACATATCGTTCATTCTTCCTGCCTGGAAAGCCCGCTTCCTGAAAGAAGCCGTCGGCAGCATCGTCGCCCAGACCAGCCCGGACTGGGAGTTGGTCGTCGTGGATGACTGCTCCCCCGAGCCGCTCGGGGAGATCGTGGCCGCTTTCAAGGACCCGCGCATCCGCTATATCCGGAACGAGAAGAACCTCGGCGGGCAGAACCTGGTCCGGCAGTGGAACCACTGCATCACCTTTGCCACGGGCGACTACATCGTGCTGGCGGCCGATGACGACCTGTACAAGCCGGAATTCTGCGCGGAGTGCATCCGGCTCGCGGAGCAGTATCCGCAGGCGGACCTGATCCATGCTTCGGTCGAGCAGATTGACGAGGAAGGCAAGCACCTTGAGGACGACAGCATCCTGCCCGAATTCACCAACAAATACGAATACCTCAACTGGTGGGTCACAGGACGCTCCTTTACCTGCATCGGGAATTTTGCATTCAAACGCACGGCCCTGCTGGCGATGGGTGGCTTCATCGACTTCCCCTGCGCCTTCGGCTCCGACATCGCCACCCCCATCGCGCTGTCCGTCCATGGCGTCGCGAATACGCAGGACATGCTGTTCTGCTTCCGACAGTCCACACAACACTTGTCTGCAGATTCCTCCCGCTACAAAGAGAAACTGGAGGCCGTCTCGCAGTTGTCCGAATGGCTGCAGGCCATCGACTACGAGACGCCGGACAATCCGGCCGACCAGGTATTCTATCAGGTCAAGAATCCTGATTACCTGCACCGCAAGGTCGTCTATGACTACTTCAACCTGGTCATCCGTTTCCTGCCCGTAGGCAAACTGCCCGAATATTTGAAACTGTGCCGTCTGGCAACCCCGCTTGATAAATGTATGATGATCCTCCGATGGATCAAAGCAAGAATTTGGAAAAGAAAATGAAAGATCTGAACGTCCGCCAGTCCGAACTCATCAAGACCATGCGTTTTCCGCTGATTGTCCTGGTGCTCTTCGAGCATTCGGTCCGACCCTACAACGCCCCGATGCAATGGTCGCTCGACGGCGCCAACGTCTTCCATTTCTTTACGGAGATGATCTCGCACTTCCTCTGCCCCATCGCCGTCGCCTGGTTCTTCTTTTTCTCCGGCTTCCTGTTCTACCACAACCTGCAGGAAGGGCAGTTCGGCAAGCAGTGGGCCATGCAGAAATGGAACCGGCGCATTCATTCCATCGTAATTCCACATCTGTTCTGGAACCTGTTCAACGTTCTTATCGTTTTGCTGGTCACGTTCCTGTTCGACCTGATCGGACTGGTGCCCAACAGCGACCAGATGGAGTGGGTCCGGAAGGGGCCGTTGTATTGGTTCATCACGGGACCGATCGACTTCCCGCTGTGGTATCTCCGGAATCTGATCGTCATGTCCATCCTTGCGCCCGTCTTCTATTATCCCGTCAAGAAATGGCCCTGGATCTCGCTGGCCGTCATTCTGTTGCTCTATCTCGTTTCCTTCAAGATCGAGTTCTTCCTGTTCCCGACCTTCTCCCTATTCGGGATGGGAGCGTGGATGAGCATTCGTAAGGACAACATCGTCGACTTCTGCCGCAAGCTTAAATATCCGGCAGCCGTCCTCGCATTATTCCTCCTGCCTTTTGCGACGTTCTTTTACGGTGGTCACTACCAATACGACAGATTCCTCAGGTTGCTGTTCGTCCCGTCCGGCATGGTCACCTTCCTGAACGTCTGCGACAAATTATATGAGCTTGACGGCTACCGGAAACTGATGCTGAGGTTGACGGAGACTGTTTTCTTCGTCTATGCCGCGCACGAGATATATATCCTGGGGTGGACCAAGGGCATGTTCATCCGCATCTTCGGCGAGACGCTGGCCGCCAAATGGATTTCCTACCTTTTCGTTCCGGTCGTAACCGGCGTCATCTGTCTGGGCCTGTTCTACCTTCTCAAACACATCATGCCGAAGACCCTGTCGTTCGCCTGCGGCTGGCGCACCGTACATAAAGAAACGTTCAACAAGTATAGTAATACCAACCCGTGATTCCCCTCGCCATCGCGTTCACGCCCAATTATTTCGTCCAGGCGGCCACCACGCTCCGCTCGGTGCTGGATGCCAGCCCGGACGGGAAGTTCCGCGTCGTGTGCATGCTGACGGAGGAGATCCCGCCGCGGATGCAGGACGAACTGACGCGGCTGGGTGGAGGAAGGCTGGAGCTGGAATACATCCCGCTGAAAGGCCGGCTGCAAGGCATCTATATCGACCCGCGCTATACCGAAGCGGCTTCGCTGCGCCTCATCCTCCCGGAACTGCTCCCGGAGCTGGACCGGGTGCTCTATCTCGACTGCGATATCATTGTCCGTCAGGATCTCGCCCGGCTCTGGAAGGAGACCGAGCTCGGCGAAAACTATCTTGCAGCCATCTACGAAGCGCCCATCGAGCAGCAGGCGGAGCGCTTCCGGGCGCTGGGCTGCGACCCGAACCGCTATTTCAACTCCGGATTCCTGCTGATGAACCTCGCGCAGATGCGCGCCGAGAGCGTGTCCGAAAAGTTGCTGGAGGCCTGCCGGGTCCCCTATCTGGAATTCCCGGACCAGGACGCCCTCAACCAGGTCTGCCAGGGCCGCGTGCTGCCGCTCAGCCCGCTCTACAACAGCATCCGCACCTTCTTCATACCCAAGTACAAGCCCGACTTCGTCCGGCAATACGGCGAAGAACTCTGGAACAAGGTACAGCGCGAAGCGACCATCCACTATACCGGCGGCAAGCCATGGAACCTGTTCACCGTCCAGTTCGGCGCCTGGTGGCGGGTCTATGACACCCTGCCTGCAGAGATCAAGGCAGAATGGACGCCCGGCAAAATGGCCCGCTTCTGGAAATTCTACCGCACGCCGCTCGGCCGCGTCCTCGACGCAGTCCGCAATATGAAACAGAAACTCGGATAACGTCCGCCATGAGAATCAGCCTCATCGTTCCGGTCTATAACGCAGAAAAGACGCTCCCCGCCACGCTGGAGAGCATCCGGGCGCAGCGTTACCGCGACTTCGAAGTCATCTTCGCCGAAGACGCGGGAACGGACGGCTCCGCCGCCCTGCTGGAAGCGTTCTGCGCCGACAGCGGCCTGCCCTGCAAGCTGCTCCGCGCGACCCAGAACGGCGGCGCCGCAGCGGCACGGAACCGGGCACTGGATGTCGCCGAAGGCGAATATCTGGCCTTCGCGGATGCCGACGACCTAATGGATCCCGGCATGCTCGAGCTGGCCGCTTCCGCGGCAAACGCGACGGAACGACAGGTGGATATCGTGGGCTGGGATTGGACGCTGGGCCTCACCCAGGACGGGCGCTACATGCGGCAGGCGGACTACGGGACGGCGGAAGAAGCCCTTCGGAATCTGACTGGCGGCACCATGCGCTGGAACCTCTGGATCTTCCTCGTCCGCCGGGAACTGATCGAGCGGAACGGCATCCGCTTCCTCCCGGGCTCCGACATCGGCGAGGACATGCAGTTCATGCTGCGCGCCTTCCTGCACGCCGACCGCGTCGTACAGCTGCACGAATCCCTCTATCGCTACAACGCCGTGAGCAGCACCTCCATCAGCCGTCAGTTCAGCCCGGAGAAACGGGCCCAGATCGAGACCAATTTCCGGGAGGTGGAGCGCAGCTTCACCGGCTCCCGTTTCCTGCAGGAGCATCCCGACGCCCTGACGGATTTGAAGCTGTACCTCAAGCGGCCGATGCTCATCAGCCCCGACCGCAAGGATTATGAGACCTGGCACGCGTGGTTCCCGGAGGCGAACGCCCGGGCCAAAGAGAAAGCCGGACTTCCGGCGCACACCTGGCTGCTCCAGCGGATGGCGGCCCGCCGTTGCTGGACCGGTGTCAAATTGTACTACCTGCTGATACACAAAGTCGTGTACGGCATCCTCTATCGCTGATTGAATGCGTAAAATCCTGGTCGGTCTGGTCCTGACGGTGGTGGTGAGCTTCTATGTGTTCCCCATCTCCTTCACCTTCCTGCCTCACGCCATCAACTCCAAGATCCTGGTGGGCGTGTTCGGTATTTTCGCCTTCATCCTGAACGGTATCAGGAAAAATGGCATCTATTTTTCCGAGCCGACCATCGTCGGCGCCGTCATGGCCAGCCTGTTCTCCGTCTGGTGCCTGTATTCCATCACGGGTACCAGCAACTACAACACCATCTACGCCGACTACATCGTATCCTATGCCACCTGGCTGGCCGGCGCCTATGGCGTCTATGCCGCCCTGGGACTGTTCTATGAGAAAGTGGATCTGGAGATCATCACGCGCTATCTGGCCCTGGTAGGCGTATTCCAATGCATCACTGCCGTTTTGATCGACAACTACGAATCGGTCCAGTCTTTCGTGGACAGTTGGATGGATCTTGAACAGGATTTCCTGCACAGGGGCAACCGTATGTACGGCATCGGCGCGGCACTCGACCCGGGCGGCATTCGCTTCGCCACCATCCTGGTCATGATCGCGCACCAGTTCTCGACCAACCCGAACGTCCGCAACAACAGCCTGTACCAGACTTCCGACCTGGTCGCCTTCGCGACGATCACCATCATCGGCTCCGTCATCTCCCGCACCACGACCATCGGCGCCGCCCTGGGTATCGCGTATATCACCATCGCGCTGTTCCGCATGCGCAAGGGCGGTTTCGTCACCCTCCGGATGATCCGGCGCTTCTTCTGGTTCATCATCGTGATGGTCGGAATCATCGCGGCGGCCGTCTATTTCTACCGCTCCAGCGAGACCTTCAAGGAATACGTCCGCTTCGGCTTCGAAGCCTTCTTCAACTGGGTGGAGACCGGAGAATTCCGAACCAGCTCGACGGATATCCTGATGGAAAGGATGTGGATCTGGCCTTCGGACCTCCATACCTGGATCTTCGGCCAGGGCACCTTCGGCATTTACGAGAACAATACAGATATCGGCTACTGCAACTTTACGCTCTATTGCGGCCTGGTCGGCATGGTCATCTTCTCCATCTTCTTCCTGTACTGCCATCTCGTGCAGAACAGAAAGTACAAGGAGTTCCAGATAACCTCCTGGCTGCTGATCGCCCTGACCTTCATCGTCTGGGTCAAAGTGACCACCGACATCTTCTTCATCGACGCCCTGCTGTTCTGCGCCGTGGGCGACTATGAGGAAGCGGAGGAATCGGACCATTCGCTTCTGCCGAAAGCGATGCAGTTCTACAACACGGACCGAAACACAGAAACCAATTATTAATAACCGGATGAAACTGATTTACTGCCATGCCGACGTCTATAACCCGGGCGGGATGGAGCGGGTGCTCCTCAACAAACTCCGCTGGTGGGTGCAGCGCGGCGGCTATGAACTGATGGTCGTGACCACGGACCAGCACGGGCGCCCGCCGTTCTACGAATTCCCGCCGGAAGTGAAGATGGTGGACCTCGGCATCAACTACAAGGATGACAACGGGCGCAACCCGATTGCCAAGACACTCGGCTACCTCCGTCGGCGCAAGCGGCACCGCGCGGCGCTGACCGAGCTGCTGCTGCGCGAGAAGCCCGACGTCGTGATCTCCCTTTACCCGTCGGAATCCTCCTTCATCCCGGACATTCCGGACGGCAGTCTGAAAATGCTGGAACTGCACTACAACAAGTTGTTCCGCCTGCAGTACAACCGCAAGGGCCTGCTGGGCCTGGCGGACCGCCTCCGCACGAAGCAGGACGAGAAGATCGTCCGCCGCTTCGACAACTTCATCGTCCTGACGCGGCAGGACGCCGACATGTGGGGCAACCTGCCCAACCTGTCCGTCATGCCCAACGCAGCCGTCACGATGCCGCACGTCGAGCACAAAGCCGGCAACCACCGGGTGATCGCCGTGGGGCGGCTGGACTACCAGAAGGGCTTCGACCGGCTGCTGGACGCCTGGGCGCTGCTCCCGGAGCCGTTGCGGGCAATCTGGCATCTGGACATCTTCGGCCAGGGAGAATGGGAAGAGAAACTGAAACGGCAGATTGACCGCCTCGGCATCGGCGCATCCGCCGCCATCAACAAGCCGACGAACCGGATCTTCGACGAATATGCCACCAGCGACTTCCTGGTGATGACTTCCCACTACGAGGGCTTCCCGATGGTGATGATCGAGGCCATGGCCTGCGGCCTCCCGGCGGTCTGCTTCGACTTCCTCTGCGGCCCGCGCGACATCATCGCGGACGGCGTCAACGGCCTGATCGTCCCGGAGGGCGACCTGCAGGCGCTAGCGGACGCGATGCGGAAGCTGATGGAACATCCGAAACGGCTCGAAGACATGTCGGCGCACGCCAGAAAGATCTCGGAAGTGTATTCCCAGGACAGCATCATGCAGCGCTGGGAGCTCTTCATCAACGACCAGATACGCAAGAAATGAGCAAGGACCAGGCAGGACAGCGCTACGCCTTCATCGATTTGCTGAAAGTCATCCTGACGGTCGGCATCGTCTTCCGGCACGCCGAGTTGGTGGGGCTGGAAGGCCGCTCGGAAACCTTCGATCTCCTGAACCACGGCATGATGGCTATTACGTCGGTTTGCGTCCCGCTGTTCTTCGTCTTGTCCGGATTCCTCTATTTCCGCAACGTCCCGAAAGAACCGGACGTGCAGTTCTTCTGGAACAAGACGCGCAAACGCGTGTTCTCCCTGCTCATTCCCTACCTCATCGCCAACGCCGTCGCTTTCGTCATCTACTGGTTCGCGCACCGGTACGCCGCCGGCATGATGTCCGGCTTCTTCGGAGACGACTGGCGCAAGCCGCTCTTCATCTTCTGGACAGGACCGATCAACATGTCGCTGTGGTTCATCCGCGACCTCATCATCGCCTGCATCATGGCGCCGCTCATCTGGATTCTGGTCCGCTATACCCGCATCTGGGGCGTACTGGCGATGGGGGCTGTCTGGATCTGGGTCGGCGGATCGCCCCTGTACAACATCTGGTTCACGATCGGCGCCTGGGCGGCGGTCTGCCAGGGCGAGAACGTCGGCCGGCTGCTCGGCAAGGTCAACTGCCAGGTGCCGCCGCACGCAGCGGCCTGGTGCTTCTTCGTCTATCTGTATCATTATATTCCGATCATCACGTTCAAGAAACTGCTGGGCGCCGCCTTCAACCCGTCCGGCACCCTGGCCCTGATCGGCGCCTACCTGCTCACGGCCATCCTGACGCTCGCGACCGTGACTGGATTGTACATCGTATTGAAAACCATCTTCCCGCGCGTGACCGGCATCCTGGTCGGAGGCAAATTATGACGCACAAGCTCCTGCAGATCAATCCCGTGGTCCGGCTCAACACCTCGACCGGACGCATCATGAAGGAGATCGGCGAAATCGCCGTCGCCGCCGGTTGGGAGAGCTTCATCGCCTACAGCGGTGCCCGTGACGGCGTGCCGCAGCACAGCTCGCAGCTGGTTCCGGTCGGAAACAAACTGGACCTGGCCCTCCATGCCGTGGCCACGCGCCTGTTCGACGCCCACGGCCTCGCGTCGCGCCGGGCCACGAAGCAACTTATCCGGCGCATCCGGGAGATCGATCCGGACGTCATCCACATCCACAACGTGCACGGCTACTGGCTCAACTATCCCCTGCTCTGCCGCTACCTGCAGGAAAGCGGCAAGCCTGTGATATGGACCGTCCACGACTGCTGGCTCTACACGGGCCACTGCTACTATTATTCTGCCGCCCGCTGCGACAAATGGAGCACGGGCTGCGGTCATTGCCCGCAGAAGCGGGCCTTCCCCGCCAGCTGGCTCTTCGACCGCTCGGCCCGCAACTGGCAGGACAAGCGGCGCGCCTTCGGTTCGATCCAGCGGCTGACCATCGTCCCCGTGTCGGACTGGATCCGCCGGGAGATGTCCCGCTCCTTCCTCGCCGACAAGCAGTTCCAGGTGATCCACAACGGCATCGACCTGGACGTCTTCCGTCCGGACGCGAACGGGGAGACGGAGCGCCCCGCCGGAACCGTCATCCTCGGCGTCGCCACCCTGTGGCACGAGGAGAAGGGCGTGCGGGATTTTGTCGAACTGGCCGGAAAACTTCGCCCGGACGAGCAGCTGGTGCTCGTGGGGCGGATGAGCGAGGCGCAGCGCGCCGCCTTCCCGGCGGGCGTGCAATTCATCGAACGTACGGAGAACGTCGGCAAACTGGCCGCCCTCTACGCCGGCGCCACGGCCTTCGTCAACCCGACCTGGCAGGACAACTATCCGACCGTCAACCTCGAAGCCATCGCCTGCGGCACGCCGGTGGTGACGTACCGCACCGGCGGCAGCGTCGAAGCCGTAACGGAAGGGACCGGCTTCGTGGTGGAACAGGGCGACGTGGACGGGCTGCTCGCCCGCGTCCGCGAACTGGCGGCACAGGACCGGCAGGCCCTGGCGGCGCGCTGCCGCACCTACGCCCTGCAGCACTTCAGCAAACAAGAACGCTATCAAGACTATATCCGACTCTATGAAAATCTTGCAGCTCGGTAAATTCTACCCCATCCGGGGTGGCGTGGAGAAAGTGATGTGGGACCTCACCGTCGGACTGGCGGAACGGGGTATCCACTGCGACATGCTGTGTGCCGTTCTGCCCGGCGAGCAGGTGGACGTGGAGCATCAGTTCATGGTCGTCAAAGACACGAAAGAGACGCTCGAACTGAGCATGGGTCCTTACGGACGCGTCATCGGCGTGCGCGCCATCGCCAAGAAGGCCGCCACCATGCTCTCGCCCGCTATGATACGCTGGCTGCGCCGGCATGCGGCGGAATACGACATCATCCACATCCACCATCCCGACCCGATGGCCGCGCTCGCCCTCTGGTGCAGCGGCTACAAAGGACGCGTCCTGCTGCATTGGCACAGCGACATCATCCGGCAGAAGTTCCTGCTCTTCTTCTACACGCCGCTGCAATCCTGGCTGATCCGCCGCGCCGAACGTATCATCGGCACCACGCCGGTATATATCCGGGAATCCCCGCACCTGCGGCACGTCCAGGACAAGGTCACTTACGTTCCCATCGGCATCCAGCCGGTCATTTATGACCCGCGGGAGGCGGATCGGATCCGCGACGACTACCCCGGCAAGAAGATCGTCTTCGCGCTCGGGCGGCTCGTCCCCTACAAGGGTTTCGACACGCTGATCTCCGCCGCCGCGCGCCTGAGTTCTGACTACATCGTCCTGATTGGCGGAAAAGGTCCGCTGCAGGAAGAGCTGGAGCGGCAGATCGCCGAACTGGGCGCGCAGGACCGCGTCAAATTGCTCGGCTTCGTCCCGACCGACCAGGTGGCCTCGCTGTTCGGCGCCTGCGACATTTTCGCGATGAGCTCGAACCAGAAGACCGAGGCCTTCGGCATCGTGCAGATCGAGGCCATGTCCTGCGGCAAGCCGGTCGTGACCACACGCATCCCCCATTCGGGCGTGTCCTGGGTCAACCAGGACGGCGTGTCCGGTCTCGTCGTCCCGCCCAGCGACCCCAAGAACCTCGCGTTCGCCATCAAACGCATATGCGATAACGAAACGAATTATCAGCGATTCTCCGCGGGAGCCATGGAGCGCTACGAAGATATCTTCACGTCCCGCCAGATGATAGACAAAATAATCAATGTATATGAGCAGAAAGATTAAACTGTTGCTGCTGCCCGTAGCCGGAGTGCTGCTGGCAGCCTGCTCCACGCCCGCGAAACTCGGATACCTGCGGGACCTGGAGTACAACGTTCCCTTCGACGCCCGCCCGGCCCCGGAACTGCATCTCAAAATGGATGACAGGATCAGCATCCAGGTCTTCAGCGAGCAAATGGAACTGGCGGCGCCTTTCAACGCCGCCGGCGTCCAGATCGAAGGAGACAACGGATCCCTGCTGTCCTCGACCTACGGCGTGGATGCCCGGGGGAATATCGAATTCCCCATCCTGGGCCAACTCCACGTTGAGGGCAAGACCCTCAACGAAGTGGAGGCGGAGATTGCCGCCGAGATTATCCGCCGGGGATATATCAGGGAACCCGTCGTCAAGGCGGAACTGGAGAATTTCACCGTCACGGTCCTGGGCGGCATGGGTCCCCACATCATTCCGGTCGAAGGGAATTCCATCACCATTCTGGAGGTTCTGGCCCAGATCAACAGTTCAGACACCGAGTCATCCAAGATTCCTGACGTCATGGTCGTCCGCACGGAAAACGGCAAGCGGGAGGCCTACACCATCAACCTGCAGACCAAAGAGCTCTATAACTCACCCGTCTTTTATCTCCAGCAGAACGACCTGGTGTACGTCAAGCCGCGCGGTGTGAAGCTCTCCAATGGCGGAGATCTTTTCCTGAAATATTTCACGCCCGCCGTAACGGCCCTCTCATCCGTTCTCTACATCATTGCCCTGACGAAACGCTAAACTATGAAACCGCAAAACAGAAAAGTAACACGCAACGAACAGGTCAACCTGGTCGACCTGTTCTATTACCTGATCGGGAATTGGTACTGGTTCCTGATCTTCGTTCTGATCTCACTGGGCGTGGCTTATGTCCGTTATGCCCGGATGCCATTCGTGTATGCCAGTCATGTGACGGCCATCATCAAGAATGCCGGAGACGAGATCCGCACGGCCCGTTTCGAGACCTATGACCGGATGGTCAACACCGTATCCGTCACCAATGAAGAGCTTCAGTTGCGTTCCGTCACCCTCATGTCGGAAGTGGTCAAGGCCCTGGATGCAGACGTATCCTACCTGGACCGCATCAAGGTACGCGACGTCGAGCTGTACACCTCCCTGTCCCCCGTCCGGATGGTGTTTGACCGGGAACACGCCGATCCAGGCATATTCGAGGTTATCGTCATGCCGCTGGACGCCAACACGATTCGGCTCCACACGGACAAAGGGTCACAATCCGTCGCCCTGGGAGACACCGTTTCCCTGAACTCCGGCTGGGTTTCGTTCGTGCCGACGGACCGGTATAAACCCGACTGCTACGGACAGATGATCCGGGTACGGAAGTATCCCGTCACCACGGCCGCCAACAGATACATTTCCCAGCTCCGGATTGCCGATGAAAAACAGATTCTCCGGCTGACGGAACAGGATTATAATGCCCAGCGCGCCGCCGACGTAGTCAACATGCTCGTCATCAAATACAATGAGGCGGCCATCCGGGAGAAGAACCGGGTCGCCGTCAACACCGAGCGCTTCATCAACGAGCGCCTGGCCATCATCGAGCAGGAACTGGGCAGCGTGGAAGGGGCCATGGCCGGCTTCAAGAGCGCCAACCAGATGATGAGCGTGGAACAGGCCGCCTCGATGTACCTGGGCGACAGCCGCAACTACAGCGCCGAGCTCGTGGAGGTGGAGACGCGTCTCGCCCTGTCCGGATACCTGAAAGACTATGTGGTCAAGTCGGCCGACAACTTCCAGATGATTCCGGCCAATATGGGTCTCAACGATTCCAACGTCGATCAGGTCGTCGGCCAGTACAACGACGAGATCCTGCGACGGGAGAAACTGGTCGCGGCCAGCAGCGCGGAGAGCCCGGCCGTCCGGCAGGCCAATGCTGAACTCAATACCCTGCGCAACAACATCCTGGGCCTGATCCAGAACCTGCAGACCAGTCTGGAGATCCAGAAGCGGGATCTCAGCGAACGGGAGCGCGCGGCCATCCAGAAGTTCTCCTCCATGCCGAGCAAGGAGCAGCAGATGCTGGAGTACCAGCGCCAGCAGTCCATCAAGCAGGAACTCTACCTCTTCCTGCTCAACAAACGGGAGGAGAACGCCATCTCGCAGGCCATGGCGGACGACAACATCCGCGTGGTCGATCCGGGCTGGGCCAATTACGTCCCCGTCTCTCCCCAGCGCATGAAAATCATCGCCCTGGCCATCCTGATCGGCCTGCTCATTCCGGCTGCCGTCCTGATCGCCCGCCTCTTCCTGGATACCAAGATCCGCACGCGCAAGGAGATCGAGGAGAACATCGACGTGCCCTTCCTCGCGGAGATTCCGCTCAACCAGGACCTGCGCAACATTATTTTCAAAGGAAGCAAGCACAAGCACGGCGAGAAGGATCCGTCACCGTTCGTGTACAATCCCAACTCGCACAGCGTCTTCACCGAGGCCATGCGCATGATGTGCACCAACATCGCCTTCCTGGATCCGGACAGCAAGCTGCCGATGGTCATCGCCACCACCTCTTACTCGTCCTCCTCCGGCAAGACTTTCATCACGGCCAACATGGCCGCCTGCCTGGCAGACGCGCAGAAGCGTATCGTACTGATCGACACCGACATGCGCAAACGCTCCATGTCCGGCGCCTTCAACCTCAAGCACAAGACCACGGGCCTGTCCAACTACCTGTACGACCTGGACGTCACCCTGGACGATATCCTGTACAAGGATGCCCGTCCGGGCATCGACTTCATCCCGGCCGGTCCCACGCCGCCCAACCCGACCGAGCTGCTCAGCCGGCCGCGCCTGGACGAACTGATCAAGCTGCTGCGCGAGCGCTACGACTACATCCTGCTCGACGGCGTGCCTATCCAGATGCTGGCCGACCCGCTGGTGATGAACCGCGTCGTGGAGACCAACCTCTTCATCCTGCGCAGCGGCCAGCTTGACCGCCGCATCCTCCCGCAGCTCGACGAGCTCAACGAGAAGCGCCACCTGCACAATATGGCCATCGTCTTCAACGGGCCGCAGGTCAAGAAGCGCCACGGCTACGGCTTCGGCTCCTACGGCTATGGCTACGGCTACGGATATGGCAGCGGCTACGGCTACTACGGTCAGGAAGAAGGGAAGAAAGGATTCCTGAGTAAACTGTTCGGCAAGAAGTCATGATCATCGCGGTAGACTTCGACGGCACCATCGTCGAGAACAAATACCCCGACGTCGGCAAGGAGCGTCCCTTCGCCATCCAGACGCTGCGCACGCTGCAGCAGGAAGGCAACCGGCTCATTCTCTTCACCTCCCGCGAAGGCGAGGAACTCGACGCCGCCGTCAAGTACTGCCACGACCGGGGACTGGATTTCTATGCCGTCAACAGCAACCAGCCGGATGACGCCCTGTTCAAGCACCACACCGCCAAGGTGATCGCCGACCTCTACATCGACGACCGCAACCTCGGCGGCATCCCCGACTGGCCGACCATCTACGAGGTCATCACGCGCCAGCGCCTGGAGCGCCGCGCCCGCCGGGAGAAGAAGCGCGGCTGGGGGCTCTTCCGGAAGAAATAGATGCCCGATCCGGTCGGGTATGACGGCACCACGTCATTGCCGGCCCATCCCGACCGTCATTGCCGGCTTGACCGGCAATCTCCAAAAAGACCGTTTCGCTATTTGCGGGACGGCCTTTTTTTGTTATATTTGTGGATACGACAAAATCTAAACACAGATAAGTATGTTCAAAGGTCAACCGAAAGGTCTCTATGCCCTCGCACTCGCCAACACCGGCGAACGCTTCGGCTATTACACCATGCTCGCCATCTTCCTCCTGTTCCTGCAGGCGAAGTTCGGCTTCACCGCCGCAGCGGCGGGTCAGTTCTATGCCATTTTCCTGGCGGCCGTCTATTTCATGCCGGTCCTCGGCGGATGGCTCGCCGACAAGATCGGCTTCGGCAAGTGCGTCGTGACCGGCGTGTCGGTCATGTTCCTGGGATACCTCCTGCTGGCCATCCCGACCGACGCCTTCAACGGCCGCGGCCTCGCACTCGCGATGATGATCGGAGCGCTGCTCCTCATCGCCGTGGGAACGGGCCTGTTCAAGGGCAACCTCCAGGTCATGACGGGCAACCTCTATGACGACCCGAAGTACAGCGCCAAGCGCGATTCCGGTTTCAGCCTCTTCTACATGGCCATCAACGTGGGCGCCATGTTCGCCCCGACAGCAGCTACTGCGCTGACCAACAGGCACCTGGCCAGTTCCGGCCTCATCTACAAGGCTGACATCCCCGCCCTCGCGCACCAGTGCATCGACGGCACGCTGCAGGATCCTTCCGTCCTCCAGAACCTCCAGGCCGCGATGCCCGGCTCCGACGTGGCCGCGATGAGCCTGACCGACTTCAGCCAGTACTACATCAACCACCTGTCCACGGCCTACAACCTCGGTTTCGCCGTGGCCTGCGTGTCCCTGATCTTCTCGATGGCCATCTATTTCGGCTTCCGCTCCTGGTTCAAGCACACGGACGTCAACGCCAAGCAGGCCGCCGCGACCAACACCGCTGCGGTCGAGCTCTCGCCGAAGCAGACCAAGGACCGCATCGTGGCCCTCTGCTTCGTGTTCGCCGTGGTCATCTTCTTCTGGATGGCCTTCCACCAGAACGGCTCCTCGCTGACTTACTTCGCCCGCGACTACACCCAGGACACCGTGTCCGGTCCGCTCCGCATCGGCTTCAACATCTGGCCGCTCTTCCTGATCGCCGTGTCGGTCTATACCCTCTTCGGCGCCTTCCAGTCCGAGTCCGCCAAGGCCAAGTCCATCTGCGGCGTCGTCACCCTGCTCCTGTGGGGAGGCGCCTACGCGCTGTATTCCGGCATGGACGACATCCTGCACATCCTGCCGCAGCAGTTCCAGCAATTCAATCCGTTCTTCGTCGTGGCCCTGACGCCCGTCTCGATGGCGCTCTTCGGCGCCCTCGCCAAGAAGGGCAAGGAGCCTTCCGCGCCGAAGAAGATCGGACTCGGCATGTTCGTGGCCGCGTTGGGCTACCTCATCATGCTCGCCGCTTCCAAGGGCCAGCCGGCCCCTTCGACCCTCACGGCCGTCGGCGGCGTGTCCCCTGACCCGGTCGTCCCGACCTACCTGATCAGCACCTACCTCGTGCTCACATTCGCCGAGCTGCTCCTCAGCCCGATGGGTATCTCCTTCGTGTCCAAGGTCGCTCCGCCGAAGTACAAGGGCCTGATGATGGGCTGCTGGTTCGCCGCCACCGCCATCGGCAACTACCTCAGCTCCATTCCTTCGATGCTGTGGAACAACGTGCCGCTGTGGGTCAACTGGACCGTCCTGATGGCCCTCTGCGTCATCTCCGGCGTCGTGATGTTCTCCTTCCTCAAGAAGCTGGAGGCCGCCACGGCCGAATAAAGCATGCACAAACTCGGGGCCTGGCTGCTGAAGGGGCTGCTCCGCCTGCTGGGGCTGCTGCCGCTGCGTGTCCATTACGCGCTGGGGCGCTTCATGGCCTGGCTCTTCGGGAGCGTGTTCCGCTACCGCCGCGACGTGGTGGCGCACAACCTCGCCCTGTGCTTCCCGGACAAGTCCGACGCGGAACGGAAAGCCCTCTCCAAGGCGTTCTACCGCCATCTCGGCGAGCTGATCGCCGAGGCGGTCTGGTTCGGCGGATGCCGGAACCCCGAGCGGCTGCGCCGCCAGCGCCTCGTGGAGGTGGAGAATCCGGAAGTGGCCGCCCGGCTGTTCGAAGCGGCACCCAGCATGGTCGTGATGTATTCGCACTGCGGCAACTGGGAGCTCTACGGCGGCATCGCCTCCTACAACTACAGCGACACGCCGCTGCCCTTCACGGAGCAGAATTTCTGCGTGGTGTACCGGCAGCTGTCCAGCCGCGCCTGGGACGAGGTCTTCCGCGACAACCGCTTCGCTCCGCTGCTGGACCGCAGGCATTTCGGCGGCTACATCGAGAGCAAGGACCTGGTCCGCTACGCCTACACGCACAAGGACGAGAAGAAGGTGTACAACGTCAACACTGACCAGCGGCCCTATTTCGTCTCCCCCGCCAACCTGGACGTGGACTTCCTCGGCCAGCGGGTGCAGACGATGACGGGCGCGGCCGCGCTCGCGCGCAAATTCGGCATGGCCGTTGCATACTTGTCGATGCGCCGCGAACGCCGCGGACATTATGTCATGCGCTACGTTCCCATCTGCGAAGACGCATCCACCATGGACGTGCAGCAGATGATGCAGGAATATTACCGGCTCCTCGAGGCCGACGTCCGGCTGCAGCCGGAAAACTACCTCTGGAGCCACAAACGTTTTAAAAGAGTTTAAACTATTTATACACAACAAGCTATGACCATCAAAGATTTGAAACCGACAGTTGTCTGGAACAACTTCTATGGACTTACCCGCTGCCCGCGTCCCTCTAAGCATGAGGAGATCGTGCGCAAGCACCTGCTCGACTGGGCCAAGGAGCACAAGGTCGAGGCGTTCGCCGACGAGACCGGCAACGTGATCATGCGCGTTCCCGCCACCCCGGGCTTCGAGAACCGCAAGGGCGTCGTCCTGCAGGGCCATATGGACATGGTGCCGCAGAAGACCTCCGACACCGTCCACGATTTCCTCAAGGACCCGATCCAGACCGTCATCGACGGCGAATGGGTCACCGCCCAGGGCACGACGCTCGGCGCCGACAACGGCATGGGTGTAGCCATGGCCATGTCCGTGGCCGAGGACAAGAGCGTGAAGCACGGTCCCGTCGAGATCCTCGTGACCTACGACGAGGAGACGGGCATGACGGGCGCCGAAGCCCTCAAGCCGGGTCTCCTGAAGGGCGACATCCTCCTCAACCTCGACTCCGAGGACGAGCTGGAGCTCTGCATCGGCTGCGCCGGCGGCCTGGACGCCCAGGCGGACTTCAAATACAAGAGCTTCCCCACCCCGCGCGGCTACGTGGGCTACAAGATTGAGATCAAGGGCCTGTCCGGCGGCCATTCCGGCATGGACATCTCCCTCTACCGCGCCAACGCCAACAAGATCATGGTCCGCGCCCTCATTCCGCTCATCGAGCGCTACGGCGCCAAGGTCGCGAACTTCACCGGCGGCAGCCTGCGCAACGCCATTCCGTTCGAGGCCGAGGCCGTCGTGGCCATTCCGGCCGAGAAGGCAGCCACGGCGCTGAACCGCATCAACGGCATCTTCAAGACGCTCAAGCTGCGTTACAAGGAGAGCGATCCGGGCATGCAGTGCACCGTCGCCCGCACCAACAAGCCCGTCCGCTACATCGAGGATGCGGTGATGCTGAACGCCTGCAAGGCCATCCTCGCCTGCCCGTCCAACGTCATCCGCATGAGCCAGTCGATGCACGGCCTGACCGAGACCTCCATCAACCTGGCGGTCGTGCGCTGCCAGCGCGGCCACCTGACGATCAACTCCCTGCTGCGGAGCGCCATCAACGAGTCCAAGCAGGAGCTCGCCGACCGCGTGCGTTATATCTTCGAGTTCGCCGGCGCCAAGATCAAGTTCTTCGGCGGCTACCCGGGCTGGACGCCCAAGCCGGACACGCCGATCAACAAACTGATCAACGACATGCATGTCAAGCTGTACGGCAAGCCGATGAACGTCATGGCCACCCACGGCGGTCTGGAATGCGCCCTGCTCGGCGCCAAGTATCCCAACTGGGAGATGGTGTCGATCGGACCGACCGTCCTCTATCCGCACTCCCCGGACGAGCGCGTCAACATCGCGGCCGTCGAGCGGAGCTGGAATCTGCTGAAGGCTGTCCTCGAGAACATTCCCGAGAAGTAGGATTTGCCCCAGCTCTACATCATATCGGGCTGCAACGGATCCGGCAAGACCACGGCGTCATACACCCTCTTGCCGGATCTGCTCGATTGCCGGGAATTCGTGAACTCGGATGAGTTCGCGAAGAGTTTCTCGCCCTTCGACCCCGGCGCGGCTTCCGTCACCGCCAGCAGGTATATGTTGATGAAAATCAACTACCTGCTGGAGCGGGAGGCGGATTTCGCGGTTGAGACGACGCTCGCGACCCGCTCGCTCCTGCAGATTGTCCGGCAGGCGAAGCAGCGGGGCTACGAGACCACCGTCCTGTATTTCTGGCTGAATTCTCCCGAGCTCGCCATCCAGCGGGTCCGGGACCGGGTGGTTTCCGGCGGGCACAATATCCCGGACGACGTGGTGCGGCGCCGCTATGTGATGGGCTTGCAGTATCTTTTCGATACGTATATTCCGGTGATGGACCGCTGGGTGCTGGCGGACAATTCGAAGCCGCCGTTCCAGGTGGTGGCCGAAGGTTCCGGCGGCGTCACCTATATCAAGGACAACGAGAAGTACCAGTTGATCTGGCATATTGCGCATCCGGATGAAGGCGGCATGTGATCGTTTCGGGGTAACTGTGGAGCAGTTGCGATCGCTCGTGGCCGAGGGGCTGCGGGCCGGGGGCGACTGGTGCGATCTGTATTTCGAGGATACGTCCTACCACGATCTGCTGCTGCGCGACGGCGTGGTGGGTTCCGGCGGCTACCATGTCGATTACGGTTGCGGGATCCGCGTCCTGAAAGGCGAAAAAACCGGTTACGCATACGCCGAGACCACCGACTTCCCTTCCCTGAAGTCCGCCGCCATAGCCGCCGGCGCCATTGCAAACGGAGCGGAAGCGGCGGTCGGGTCTGAAAACCGTGCCACCCTCGGCATCGTAAGAGGGGGGACCGCGAAGCGGTGGGGTCCGAAGGACGTTTTCAGACCCGAGCCGACGTGCAGCGACGCAGCAATGGCGCGATACTACGAAGAGCAACTGCCTTGGGAGGATGCGGAGACGGCGGGGTTCATTCCTTTCCTGCAGCGGATCGAGGCGGGGATACGGGCGCGGGACAGCCGCGTGCTGAAGGTCGTGGCCATCCTGTCGTACTCCGTCAGTGACATCCTGATGTACAATTCGCTCGGCGAACTGACCTCGGACCACCGGCCGCTCGGCAGCATTTCCGTACAGGTAATCTTCCGGCAGGGCAAGCGGACGGAGAACAATACCGTGTCGCGCAGCCTTCGGATGGGAGCCGAGATGATCAGCGACGCCGTGCTCGAGGACCTTGTCTCCCGGGCCGTGGACGGCATGGACGCGCGCTTTGAGGCGCGGCGGCCGAAGGGCGGGCAGATGCCCGTGGTCATGGGCGCCGGCGCCTCCGGCATCCTGCTCCACGAAGCCATGGGACACGCGTTCGAGGCGGATTTCAACCGCAAGGGGCAGTCCATCTTCAGCGAACGCATGGGGCAGCGCGTCTGCCGGCCGGGCATCAACATCCTGGACGACGCCACGGTGCCTGCCAGCCGCGGCGCGTGCAATTACGACGACGAGGGCGTGCCGGGTCAGAAGACCTACATGGTCACGGACGGCATCCTGACTTCCTATCTCCACGACCGCATCAGCGCCAACTTCTATGGCGTCGCGCCCACGGGCAACGGCCGCCGGGAGTCGTTCCGCTACAATCCCATTCCGCGGATGCGGACGACCTATATGGAGAGCGGTCCCGACGGGACCAAAGAAGACCTGATCGCTTCCGTGAAACGGGGTATCTACGTGGACCAGTTTGCGAACGGGCAGGTCAAAATCGGCGAAGGGGATTTCACCTTCTTCGTCAAGAGCGGCTTCCTGATCGAGGGCGGCCGCCTCACGATGCCCGTCAAGGACATCAACATCATCGGCAACGGCCCGCAGGCGCTTGCCGACATGCAGGCCGTCGCGGGCGATCTCCGCATCGACGAGGGCACCTGGACCTGCGGCAAGGAGCAGAGTGTCGCCGTGTCGTGCGGCATTCCGTCCGTTTTGATTGGAAATTTAACTGTCGGAGGAGAGTAAGATGATCACAGACAAGGAGTTGGATTTCGTCCGGCAGGCTTTGGATATGGCGCGGCGCGCCGGGGCGCAGCACGCGCGCGCGACGCTCTCGAAGAGCGAGGAGGATCTCGTGGCCACACTCGACGGCGAGGTGGATCGCGTGACGCATTGCGCCGACCGCTCGCTTTCGCTGGCGCTCTTCGTGGACGGGCGCTACGGCAGTTATTCGACCAACAAGCTGGATCCGGCCGCACTCGAGGGCTTCATCGCCCGGGCCGTGGCTGCCACCCGCATGGTCGCCGAGGATACGCTCCGCGTCCTCCCCGACCCCGCCCGCTGTTGCCACGACGCCCTCACGGGCAACGAACTCGGTCTCGTCGATCCCGTCCGCGACAGCATCACCCCCTCCGACCGTCAGCAAATCGCCCTGCAGGCTTCTGTTATTGCATCGCTGCGCGGCAGCCAGCCTCTCCAGACGTCCGGCTGCGCCGGACCCTTCCCACCGCAAAGCGGCGGGCCCCTCCCTCTATCGAACCGAGGGTGGTTACGGTCTGGAGAGGCTGCTGCCGCTGCAGTGAGCTATGAAATAGTATCCGAAGAGGGAGAGTACAGCGACAGCGTGTATGATTCGGTGGTGATGGATACGAACGGGGTATGTTGCCGGCACAGCGAGACCTCGTTCGATTACGGGGTGGAGATCACGATTGAGAGCGAGGGCGAGAAATATAGCGGCTACTGGTGGGATGCGTCGTCGCGGCTTGCGGAGCTGGACGCTGCGGCGTGCGGCCGGGAGGCGCTTGCGCGCGCGGTCGGACAGATCGGGTCGGAGCCTGCGCCGAGCGGCCGCTACACGGCCGTAATCGACGCGGAAATGGCCTCCAAGGTCGTTTCTCCATTGCTGCGGGCCCTCAGCGGCTACGCCATCCAGCAGCAGAATTCCTTCCTGCTGGACAGCCTCGGGCGGCAGCTTTTCCCCGAAGGGCTCACCATCCTCGACCTGCCCCGCATCCCCGGGCAGACCTGCTCCAAGTACTTCGACTCCGAAGGCGTCGCCACCGTGGAGGCGCCTGTCATCGAAGCCGGCGTGGTAAAGGAGTATTTCATCAACAGCTACATGGCCGGCAAGCTGCAGATGGCGCCGACCGTCGAGGATGCCACGCGCCCCAAGGTCCTCCCCTGGCCCTGCGCCGGCCTGGACCGCGACGCGATCCTGCGCCGCTGCGGCAGCGGCATCCTCGTCACCGATTTCAACGGCGGCAACAGCAATCCTGTGACCGGCGACTTTTCCTACGGCATCGAGGGCTACCTCTTTGAGGACGGCAGGATCGTGCGGCCCGTAAGCGGTATGCTGATGACCGGAAATTTCCTGACGCTGTGGTCGCGGCTGCTGGCCGCCGGCGACGACGCTCGGCCCTGCCAGACCAAGCTCGTCCCCACCCTGGCCTTCGCGGAGGTCGATTTCAGCGGATGAGGCGTTATTTATATAATATTGACACACTGGCACTTACATAATAAACCCACGCAAAAACGAACAGGTTCATTTTATAAAGGATTGATACATAAATAGCTACATAAAACGGTAAATATGATAGTAGAAAAGAACAAAGTGGTGGCGGTGAGCTACCAGTTGGAAGTGGAAGGTAAGATTGCGGACAAGTCCGCGCCGGGCGCACCGCTCGAATACATCCATGGCAGCGGCATGCTTCTGCCGAAATTCGAGGCGGCCCTCGAAGGCAAGGAGCCGGGCGACGGTTTCGACTTTGTCCTGAGTCCCGAGGACGGTTACGGCACCTACAACCCCGCCTATCTCGTCGATCTGCCGAAGACCGCCTTCGCCATCGACGGCAAGGTCCGCGAGGACCTGCTGGTCGTCGGCCGCCTGATCCCGATGCTCAACCAGGCCGGACAGGTGGTCCAGGGCACGGTGTCCAAGGTCACCGAAGATACCGTCACGATGGATTTCAACCACCAGATGGCTGGCAAGACGCTCCATTTCACCGGCAAGGTGGAGAGCGTCCGCGGCGCCACTGACAAGGAACTGACCGAAGGCCTGCACGGCGAATATCTGCCGCAGGAAGAAGGCTGCGGCGGCTGCCACGGAGGCGGCTGCCATGGTGGTGATTGCCACAAGGAAGACGGAGAATGCTGCGGCAAGGGCAAGGGAGAAGGTGAAGGTTGCGGCTGCGGCAAAGAAGGCTGCGACTGCAAGTAATAAAGGGAAATGCGGACCGCCGTCGTCATCCTCAACTGGAACACCCGGGAGTACCTGGGCCGTTTCCTCCCGCTGCTGCTGGACAGCCTGCGGGGGCTGGATGCCGGCGTCGTGGTCGCGGACAACGCGAGCACGGACGGTTCGCGCGAGCTGCTCGCGGAGTGTTTCCCGCAGGTGCGCGTCCTGCCGCTGGCGGAGAATTTCGGCTTCACGGGCGGCTACAATCGCGCTTTCGCTCAGCTGCTCAAAGAGGAAGGAGACTCGCCGGTCAAGGCCACCCCAAAAATCGAAGATTTTCGGGGGCCCCGGCAGCCGGCGAATGACGAAAGAGGGGCAGCGAATGACGAGGAATCGCCGGAGTATCTGGTGCTGCTGAATTCCGACATCGAAGTGCCGGCCGGCTGGTTGGAACCGCTCGTGGCCTGGATGGACGCGCATCCGGACTATGCCGCCTGCGGTCCGAAACTGCACGCGCTGCTGCCGGACGGCGACGGGTTCCGCCGCACGGACCGGTTTGAATACGCCGGCGCCGCCGGCGGATACCTGGACCGCTACGGTTTCCCCTTCTGCCGGGGCCGCGTGCTCTCCCGCACTGAACAGGACACCGGCCAGTACGACCGCCCGGCGGACATACTCTGGGCCACCGGCGCCTGCCTGCTGGTCCGCGCCCGCTGCTGGCGCGAACTGGGCGGGCTGGACGAGCGCTTCTTCGCGCACATGGAGGAGATCGACTGGTGCTGGCGCGCCTGGCTGGCCGGCTGGCGCGTGGGCGTCGTGCCGCAGAGCTGCGTGTGGCACCTCGGCGGCGGCACGCTGGCTCCCTCCTCGCCGCTCAAACTGAAACTCAACTACCGCAACGGGCTGCTTCTGCTGGAGAACAACCTGCCCGCAACGCTGGGCACTGCCCGGGCGCGCAGGCGCATCTGCGTGCGCAAGATTTTGGATTCTTGCGCGGCTGTCGTATATTTGCTGTCGGGAAAAGCGGCATACGCCCGGGCCGTCCGGGACGCGCACCGCGAATACCGGCAGCTGCGGAAGACCCCGCCGGCACGTCCCGCACCCGCACCGGGTGCCGTTCCGAGAGGGTTTTTCGACCTGCGCATCCTGCTCCAGTCCGCCTTGCGGGGGGAGAAGATTTTTAACTATGTGAGACGCTATGAAGATAGTCATTGAGGGAGCCGGTGAGGTCGGTTCCCACCTCGCAAAAATGCTTCGTGCCGAAGCGAACGAAGTCACGGTCATCGACGACAACGCCGCGCGCATCACTGCCCTGACGTCCTACGCCGACGTCGAGACGGTCCTCGGCAACCCGTCGTCAATCGAGATCCTGCGTGCCGCGGCCGTGGACAAGGCAGACCTGTTCATCGCCGTGTATCCGCTCGCCGCACAGGAGATCAACATCGTGGGGGCGCTGCTCGCCAAGCAACTCGGCGCCGCCAAGGTCATCGCGCGCGTCAACGACGAAGACTATCTCAACGCAGAGAACAAGCTCATTTTCAAGGAATTGGGCATTGAACTGATGTTCTATCCCGAAAAGAGCGCCGCCGACGAAATCGTCGCTTTCCTCAAGCACAATTCCACGGCCGAGACCATGGACTTCGCGCGCGGCCGCCTGCAGATCGCCGTCTTCAAGCTGACCGAGGACTCCCCCATCCTGGACCTCAAACTCCTCGAATTCATCAAGGACACGACGGCGGAGGAGCTCAAGCAGTTCCGCGTGATCGCCATCTCCCGCGATGAGGCCACGATCATCCCCAAGCTCGACACCAAGTTCCTCTACGGCGACCTTGTCTTCACGATCACCACGCGCGAGGGCGTGGACGCGCTCTACCGCCACTTCGGCAAGACCAACGTCAACATCGGCAGCGCCTTCATCCTGGGCGGCGGCCCCATCGGCGAGATGCTCGCCCGTTCGCTCGACCGCAGCGGCATGAAGGTCAAGCTGGTGGAGGGCGACAAGGACCGCTGTATCGAGCTCTCCGAGAAGCTGCCGGAGTCGGTCCGCATCGTGCACGGAGACGGCCGCAATTCGGATTTCCTCTTCGAGGAGGGCATCCAGGAATACGACGCCTTCATCGCCCTGACGGGCAATGACGAAAGCAACGTCCTCTCCTGCGTCGTCGCCAAGAAATTCGGCGTGCCGCGCACCATCGCCGAGGTCGAGAACATCGAGTACATCCACATCGCCGAGGAGATGGGCGTGGACAACGTCATCAACAAGAAGCTCATCACGGCCGGGCGCATCTTCAAGTTCACCCTGTCGGGAAAAGCGCGCTTCGTGCGCTACATGACCGGGACCAACGCGGAAGTCATCGAATACACGGTGGCGCCGGGTTCGGCCATCACCACCGGTCCGATCAAGGATATAGATTTCCCGCGGAACGCCATCATCGGCGGCGTGATCCGCGGGAGCGAGGCCTTCATCGCTGTCGGCGACACGGTCATCCAGCCCTACGACCGTGTTGCGATCTTCGCGCTGCCGGAGACCATCCAGGACATCGACAAATTCTTTAAATAGCTAGAAGTACTGACTTTCCTTTTCGAAGAGGGCTTTGTCCTCCCGGTTCGGATCCGGGCGGACGGCGTCGCGCATCTTCTCGATGGCTTCCCGCTCGCTGCGTCCCAGCTTACGCGGAATCCACACCAGAATCTTCACATACAGGTCGCCGCGGCTGCTGAGGCCGTAGTTGTTGACGGACGGCATGCCCTTGCCGCGCAGGCGCTGGACCGTGCCTGACTGCGTGCCGGGTTCCAGTTTCAGGCGCTGCGCGCCATCCAGGGCGGGAACCTGGATCTCACAGCCCAGCATCGCGTCCGCAACGCTGATTACGCGCGTATAGAAGAGGTTCGCGCCGTCGCGCTTCAGCTGGGCGTGCGGCTGCTCCTCCACGATCACGAGCAGGTCGCCGTTCACGCCGCCCTGCGGCGCGGCATGTCCTTCGCCGCGCAGGGACAGCTGCATGCCGTCCTCCACGCCCGCGGGGATGCGCACCTTGACGGTTTCCTTCACGCGCACGAGACCCGTGCCCTTGCAGCGGCCGCAGGGGTTCGTGACCACCTTGCCGGTGCCGCCGCACTGCGGGCAGACGGAAGTGGACATCGCGCGGCCGAACAGGGTGTTCGTCACGTGTTGCACCTGGCCGGCGCCCTTGCAGGTCGGGCAGGTCTTGATGTCGGAAGCGTTCTTGGCGCCACGGCCGTTGCAGTCCGGGCAGGGCCGGTTGCGCTCGATGGTCACTTCCTTCTCGCAGCCGTTCGCAATCTCCTCCAGCGTCACCTTGACGCGGGTGCGGATGTCGCGGCCACGCTGCTGACGAGGGCCCTGCTGGCCGCCGAAGCCGAAATCGCCGAAGCCGCCAAAGCCGCCGAAACCGCCGAACGCGCCGCCGAAGAGGTTGTTGAGGATGTCATTCAGGTTGCCGAAGCCCTGGCTCCAGTCCTGCCCGGCCGCACCGTCCACGCCGGCGAAGCCGAACTGGTCGTATTTCGCCTTCTTGTCCGGATCGCTCAGCACGGAATAGGCCTCGGAGGCCTCCTTGAACTTCTCTTCCGCGGTCTTCTTCTCCGCATCCGTCCCGCTGACCCAGCGGTCCGGGTGCCATTTCAGCGCCGCCTTGCGGTAGGCGCCCTTGATATCGTCGGCCGAGGCTCCTTTCTGGAGCCCGAGGACCTCGTAGTAATCTCTTTTCTCTGCCATACCTTATGCTCCCACGACCACTTTGGCGTACCGCAGGACCTTGCCGCCCAGGGTGTAGCCGGTTTGGATGACGTCGATCACCTTGCCCTTCAGCTCCTCGCTCGGCGCCGGGAACTGCGTCACCGCCTCATGGAAGTCGGTGTTGAAGACCTCGCCTTTGGCTTCGATGCGGGCCAGCCCCTGGGTCTTGAGGTAATCCATCAATTTATTGTATATCAGCGCGGTGCCTTCCTTGGCAGCCTCGTCGGACGACTTGGAGAGCATCTCCATGGCGCGCTCGCAGTCGTCGAGCACCGGGAGCAATCCCTCGATGGTCTTCGCAGAAGCGGAGGCGATGAGGTTCAGCCGGTCCTCGGAGGAGCGGCGCCGGAAGGTCTCGAATTCCGCCATCAGACGGATATAGCTGTCTTTTTCAGCCGCCAATTTGTCAGTCAGTTCGGCGACCTGCTTCTTCAGGTCGTCGGCCTTGCGCTCTTCTTTTTTCTGTTTCTTCTTCGTTTCTTCGGCCTGCGGAGTCTGCTCCACGGGCTTTTCTTTCTTCTCGGACATATTCTTTACCGTATTTACCTCTATGAAAAAGCAAATTGTCTGCCATTGACATTCTGTCAAAAAGTTTTCGTACCTTGCGGCTGATATGAAGAAGTCCCTGCTCATCGCTGCACTCTGCAGCCTGCTGGCCTGCCTGCCGGCAGGCAACCGCGCCTTGGCGCAAGACGCCACGACCCGTGCCATCCCGGAAGACGCTCTCTACCTGATGCCCGCCTTCGGAGAAGGTATGGTCTATTTCAGCGACAAGGGGCCGGCCCAGGGCCGGCTGAACATCTGCGCCCTCGACAATTCGCTCCGCTTCATGGACGATGACGGGCAGGAGCTTTCCGCCGCGAACACGGACAACATCACGCGCGTCGTCATCGACGGCGTCGCGTTCATCCAGGACAACGGCTTCTTCTACCGGATGTATCCGGTGTCCCTGGAGGCGGGCGTCGCCCTCAAGCGCGAGATCCGCATCATCAACGACGGGAAGAAGGGCGCCTACGGGACCGTCAACCACACCAGTTCCATCCAGGATCTGAACTCCATCTACGGCACCGACGGGGTATCACATAAGCTCCAGGGGGACAAGGAGTTCCCCTACCAGGTGAGCGAGGTGGTTTTCCTGTACACCGGGAACGACGTCGTTCCCTTCAGCAAGAAGAACCTGCGGAAACTCTTCCCGCAGAAAAAAGAACAGATCGACCGGATCTTTCCATCCGGCCGACCTGCTCCGAATACGGTCGATGAAGCCCTGGAGCTTCTGAAGACGTTGATTGACTGACGCTTCTACCACTGGGGCTGCACCCGCTCAGGCTCGGTGAGGACCTGGGCGTTCATCCATTCGAAGATGTTCGCGTGGCCCTGGGGCGCGACGGAACCACCTCCGTTGTTGGACGGCTTCACGTCCCCTTCGCTCTGCTCCTGGGACAGGGTGACCGCGTCATTGAAGAGGTAGCACCAGGAGAAGTGCCCGAGGAGCCGCTGGCCGGGGTTGTCCATGCCCACCACGTTCTCGAACATGGACATCCAGACATTCTTCGCACCCGCCTTGATCAAGCGCTGGAAGGTCGGGATGCAGTGCGTCTTCGGATCCACCGTGGTGTCGTCGTAGGACTGGACGATCCAGATGTTTTCCTTGGCGAGCTGCTGGATCTGCGTGTCGGAGATATACTGGTCCATGAAAGCCTCGCAGGTAGGATACGCCGCCGCGAAATACTGGGGATGCCGGATGAGCATGTGCACGGTCATGAAGCCGCCGTTCGAGCAGCCGCCCAGGTAGATGCGGTTGCGGTCCACGTCGGGATGCTCCGCCACATAGTGGTCGATGCATGCCTTCAGGACGTCCGCATAGACGGACGGGTTCTCACCGTGGGAGAAGGAGCCGTTGGCGGCGCCCATCCACATGGTGGGGCACTGGGTCGAGAGGACGTAGGCACCGTCCGCGCCGCCTTCCGTGGTGAAGTGGGACTGGATCTGCGGGCGGATGAGCGAAACCACCTCATTGCCCAGGAGGGTGATGGACACGTCGATACCGCCTTCCCCGCCGCCGTGGAGCCAGATCACCAGCGGATTCTTCTTCCCGTCGCCCCGGAGGGACCAGGGTTCGTAGGCCGCGTACGTGAGCGTCTCGTCGCCGACCTTGCCGAGGGACCGGCCAGTGAAGGTGCCCTTGTTGAAATAGTCCGCCTCGGAGACGAAGTCCTTGAGCGCTTTGTCCGTCGCACATTCAATGGCGGTAAACTTCTGCTTTCCGACTTTAAGGGTCTTACCCGGCTTCAGGCCCACCTTGACGCTGTATTCCTGCCGCCACACGCCGCCGCTGATGGAGGGGCCAAGCCCCCAGCCGGTAGCCTTCGCGAGGCCCAGGGCGAGGTATTCTCCCTCCGGATTGAAGGCGCCACGGGCGTCCGACGGATAGATCGAGACGACGTTCCGCTCCGTGCCGTTCGTATTGACGGTGAACACGGACGGATCCGGATTGGCCAGCTTGATCTCCGGCTTTACGACCACGAGGTTCACGACCGTGGAGGCCTCATACGTGGTCACGCCGACGACCTGGGGATCCATTTTCAATGTCTGGGCGTTGGCAGAGAAAACTGCCGTGCAGGCCGCGAGGGCCGCTGCGAGAAGGTTAATCTTGTTCATTTCAGTATTGGTTTTGAAGTAAAGATAACCAATATTCTCATTCATGGAACGGGCGGCGAGGCCATCTTAACAAAGATGCAAACAATTGTCAGAATTGGTAAAAATGGCATTGGAATCCGAAGAATAAATCGTACCTTGCAGTATGAAAAAAATCTCACTCATCGCTGCGTGCTGCAGCTTCGCACTGGCCGCCTGGGGCCAGCCGGTTTTCCAGCCGACAGGCAAATCGGTCGCCGACCTGCACGAGACCCGTACGGACGAGACCGTCGTCACGGCCGGGGCTGACATTAACAAGGACGGCGTCAAGGACCTCGTGATTGCGCTGGACGGCTACTATTCCGGCAGTAATTTCGCCTTCTATTTCGGCGACGGGAATGGGGGCTACAAGCTCTTCCGCGAATACGAGACCGAGATGTACGGCAGCAAGTGCGGCATCACCGTCACCGACAAGGGCGTCGTACGCATCCAGTGTGACGGCGACGCGGGCTCCGACATCTTCCTCTTCCGCTGGCAGGACGGCGACTTCCGCCTCATCGGCGGCAAGAAGGACCGTCACGCCTCCGAGCACTACGACGAGTCATACAACTACCTCACCGGCAAGATGATCCGTACAGACGGAGAAGGCAGCAGCCGCAAGGCCGTGACCACGGATATGCCCAAGCAGCCGGCCATCAACTTCGGCTGGATCCCCCTGTACTACGATATGCTGGGCTACCTCCTCGAGACGCCGGCCGAGGATGATTACATCATGACCCCGGACGACCTGCTCGCCATGGGCATCTTCCGCGTCATGCAGGCGAACGAGATGCTCTTCTGGCATTTCGCCGACTGGGAGAACCCCTACCACGACCTATGCCCGGACGGAGAGGAAGGCGAAAACTTCTGGTACGCCAATGACGAACACATGAGCCCCGGCAGCTACAACGCCTGGTCCTCGCTGAGCATGGAAAAACTGGCGGACGGCAGCTATCTCATCGACCTGACGGAATCCTTCTACGACCGCAGCTACGAAGCCCTCTTCGATGAGGACCTGTCCAACGTCGACGAGGTCATGGAGGAGAACGGGAGCGAGGAGGAAATCACCCGCTCCCGCTGGATCTTCAAGGACGGCCAGTTCATTCCGCAGGAGATTCCCGAGCCCGTGGCTTTCAATGCCTACAGGCAGATGATGCTGGCCCAGGCCAGGGAATACGAAGATTCCGACATCACCATCGACTTCACGACGGAGGCCCCCAAGGGCAGCACCGTCTACTACTCCGAGTCCACCGACGACATCGAGGGTTACTACGAGGAGCGTACAATGGACTGCCTCCCGCTCTCCGACGGCGGCTGGCTGGCCATCTATACCTGGGCGGGCGCCGCTGAGGGCGAACCCACCAGCTACCAGTCCAAAGCGTTTACCTTCATCGACGGACAGCTGACTCCCGCGCAGGAGTTCCTACCCGTTCCGAAGGACCTCGACGGCTTCCTGAATCCGGACGCCTGCGACGGCCAGGACGAGCTGGTGGCCAAACTGAAAGCTGACTATGCCGAGCGCCCGCAGGACTGGCTCGTGTACCTGTGCAATTCCACCACACAGACGATGGTCATCGAATACCGTCCCACCGATCCCTACTTCGCAGAGTACGAGAAGCACGTTTGGAGCGATGACTGCTGGGACCTGCTCATCCGCCTCGGCGACCTCCCGACCTACAAATGGGACGGGAAGCAGTTCGTGAAATAAACTCCAGGGAAATATAAAAAGAAGAAACCCCGCTGGACAAACCAGTGGGGTTTCTCTGTGACGCCTGCAGGATTCAAACCTGCGACCTTTTGATCCGTAGTCAAATGCTCTATTCAGCTGAGCTAAGGCGCCATTACCAACCGGCACGGGGCCGGTCTATTTTACTCTGCCGGAGCGTCCTTCACGACACGCTTCGCTTCCTTGATGCGAGCCTTCTTACCAGAGAGGTTGCGCAGGTAGAAGATGCGGGCGCGGCGGACCTTACCGACTTTGTTCAGTTCAATCTGGTCGATGGCCGGAGACTCATACGGGAAAATCCTCTCGACACCGATTCCGTTGGAAACCTTGCGGATGGTGAAGGTCTTCGTGTACGGGGTGGATCCGCAAATCTGGATCACCACGCCGCGGAAGCTCTGGAGTCTCTCCTTGTCGCCTTCCTTGATCCGGTACGTCACCGTGATGGTGTCACCGGCTTTGAACTGCGGGTAGGAGGCAGTTTTGTTCTGCGAGAACGACTGCTCTACTAAGTTAATCAAATCCATAGTATGTCAATGCTATTTGAAGTCGCAGCGTCATCAAACCGTTCGAAGAGAGGCTGCTTTCTTTTTGGGACTGCAAATATAGGAACTTTTCGCAATCCTGCAAAATATTTCAAGAAAAAATTAAATGCTCATTTGCTCGTCGTCGGCGTTGATACCCAGACTCTCCATCCGTTTCAGGAAAGCGTCCTCGAAACCGCGCTCGGCAATCCTGCGGGACATGTTGAGCACCAGGCTGTCGCCGTAGCCGACGCAGGCGGATGCGCCGGAATTTCCCCGCTGGCGGCCCAGGATGAAGTCGATGTCGCGCACGTAGGGGCGCATGGACTCCGGCAGATCGATGCGGCCGAGGTTGGACAGCGTGTGGGAGCAGTAGCGGTCGCCCTTCAACTTGAAGATGACGTCGATGATGGGTTTCTTAAGAATGCGCGGAATGCAGTTGATGGCGAAGTTGTCCTCCAGTTCCACGTTCCTGGCCACTTTCGGCTCCAGCTCGCTCGGCATCGAATAGAGGCGCTTCTGCGCGCTGACGATCTCGAGGATACGGTTGAAATCATACTCCCCGTTGCGCACGTCCACACCCAATACCACACAGGAAGAGAAGTTGCGGAGCGTGTTGCCGCCGAAAATGCGGCGCAGGTCCACTGGGACGTTGACCTTGAGGACGGAACGTCCTTTGATGCGGTCCTTACGGCGTACGTCCTGCAGCGCCGCCACCATGGCGGCCGTGAGGAGCTCCGTCACCGTGACGCCCCGACGCCGGGCTTCGGCGTGCAGCTGCGCCATTGGCATGCGGATGCGGACGTCGCGCAGTACTTTCGGCGCCAGCACACGGCCGCGGAGATGGTAGGCGGGGTCGTTCTGCTCCAGCGCACCGTGCTTGCCGCTGAAATCATCGAACGAATCGGCAAGTTCGGAAGCGCTGGGGGCGTCGTTCGGATCCAGGATGCAGCCGCCGTAAGACGGTTCGATCCCATATTTCAATCGAAGGTATTCCGCGGTCAGCGTGAGCAGGAAAGTCATGCCGCCGTTGCCGTCCGTCAGTACGTGGAAGATGTCCTGCACGATACGGCAGCCGTCCGCGGACACGCGGAACAGGAAGCCGTCGTTGCCGGCAATCGTGAACTGGTGCAGGTGCTGTGCGGGTAAAACGCGGACCGGACGGTCCTGCTTGCGGAGATACCACCACAGGGCGCCGCCGGTCAGGGTGTACCCGAAGGTCGGGATGCGTCCGACCGTATTCTCCAGCGCCTGCTGGAGCACAACGGCATCCACAGGCTCGGAAAGGGTGACGGACATCCGGTACAGCGAAGCGTATTTCTTCGAAAGACTCGCGGGATATATGAAGGAGGCGTTGTCGAGCCTCAAGAGTTTCTGCTGCATCATGGCGATTGGCTTTTGTTTTCGATGGCAAAATTAGGGCATGTCCACACCCCCGCAAAAACATCTTCACCGAAAGCGCCAGAAAAGTGACGAATCCATGATTTGGCGAAGAATTCGCAGAGAAAACGGGACGGAAAATTACGTTTTAACATTTCATCCCACAGTGAAAAGGGACGAAATGTTACGCAATCGACACCACGGGAAAACACCTGTTCAAATGGGGCCGCGACTTGTTGATAACTTTTTACTGGAAAGCGGTTCAGATATGGAAATAATTTCTATTTTTGCGCCAAATTTAACAAGGTACGACTATGTATTGGACACTCGAACTTGCCAGCAGCCTGGACGACGCTCCGTGGCCGGCGACCAAAGAAGAATTGATTGACTATGCCAATCGCTCCGGTGCCCCGGAAGAGGTGATTGAGAACTTGGAAGAGCTCGAAGAAGAAGGCGAGATCTACGAGACCATCGAAGATATCTGG
Organism: Bacteroidales bacterium; assembly: GCA_017535125.1. The sequence goes on along the minus strand of JAFXUS010000057.1, from coordinate 32,587 downwards.
CCGGACTACCCGACCAAAGACGACTTTTTCTTTAACGAGGAAGAATATTAACAGGATAACCTTGAGACGAATAGCGCCCGACCATGCAGCCGGGCGCTATTCGTATTATATTTATCGAGGGCCTATCCCAGTTGGAACCACTTGGGTAGGAAGATGATCAGGCCCACGATGGCGGCGGCAATCGCGCAGATCAGGACGGCGCCGGCGCTTAGATCTTTCACCCGGCGGATCCGTTCATCCTGTCCGGGCTGCACCACGTCCGAAAGGCGCTCGATGGACGTATTCAGCGCTTCCGTGCTCAGCACCAGACCGATGGCAAATACGATGGCGGTCCATTCCATCCGGGAAAGCCCGGTCAGGAATCCGGCCACGATGACCAGCACGGTCGCCGCGCAATGAATCCAGGCGTTATGCTCCTCGCGAAGCATGACGGCGATCCCATGGAAGGCGTTCACGAAACTGTGCAGGCGGGCTTTGAGGCTGAATTGCTTTTTCATCGCCGCAAAGTTAGTGAATAATCCGGACATTCACATCAAACGGGCCAAGGTCGTCCAACGCCATCGCGCGGACGGCCGTCTGCAGGAGTTCCTCTTCACCGGCATCCGCCGGCAGACCCTGCTTCTCCCGGAAATAACGGCCCGCATCCAGCAGCACCTGACGCGGCACGAGGCCGATGATTTCCGTTCCGGTGACGTGCAGGCCGCGCGCCTCGGCGGCCTGGCAGACCGCCTCGAAGGCGATGTGCAGCGGCGTGGCGGCGATATCCGTGATATTCATCGACACCTGGGCGATGCCGTATTCCTCGATGTACCAGCCGATGGCCTTGCAACCCTTCAACGGGCCGCGGACCCAGCTGCCGTCGGGCTGTTGCCTCCCCTTTTCGCGCACGTCGTAGGCCACCTCGGAGGCCAGTTCGGCAGAGGTCGTGTCGAGATTGAAGTTCACGGCTATCAGGAAGTTGCGCGCGCCGACGACGGAGGCGCCGCTGCGGGCGGCCGTCTCGTTCCAGCCACCGCTAAAATCAGGCCGGCGCTCCGGGTCTTCCATCTTTTCCTTCAGCCCCTCGTACTCCCCCGCCCGGCAGACCGCCAGGTTCCGGCGCGCCGGCTTGAAAGCGGCGGCCTCGTAGCAGTAGCACGGGATGCCCAGCTCCTCATACATCCGTTTCGCGAGCGAGCGGGCGAGCTCCGCGCACTCCTCCAGCGTCACCCCCTCCACGGGGACCAGCGGGAGCACGTCGGTGGCCCCGATACGCGGATGTTTGCCGGAATGGCGGCGCATGTCGATCCGCTCCTGCGCCGTCGCGCTGCCGCGGAATGCCGCCTCGACCACGGCCTCCGGCGGTCCGACGAAAGTCACGACCGTGCGGTTCGCCGCCTGCCCGGGATCGACGTTCAGTACCTGGACGTCCGGCACGGAAGCGATCGCCGCCACGATGGCGTCGATCACCGCCCGGTCACGCCCCTCGCTGTAGTTGGGGACACTCTCGATGATGCGTTTCATACCTCAAATATACCGATTTTTTCGTATCTTCGCTGTCAATTATGACCGGAAAACACCTTCTCGCCTGTCTCCTCCTGCTTGCCGCGCCCGCCTGCCGCACCGCGGCCGAGGAGTTCCCCGCTTCCGACACACGCATCACCTGGATCGGCCGCACGGCCGCGCAGGGAAATGACGTATCCTTCGACTGGAGCGGCGTGTACGCTATCATCGATTTCTACGGAAACGAGCTGAAACTGCGCGCTTCCGACAGCGGGAAAGACTATTTCAGCGTCTGGCTCGACTGCGACGAACTGCGTGACGAGCCGACCCGGACCTTCTGCCTGAGCAGCCGCGACACGGTCGTGACCGTCTGCCAGGCGCCGCACGTGAACCATCCTGTGCACCACCGGGCCGTCATCCAGAAGCGCACCGAAGGCGAGCAGGGTTGCGCCACTTTCCACGCCTTCTATGCGGAGGGGCTGGAGCAGGCACGTCCCGTGCATGATCGCGTGATCGAATTTATCGGAGATTCCTATACCTGCGGCTACGGGACGCTGAGCAACAGCGCCACCGACCCCTTCACCCCGGAGACCGAGGACTGCGGCAAGACCTACGCCGCCATCCTGGCGCGCTACTTCGGAGCCGACTACTGGCTCATCGCGCATTCGGGCATGGGCGTGGCGCGCAACTACGCCGACCGCTTCCCAGGCTGGTTCATGCCCGACCGTTACCTGCAGACCTTCGACGAGAAGAAGCAGCCCGCCTGGTCGGCGGCGAACTACGGCGTCAAGCCGGCCCTGTCGGTCATCTACCTCGCCACCAACGACGTATCCGGGCAGAAGCAGCCCACGCGCGAGGCCTTCGTAAAGAACTACCTCACCCTCATCCAGCGCACCAAGGACAACTACGGCGCAGACCATCCCGTGTTGTGCATCGTGCCCAAGGGCCGCGACCTGATGTTCGACTACATCAAGGCCGCGATGCTCCAGTGCAAGATGAAGAACGTGACCTACATGGTGCTTACGGGCAAGGTCCACAACAGCGCGGACGAACTGGGCGCCAGCTACCATCCCAATTACCAGGGACAGATCAAGAAGGCCTACGCCATTCTCCCCTACATTTCGACGATTACCGGCTGGCCCATCGAGGCCAAAGCGCTGAAGTAGAGCATGAAGCATTCCCTGTCCGCCTTCGGCGTCCTCGCCGCCGCGCTGCTGTGCATCGTCGCCTTCGCCCGTTTCTGCCCGCCGCAGAACCCGGAGAAGGGGCTGCGCCGCATCGAGCTCGGCGCCTGGGCTTTCCCGCGGACTGACACCCTCGCCATTCCGCCCATTCCCCCGCCCGCACCCATCCCGGAGCCGGAGGGGCCGGACACCAGCGCCCACCGGATCCTGTTCGTGGGCGACTCGATGGTGGAAGGCCTGCGCTACCGCATGTCGCAGTACGCCACGGCCAACGGCCACACGATGCAGTGCGTGATCTGGTACAGCTCTTCGTCGAAATACTGGGCCAAGTCGGACACGCTGACGCATTTCATCAAGAAGTTCGACCCGACCTACATTTTCCTCTGCATCGGCGCCAACGAGCTGTTCGTCAGGAATTTGGATGAGCGGGACGCGGCCGTCGGCGAAATCATCCGCGAGATCGGCGACCTGCCGTTCATCTGGATCGGGCCGCCCAACTGGAAGCCCGACACGGGCATCAACGACATCCTGCTGCAGCACTGCGGCCGGAAGCGCTATTACCCCAGCCTGCGGCTGAAGTATGAGCGCTCCAAGGACGGCGCGCATCCCGTCCTAAAGTCCTACAACATGTGGGCGGATTCCGTGTCCACCTGGCTGCGGGATTCCTGCGCACATCCCATCCGCTGGGACATTCCGGAGAAGGATACCCCGAAAACGCACGGCGTGACGCTGCTTTCGCCGCCCAAAGACTGACGCCGTATGAATTTCATCAGCATGGGGTTCTGGGCGGCATTCTGCGCCTTCTTCCTAATCTATATCTTCGTCAAGAAATGGTCGCGTACGGCGATGCTCCTCTGGGTGCTCGCCTTCGATCTCTTCTTTTTCTGGCAGGCCAACGGCTGGCTGATGTTGCTGCTCCCTGCGACAGCTGCCGTCAATTACTTCCTCACGGAATGGATGCGGCGCCTTTCGGCGGGCGCCTCGGCCCAACGGACCGGTGTGCCTGCGTCTCGGCTTCCATCCTCGCTTTCTGCTTACGCGGAAACCGGATTCGACTCCACGAATCCTGCTGCGGCTGAGCCTTCGCCGTCAGGCGACACCGGCTCCGTTTCCATAACGCCGACGCACGGCACCCGCCCCCGTCGTCATTCCCGACCTGATCGGGAATCTCTGAGCAAATGGCTGTTGGCGCTGATTATCCTACTGGACCTCAGCGCGTTGGTGTATTTCAAATACAGCGGATTCTTCGTCGATGGGATCCTGAATCCGTTGTTCAAGAGCAATTTCGCAGTCGGGGATATCGTGCTGCCGATCGGTATTTCGTTCTATACCTTCCAGGCCATCAGCTATTCGGTGGACGTGTACCGGGGGAAGTATGACGGGCGGCCGGATTTTCTGGAGTTCTGCTTCTATCTCTCGTTCTTCCCGCTGCTGCTCGCGGGCCCCATCACGCGTGCCGGGCGCTTCCTGCCGCAGATCCGGCGGGCCGAGCCCGCCACGCGCCACGAGCTGCGCCTCGGCCTCTGGCTCATCGTCTGCGGCCTGATCAAGAAGGGCGTGCTGGCCGACTACCTGGCCGTCTACAACAATCTCGCATTCGACAGCCCGGTGTCCTATTCCGGCTATGAGCTGCTGATGGCGGTGCTGGGCTACACGATGCAGATTTATCTGGATTTCTCCGGCTACAGCGACCTCTCCATCGGCATCGCCTCGCTGATGGGCTTCCGCCTCGACGACAACTTCCTCTTCCCCTACCGCTCGCTGAACCTGACGGAGTTCTGGCGCCGCTGGCACATCTCGCTGTCCACCTGGTTCCGGGACTATGTCTACATCCCCCTGGGCGGCAACCGGAAGGGACAAGCGCGCACCCTGCTCAACAATTTCCTGACCATGGTCGTGGCCGGCCTCTGGCACGGCTCCACCTGGATGTTCGTCATCTGGGGCGCGCTGCACGGCGCGGGCCTCGCGGTCCACAAACTCTGCCGTGGCTGGCTGAAGAAGATTCCCGACCGCTGGCCCGTCAAGGCCGCCAGCTGGCTGCTGACCATGCTCTTCGTCATGGCCGCCTGGGTCTTCTTCCGCGCCGGGAGCATGCAGGACGTCGGTGAGATCTTCCGCCGTATCTTCACGGAGTTCGATTTCGCGTACGCGGCACCTTTCTGGGCTGCGCGCAAGCTCTGGTGCGTCGTGCTGGCCGTGGCGCTGGCAGGCCTGCTGATCCCGCCACACTGCTACAACCGCCTGCAGGCCCGTTTCACGCGCCTGCCGTGGGTCGTCATCTTCGTGATCTTCCTCATCGCCGTCCAGCTGGTCATCCAGCTCCGCAGCGGCGACATCCAGCCGTTCATCTACTACCAGTTCTGACCCCACACCCCGGCTACTGTGGGTTATTTTCCCCCACAGTAGTGGGTACTATGTTGTTTTTATGAAAAGCAGTTTGTACCTTTGGTACAACAATAACCATTTATTCTGTATGCAAGCTAAAACCCTTCTCCGCGCCGCCATGGTTGCAGCCGCCGCCCTGCTGGCCGCCTGCGCAGGCCCCGTCCAGGACGTCGAACTCGGTCCCTACACCGTGTCCGTCATCGGCAAGAACGTCTGGCATATCCAGGACTACAACAGCGCCAACCCCGCCGGCGAGACCTTCGACGCCGACGGCAAGCTGACCCATTTCAACAACTGCTCCGACATTTACCTGCTCGTGGGCAAGGAGAAGGCCCTGCTCATCGACCTCTCCAACCCGATCACCTGGGCGGACGACGCGGCGGAATCGCTGCGCGCCATCGTCTGGGAGCGCGCGGGCGGCAAGCCGCTCACCATCACCTTCACCCACAACCACGGCGACCATACGGGCATGATTCCCGCCTTCGACGAGGACCCCGGCGTGGAATTCGCCCTGCCCGAGCAGGATTTCTACCGCATGGCCGATCGCTTTCCTGCGGACCGGCAGCGCTTCATCAACGAGGGTGACGTCTTCGACCTCGGCGGCATGCAGGTGGAAGCCATCGTCACGCCCGGCCACACCGCCGGCTCGATGGTATACCTGCTCAAGGACCAGAACCTGCTCTTCACGGGCGACGCCGTCGGCTCCGGCCACGGCGTGTGGATCTTCAACGCGGAAGGCTTCAACAACTACGTTTCCGCCGTGCCGTTCCTGATCCGGACACTGGAGGAGCGCGGTGTCGCCAACGACCGCCTGAAGATCTACGGCGGCCACTACTGGCAGAAGGACTGGCTCAACCTGCCCAAAGGCAAGGAACTGGGCATGGACTACCTGCGCGAGATGAAGCAACTGTGCGACGAGATCGAGGCCGGCACCGCCGCCACGGAGCCGTCCAACCTCGGCCGTCCCGGCCTGGACACCTATTTCCGTCACGGCAACGCCATCATTACCTGGAGTGCCGAGCAGGCGGAGCAGTTCCGCGCACGCTACAGCGAGAAATTCGTCTACCGCGATGCGGACGTGGTCTTCCGCCAGATCGACGAGCATACCTGGGAAGGCAACGGCTACCAGGTTTACAATGAATCCGTCTATCTCGTCGAGGGCGAGGACCGCGCCGTGCTGATCGACGCCGGCGCCTGGATGCCGCAACTTGACAAGGCCGTCGCCGCGCTGACCGACAAACCGGTCTCCGTCCTGCTCACCCACGGCCACGGCGACCATGTCGGCGGCGTGGTCTGCTTCCAGGAAGCCTGGATCCATCCTGCCGACACGAGCCTGCTCGGCTACGCCACCGACCATGGCTTCACAGGCGAAATCAAACTGCTCTCCGACGGCCAGGTCTTCGATCTCGGCGGCCGCCAGCTCGAGGTGCTCTACACCCCGGGCCACACCTCCGGCTCCGTCACCTTCTTCGACAAGGAGCACCACTACGGCTTCAGCGGCGACGCCTTCGGCTCCACCAACCTGCTGCTCTTTACCGATTCCTTCAGGACCCTGATCAACACCTGCACCCGCACTGCGGAATACATGCAGGCGAACGGTATCGACAAGCTCTATCCCGGCCACTACGGCGGCCCGAACGTCGAGACCCTGCAGCGTGTCCTGGACATGAAGAAGATGTCCGAGGAGCTTCTCGCCGGCAAGCGCAAAGGAACGACCGAGAACGCCAACGGCCTGAACAGCTACATCCGCGACTACGGCGTCACCATCCGCTACACTGATCCCATAGCGCTTCAGCAGTAATTTGTTGTCGAAGCGGCAACTGCCCCCGGAAAGCAAAAGAATCCACCCTTCGGGAAATGCTTTCCGGGGGCAGTTCCGTCTTCGACTGCAGCGGGTGCTGCGCGATGGCGTTGTGGAAGGCGGAGCAGAAATTGGTTTTTCGGCAAACTTGTCCGAAAGATATTTCTGTCCGCCCGCAGGGAGCGCACGCTGCAGTTGATTGGAAAACGAAAGTTTTTGCGTCAAGCGTTGTTGCATTTGCGCGCAGGCGTGCGTATCTTTGAATCAAGGAAAACCAAAATCATTCCGCATATGCACACCAAAACGCTCCGACGCGTCGTACTCGCGGCCGTCACCCTGTTCCTGTCCCTCTCCCTGCACGGACAGGACACCTTCTGCAACCCGCTCGACCTGGTCGTACCCGGCGAGCGTTCCTACCGGGGCGGAGAGCCCGTCGTGCTGGTCTACCAGAACGACTACTTCCTCTTCGTCTCGCACCGCAAGGGCTACTGGTACTCCCCCGACTTCAAGAACTGGACTTACGTGGACGCCCCGAACTACCCGGGCGGCGTGGTCTCCGTCGTGGAGATGGACGGCAGCCTGTACGGTTGCTCCATGAACAACAAGAACGTTTACAAGGCCATCGACCCCAAGGCGGGCACCTGGGAGCAGGTCGGCACCTTCGACAGCGACCGCTATGGCGACGCCAACATGTTCGTCGATGACGACGGCCGGCTCTACCTCTACTACGGCTGGTCCCAGCTCATGCCCTTCAAGGTCGTCGAGCTGGACAAGAAAACCTTCAAGGAAATCGCCGGTCCCGAAGTCCTCTTCTTCAGCGACTACAAGAAGCACGGCTTCGAGAAGCGCACCCACGACGACGTGATCTACTCCATCTTCAACGGGCGCCGCGACTATTTCGAGGAGGAATATCCCTGGATCGAAGGCCCGTGGATGACCAAGCACAACGGCAAATACTACCTCCAGTACGCCGCCATCGGCCTCGAGCTCCTCTCCTACTCGCACGGCGTCTATGTATCCGACAGCCCCATGGGCCCCTTCACCTACTCGCAGCACAACCCGCTGACCTTCAAGACCACGGGCTTCGCGGTGGGCGCCGGCCACGGCAGCACCTTCCATGACAAGAACGGCCAGCTCTGGACCATCTGCATGATCCCGTCCAGCTACGGCGGCGCGGGCCGCGGCTCCGAGCTCGCCATCTTCCCGACGGCCGTCGATGAACAAGGCGTCATGCATTCCAACGAGGAATTCGGCGACTACCCGCAGTTCTGGCCGGGCACCCGCACCGATGCGGTGGACCACAACTGGACCGGTTGGAAGCTCCTCTCCCTCAAGAAGAAAGTCACCGTCTCCTCCACCTTCGAGAACTTCGTCCCGGAGAACGCCGTGGACGAGAACTTCCTGACCAACTGGGCCGCCGCCACCGGCGATCCGGGTGAATGGTACCAGATCGATCTCGGCAAGGTGGCCGACATCTACGCCATCCAGTGCAACTGGGACCACATCGGCGCCGAGCAGCCCGCCCGCGGCGGATTCGGCGGATTCGGCGGCCCCGCCCCCGCCAACCCCGAGTTCTACCAGTGCTTCAAGGTGGAAGTGTCCGTGGACGGAAACAGCTGGGCCACGGTCATCGACAAGCCCGCCAACAAACTGGACCTGCACCACGACTACACCCAGCTCGCCAAGCCCGCCCAGGGCCGCTACGTGAAAGTCACCAACACCCGCCAGTGCCATGACGGCGCCAAGTTCAGCATCAAGGACCTGCGCGTCTTCGGCAACCCGGCGTCCGCCGGTTCCGTCAAGCTCGCCGGCGTCAAGGTCGTCCGCAATCCGGAAGACCGCCGCGAGGCCGAGCTCCTCTGGGATCCCGTCCCGGGCGCCGACGGCTACATCATCCGCTACGGCATCGAGCCGGGCAAGCTCTACAACAGCTACATCGTCTATGACGCCAACTCCTTCAAGCTGCACAGCCTCAACACCGAGTCCGAGTACTGCTTCGAAGTCGAGTCCTTCGACTCCGGCCTCGACTTCTTCCGTCCGAAGACCGAGGAGATCAACGGCACCGGCGGCGAGGTGGAGATCAACAAGCGCGTCCCGGGCCGCCCGTCCTTCAGCTACGGCGGCAACGACCAGACCAAGCGCGTCATGATCAAGGAAGGCGTGGACCAGTACGTCTTCGAAGGCATCGACCCGGGCTTCTGGACCATCAGCCACAGCTACGGCCCCGTTCTCTGGGCTGGCGAGCTGAGCGAAGCCGACCTCGTCGGCGAAGGTGAACCGGGCATCGAGAACAAGCTCACCGAGATGGGCACCGGCACGCAGGTCACGGCCGAAATGTGGATGAAGGTCGTCCGCGGTCCCGAGACCGGCAAGATTATCCTGGAAATCCGCAGGCAGGGCCGCCGCGGCGGCTGGCCGATGATGATGGGCGGTGCGATGGGCGCTCCCCAGATGGGCGGCGTATCCTCCCCCGTCGTGAATCCCGACAACACCGTCACCTTCAACTATGCTGACCGCAACGCCAAGTCCGTCAAGGTGAACACCCAGTTCGCCGGCACGCAGGAGATGACCAAGGGCGCGAACGGCGTCTGGACCGTCACCCTCGGCCCCGTGGCGCCGGACATGTACCCGTACAGCTTCGACGTGGACGGCGTGCAGGTCATGGACCCGCAGAACCCCGACTGGTTCCCCAACGAGACCTTCAAGAACAGCATCGTGGACGTGCGCGGCACGGGCGAACCCCTGCTCCACGCCCTCAAGGACGTGCCGCACGGCAGCGTGGACTACGTCAACTACTGGTCCGGCACCCTGAACACATGGGGCAACGCCATCGTGTACACCCCGCCGATGTACGACAAGAACAAGAATAAGAAATATCCTGTCTTCTACCTCATCAGCGGCACCACCGACACCGAGGAAGTGTACTTCAAGGTCGGCCGCATGAACCTTATCCTCGACAACCTCATCGCCGCAGGCAAGGCCAAGGAGATGATCATCGTCCTCCCGTACGGCAACCCGTCCAAGTACTTCAAGCCGGGCGAGGGCAACCTCAACGGGCATTCCTTCACCCGCGACGTCATGCATGACCTGCTTCCCTTCGTCGAGAAGAACTACCGCACCATCAACGACCGCGACCACCGCGCCATCGGCGGCTTCTCCCGCGGCGGCAACCAGGCCCTCTCCATCGGCCTGACGCACCTGGGCAAGTTCTCCTGGCTCTGCTCCTACAGTTCCTTCACCGACATGAACCTGAACGGCATCTACGATGACCCGACCCTCAACGACAAGATCCACCTCTTCTGGCTCGGCGTCGGCACGGACGACTTCCTCTACGGCAACGCCAAGGAATACATGGATTTCCTCGACAGCAAGGGCATCAACAACGTCAAGGTGTTCACGGACGACAAGTTCGGCCACACCTGGATGAACGCCAAGTACTGGCTCGACGAATCCCTCCCTCTCCTGTTCCAAGAATAAAGACACGATACGATGAAAGCATATAGATTTTTCTTTGCAGCGACCCTGATCCTGCTTCCGCTGCTCACCCAGGCCCAGCCGCCGCAGGCCGGCGAAGGCCAGCGCCTCACCCCGCAGGTCATGGCCCGCATGTTCCCCGCCGGCGTCGTGTCGCCGGATTACCATGCCGACGGCTCCGTGACCTTCCGCTGCCAGGCGGCCAACGCCAAGAAAGTCGAACTCGACTGCCAGATGTTCCCCCAGGCCCTCCCGATGACCAAGGGCGAGAACGGCGTCTGGAGCATCACCGTGACCCCGGGCAAGCCGGACATCTACCCGTACGCCTTCGTGATCGACGGGACCAAGATCGCCGATCCCAACAACATGTTCATCTTCCCGAACGAAGGATTCAAATACTCGCTCGCCGACGTACGCGGTCCGGAACCGTCCGTCCAGGACATCCAGGACGTGCCGCACGGCAAGGTCAGTTACCGCTTCTACCACTCCAACACCTGCGGCATCGACCGTCCGCTGACGGTCTATACCCCGGCCGGCTACAACCCCGCCGGCAAGGAGAAGCTCCCCGTGCTGTACCTCATCCACGGCATGACCGACACCTATGAGACCTGGTTCAAGGTGGGCCACGTCAACAACATCCTCGACAACCTCATCGCCCAGGGCCTCGCCAAGCGCATGATCGTCGTGATGCCGTACGCGAACCCGTACATCGAGATGATGCGCCAGGGCCTCGCCGACCGCTATGACTCCATGGACACCGACCGCGTGGCCGCGGAAATCATCAACGACGTCAAGCCGTTCATCGAGGCCAACTACGCCGTCAAGACCTCCGCGCGCGACCGTGCCGTGGCCGGCTTCTCGCTCGGCGGACGCCAGGCGCTCGCCACCGGCCTGGGCCACCCGAAGGAATTCGCATGGGTCTGCGCCATGGCGCCGGCCATCTTCGGCGAAGAGTACAAGACCAACTTCACCAACGGCACCTACGTGCCCGTGAACACCCTGAACAAGAACTTCAAGCTCATCTGGCTCGGCACCGGCACCTCGGACTTCCTGATCGACGTGTCCCGCGGCCTGGACGCCTACCTGACGGAGAACGGTGTCAAGCACACCTTCTACACCCCGGACGGCGGCCACACCTGGATGAACTGCCGCGACTACCTCACGCACATCGCGCAGCTGCTGTTCAAATAAGATGAGAAGAGGCGCGCTGCTGCTTCTCGGCTTCCTGCTGACCGCCCCGGTCCTTCTTGCACAAGAAGGACCGGCGGTCTTCGATTCCCGCGAATGGGACTTCGGCTCCATCCGCGAAGCCGACGGAGCCGTCAGCCACGCCTTCACCCTGTTCAACGGCGGAGACCGCCCGCTGCGCCTGACGCGCGCCATTCCCGGCTGCTCCTGCATCAGCGCCACACTCCCCCGGACGGACATCGCCCCTGGGCAGTCTGCCACGGTGGAAGTCCGCTTCACGCCTGCCGGCGCGTCCGGTCCCGTGATCCGCACCATCGAGATCCAGGCTTCCGGAGGCCGCAGCCTGGGCGTGCTGAGCGTCAGCGCGGACGTTTTCCCCGCCGACCGGAGCATCCAGGAGCGCTACCCCGTCGTGCTCGCCGAGGGACTCTACGCCAGCCGCGCGGACGTCCGTTTCGGTTACCTCGAACGCGGCCGCGAGAGTGGCAAGGTCTTCTTCATCGCCAACGCCTCCAAGCGACCCATGCGCCTGCGCGTCGCGGGCCTGGACGGCACGCATTTCCGCGTACGCTGTCCCGAAACGCTCGCGCCGGGCGAAGAATTCCGCGTGGAGGTCTGGTGCGACACACCCGCCGACCCGGACTGCTTCGCCACGCTGCGCGCCTCGCTGCACCTCACCCCGGACGGCGTCCCCGCCCTCCGGGAAATGCCGATAAGCGGCCTCTGCCTGACCCAGGCGCCGGAATCCCCCGACGCCCCGCGCCTGCGCAACGCCGCCGTCCAGCTTCGCAAGGCCCCCCTCTCCCGCAAGCTCCGCGGCACCCTCGAGATTACCAACGACGGCCGCTCCGACCTCGTCCTCCACGCAATCGAATTCCCCGAAGGTATTCATTGCGACTTCCGCCCCGGAACGCATATCGCCCCCGGCCAGACGCTGAAGCTGGCGCTAACGGCGCCGGAAGGTTCGGCTGAACGGGCATTTCCGCAGCGGAGCGAGGACACTTTCCTGCCCGGGCGGTCGAAGCCTTCCGGTGCCGCCTCCGAACTGCGTCTGACGGTCTTCAGCAACGACCCGCTGCGTCCTGCCAAAGAAATACCAATCAATACATTATGAAAAAATACCTTTTCACCCTCCCGCTCGTCTTGCTCCTGCTCGGTGCCTGTGGCCCCAAGCAGGTGTTCGAGTACCCCTTCCAGAACCCGCGCCTCAAGATCGAGGACCGCGTGGAAAACCTCATCTCCCTGCTCACCCCTGAAGAGAAGGTGGGTCTCATGATGAACAAGGCCGTGTCCGTGGACCGTCTCGGCATCCCCTCCTACAACTGGTGGAGCGAGGCTTGCCACGGTGTGCGCCAGGACGGCTACACCGTCTATCCCCAGCCGATCGGCATGGCCGCCGCCTTCAACCCGCAGCAGATGTACGACGTCTTCTCGCAGGTGTCCGACGAGGCCCGCGCCAACTGGAACCGCTCCGACCACGACATCTTCAACGTGCCGATGGGCGTGACCTACTACCCCGGAAACCCGGAGCTCACCTTCTGGTGCCCGAACGTCAACATTTTCCGCGATCCCCGCTGGGGACGCGGCCAGGAGACCTGCGGCGAGGATCCCTACCTCACCGGCGTCCTGGGCCTGCAGACCGTGCTCGGCATGCAGGGCAATGATTCCAAATACTACAAGACCCACGCGTGCGCGAAGCACTATGCCGTGCACAGCGGTCCGGAGCCCCTCCGCCACACCTACAACGCCCATGTCTCGCAGCGCGACCTCTTCGAGACCTACCTCCCGGCCTTCGAGAAACTCGTCGTGGACGGTGACGTGCGCGAAGTCATGTGCGCCTACAACCGCTACGAGGACGTGCCCTGCTGCTCCAGCGACCGCCTCCTGACGGACATCCTCCGCAACAAGTGGGGCTATGAGGCCATCATCCTCACGGACTGCGACGCCATCAACAACTACTTCACCCGCGGCCAGCACGAGACCCAGCCCGACGCCCTCCACGCCACCGTGGACGCCGTCCTGCACGGCACCGACCTCGAGTGCGGCAAGACCATGATGGCCCTCGTGGAGGCCCTGGACAAGGGCATGATCTCCGAGGCTGACCTCGACGAGCACCTCCGCCGGACCCTGCGCGGCCGCTTCGAGCTGGGCATGTTCGACCCGGCCGACATGGTGCCCTGGTCCAAACTCGGCGAAGACGTGATCAGCAGCGAGGAGCATGACGCCCTGGCCACCCAGGCCGCGCGCGAGTCCATGGTCCTCCTCGCCAATAACGGCGTCCTGCCGCTCTCCAAGAGCCTCGGCACCATCCTCGTAGTCGGCCCGAACGCCGACAACGTGGACCTGCTGAACGGCAACTACGGCGGCACCCCGACCGACAACCACAAGCACTCCCTGCTCGAGGGCATCCGCAACGCCGTACCCGGCGCCAAGGTCCTCTACAGCAAGGGCTGCGAGCTCGCCGACGACTACAACACGATCTACCACCTGCCGGAGTTCAACGACGGCCAGGGCATGTTCGTGGAGTTCTGGAGCAACAACGAGCTGAAGGGCCAGCCGGCCGTCAGCGGCTACTACAAGGAGCTGAACTTCAGCACCTTCGGAGCATACGGATTCGCCGAGGGCGTGCCCACGGACAAGATCTCCGTGCGCATGAAGGGCCGCTTCGTGCCCGACTTCACAGGCCCGATGAGCTATACCCTCTCCTCCGACAACGGCTACGTTCTCAAGGTGAACGGCCGCGTGGTGGAGAATGCCAAGCCCGGCATGGGCGGATTCGGCGGCTTCGGTTTCGGCGGCCGTCGCGGCGCCTCCTACAAGACCTTTGACGTCCAGGCGGGCAAGCCGGTCGATATCGAGATCGAATACCGCCGCGGTGCGGGTCCCTTCGCCATGCTGCGCGCCGACTTCTGCGAGCGCAAGTTCGCGGACTTCGCCGAGGAAAAGGCCATGGCTGCTGACGCCGACGTCATCGTCATCATCGGCGGCATCTCCGCCCAGATGGAAGGCGAAGGCGGCGACAAGGCCGACATCGAGCTTCCCGCCGTCCAGCAGCGCCTCGTCCGCGCGATGCGCGCAACGGGCAAGCCGGTCGTGTTCGTGAACTGCTCCGGCTCCGCCATCGCGTTCGCTCCCGTCGCGGACCAGTACGACGCCCTCCTCCAGGCCTGGTATCCCGGCCAGGGCGGCGCCAAGGCCCTCGCCGACGTGCTCTTCGGCGACTACAACCCGTCCGCCAAGCTTCCCGTCACCTTCTACGCCTCCACCGCCGATCTCCCGGATTTCCTGGACTACAGCATGGAGAACCGCACCTACCGCTACTTCCGCGGCACGCCGCAGTACGCGTTCGGTTACGGCCTCAGCTACACCACCTTCGGCTATGGCGAGGGCAAGCTGAACAAGTCCTCCATGAAGAAGGGCGGCAAGGTCACGCTGACCGTTCCGGTGACCAACACGGGCGCCGTGGCCGGCGCCGAGATCGTGGAGGTCTATATTCAGGCGCTCGACAATCCTGACGCACCGATCAAGGAGCTCAAGGGCTTCGACAAGGTGCAGCTCGCGCCGGGTGCCACGCAGAAGGTGTCCATCACCCTCGGCGACGACGCCTTCAAGTACTATGACGCTTCCGTGGACGGCCTGTCCGTCCGCCCGGGCCAGTACCGCATCCTCTACGGTTCCTCTTCCCGCGACGAAGATCTCAAGGCCCTGGACTTCCAGGTCCTGTAGCCACTTCGGCTGAAACAGCAGGCCGCCTCCTGAAAGCTGAAAAATCCCCCCTTCGGGAAAAGCTTTCCGGAGGCGGCTGCCAATTTCAGCCTCTTTCCAGCCGAAGCGCGACAGGCAGTGCCGCGGGCAAACCCGTGGCCGCCCGTGGCCTCGTGAACGGGAGGGACCCAGCCGGCAGGCTGGGAGGGATAGCGCGAAGCGCGTAGGTTTGCTGCGGCAGCTGCCTGCAAGCGAAGGTAGGATTATCAGAAATTTGCTATCTTTGCGGCGTTGAAATAAAGGTGGGGCGATCTGCCGCCCGTAAGGGAGGAAAGTCCGGACAGGACAGGGCATCCCGCTGCGGAAAGCGCAGGTGGGGGTAACCTCACGCCAGTCGTAACAGAAAATTACCGCCCGAGGTAGCAGATTCCGGATCAAGTCCGGAATGACTATTTGAGGGTAAGGGTGAAAACGCGGGGCAAGAGCCCACGACGCACGTCAGCGATGCCGTGCGGGTACGACACTGGGACCTGCAAGACCAAATATACTGGCAGACGAGGACGGCCCGTCCGATGCCAGGGGGTAGGTTGCGAAGATAAATGGCAGAAAATCCGTGAACAGAAACCGGCTTACGGCTCCACCTTTTCTTTTTTCTTCTTCCGTTGCACTTTCTCGCGCAGACGCTTCTCGGCGTCGAGCATCTGCTCCTTCTGCCTGTTCAGGAAGGCGTTGAAGCGGCGCATGCGTTCACGGTTGCTCCGGCGCGTGAGATCCTCCGTCAGCACGGGCAGTTCCTTGTTGTTCCCCTTGCGGTGGAGAAGCTTCTCCGCCAGGTGCTTGAAATACGGATCCTTGTGGCGGTCGCGCTTGTCGGCGTACATTTCCTCGAAGGCGATCAGGATGCCGATTTCGATGGAATCGAAGAACTCGTCGTTGATGCTTCCCCCGAACATCTTCATCTTCGGGGAGGCGTTCATATAAGAATTGACCAGCGGCGGGATGCCGGTGCCGAGCCGCCGGACAGCGTCCTTGAGGTTGCGGTAATCCTGCTTAAAATCCCCGTCCTTGAGGATCATGTCGAGCAGGCGGGCGTCGGTGGCGAGCCCGTAGGCCTGCTTGGGCCGGATGAGCCCGTCAGGATCCGGGAAATGCTTCTGCAGGAAATGCTGGATCAGATCCAGCGCCGCCTTGTCGTAATCCGGATAGACGGTCATCTTGCCGAAGTAATACATCATGTCCTTGTGCTGGAGCATGATGGCCGCCAGGCCGTCCCAGAGGTTGTCCAGCGCGAAGATGGCCTTGGCGCCGGCCTTGGAGCTCTGATATTCCGGCGCCACGAAGGAGCGGCCGAGCTCGATCGTATGCGGAAGGTAGTCGCGGATGAATTCCTCCGAAAAATGGAAGAGATGCGCGGAGGCCAGGATAGGCTGACCCTGCTCGTCCAGGTTCACGTCCGGGCCGAGGATGTAGCGGTAGCCGCCCAGGATGGCGGACGCATCCGGATCCCAGATGACGATCTGCCGGTACAGCCGGTCGGGCAGGAAATCGAAATCGTCCAGGTCCACGGCCGCACCCGTGCCGCCGCCGCTGTCGCGGAAAGCGATCTCACGCAGGCGGCCGATCTCCTGCAGCACATTGGGCGCGTTATTGCAATCGACCACGTAGATTTCGTTGTCGGCCTTGTTGGTGCTGCAAAGTTTCTTGTCGGGTGTGAGCTCTGCCTTGAGCAGGTCCACGCTCACCGGATCGATGATTTTTTCCATCTACTAACTACAGTTGATATACCTTCTCACGCACCCAGGCAGCCCATTCCAGCGGCTTGCGGGTCTTGTCGAAGGTGGCAGCCGGAATCGGCTTGCCGAGGATGATCTTGAAAGTCTTGTTGCGCGTGCGATAGAAGGCGTCCGGCAGGAACAGCATCGGGATGTTGAACTTGGTCTTCAGCACCTTGCGGAAAAGCCAGTCGGCCCGGTAGAAGCGCGCGCAGTTGCGGCCCTCGAAATGTACCGGAACGACGGCGCGGTCCGTCTCCACGCTCTTGGTGATGAAGGTCTTGGTCCAGGGAAAATCCTGGATCTTGCCCTTAATCCGGCGGGAACACACCCCGGCCGGGAAAATCATGATCTGCTCGTCGGACCGGAACGCCTCGTCGAGCAGCTGCGGCAGGTTGCGCACCTGGCTGCCCGTCTTGTTGATGGGCACGCAGAGCGGCGCAAGCGGCTTGAGGAACATCAGGAAATCGTTGACCGGCATGCGTACGGAGCCGAAATTGCGCGAGATGAGCGCACAGAGCGCCAGACCGTCCGCGGCACCCAGCGGGTGGTTGGAGGCGAAGGTGTAACGGCTACCGTCCTGCGGGACGTTCTCCAACCCTTCCACCTCGATCTTCACGCCCATGTACTGCAGCGTGTCCTCGCAGAACTCCACGCCGTCATAACCGCGTGAGAGGACTTCGTTCAGCCAGTCCTGATGAATGAAACGTTTGAGGAAATTGACGACGAAACGGGGAAGCGGCTTCTTCCCCTTGAACTTGCTGGCCAGGACGCCGTCGAGATCGATCAGGCGGTCCTTCACATCGCCGGTCGCCATCGCCGCTACTTCTTTTCGATTTCGCGGTACGGCACGTTGGGCACGCCGTAGAGGAGTTTCATGCGCTCCATCTCCTCGATGCGTCCCTCTCCGGAGATGACCGTCCCCTGCCGGCGTTTCTGCTCCTGCAGCTCAGGATTGTTGGCGTCGGCCTCGAGCATCTCCTGGAGGGTCTCCTCCACCAACGCCTTCTGCTGCGATTCGAACGCCTCGCGCTCGCGCTGGGCACGCGCCTCCTGCGCCTCATGCAAGGACGCGCAGGAAGAGAATCCAAGCAGGGCGAGAACGCCCGCGAGCATGTGTCTGATTCCTTTCTTCATAAACACAAAGTTATGCAATTCTTTTCAAATGACAAAACAGCAGCCGGCCCTCTGCGTCACGCAAATGCATGCCGCCGCCCTGGCAGTATCTGAACCAGCGGCAGCCTGCGCAGTCCCCGGTCCGCATCCATTCGCGGTCGCGATACGGGCCGAAGCCCCGCTCCCAGACGTCCATCAGGTCGTCCCCGCGGTAGATGTTGCCCTGGTGGTAGTCCGCCCGGATGCTCGCGCAGGCGGAGATGGAACCGTCCGCGAGGATGGAGGCGACCGTGATGCCGGCTTCGCAGCCGAAGAAATGGTCCCGCACCTCGCCCTCGTAATTGCCAAGGAAGCCCTCGCAGCCATACGAGGCGCGGATGCGGCCTTCGCGGCGCGTGGCCTTGATGAAGTCCAGCAGGCCGCGGAATTCCGCATTGTCGAGCTGCAGTTCCGGGTCGCCGGCGGCGCGGCCCATCGGGAACACGGTGAACAGCCGCCAGGCCTTCACGCCCCAGCCGATCAGCGCCTCCTTGATGCGGGGCAGTTCCGCATAGTTGCGGCGATTCACGCAGGTCACCACGTCGAAGACGACGTCTCCGCGCGCGGCAAGCATGCGGATGGCCGCGGAAGCCCGCTCGAAACTGTTCGCGCGGCCGCGCATCCAGTCGTGGTTCTCCTGCAGCCCGTCCAGGCTCACCGTGGCGCTGCCCATCCCGGCGGCCACCAGGCGCGCGAGGCGCTCCTCCGTGAGGGCGTAGCCGTTCGTGACCATGCCCCAGGCAAAACCCTTGTCGTGGATGGCCCGGCCGCATTCCTCCAGGTCCGGACGCATCAGCGGCTCGCCGCCCGTCACGATCACGAACACGGAGTGCGGCGCACAATGCGCATTGACGCTGTCCAGCACGCGCAGGAAGTCCTCCTTCGGCATGTCCGGACAGTTCGCTTCCACCTTGCAGTCGCTGCCGCAGTGGCGGCAGGCCAGGTTGCAGCGCAGGGTGCACTCCCAGAACAACTGCTCCAGCGGATGGTTCCGCCGGACGTCGCGCTGCAGGACGCGATTGGCCTCCAACGCGATGCGGTGGCGCAGGTCAATAGACGGGAGCGTGTGTTTCATATGGATAAAGATACGCAATTTTATATCTTTTTGGTCTATCCGTGCAAGAAAACATCCCCGGCAAAAAGTAACTTTGTACTGCTTGTACGAAAACTATCAACCAATTCTAATTTAGGTATATGAAAAAAGCACTTCTTCTGTTGTCCGTGCTCGCCCTCTTCGGGTGCAGCAAGGCTGTCAACACCCCGGTCCTCACCATCGAGGGAGGCCAGGTGCAAGGTGTCACCACGGAAATCCCGGGCGTTCTCGTCTATCGGGGCATCCCCTACGCCGCTCCGCCTATCGGCGACCTGCGTTGGAAAGAGCCGCAGCCGGTCGTTCCCTGGCAGGGCGTGAAGCTCTGCGATAAGTTCGGTCATCCGAGCTATCAGGCCATCCAGTATCCCGGCGGTTATTTCACCGAGTGGGGTTACGGCGACGAGGCTCCCTACAGTGAGGACTGCCTCTACCTGAACGTTTGGACCAAGGCTTCCGGCCAGCCCGAGAAGAAACTCCCCGTGGCCCTCTGGATCCATGGTGGCGGCTATCGTGAAGGTTGGGGTTCCGAGCCCGAGTTCGATGCCAAGGCGTGGGGTGCGAAGGACGTCGTCCTCGTGTCCATCAACTACCGCCTCGGTGTGTTCGGCTTCCTGACCCATCCCGAGCTCTCCGCCGAGAGCCCGCACGGCGTGTCCGGCAACTACGGTATCCTCGACCAGATCGAGGCCCTGAAGTGGATCAAGAAGAATATCGCCCAGTTCGGCGGCGATCCTGACAACGTCATGATCTTCGGCCAGAGCGCCGGCGCCGGCAGCGTGAAGACGATCTGCGAGTCCCCGCTGGCCCGCGGCCTCTTCCACAAAGCCGTCATCATGTCCGGCGGCGGTCTGACCGTTCCGCAGCCGGCTCCTGCAGCCGCTCCCGCCGGCCGTCCCGCCGGTATGCCCGCCATGCCTGCCGGCATGATGCGCATGTTCCGCCCGACCAACATCAAGGAAGCCGAGCAGAATTGCAAGGAAATCCTCGACTGGGCCGGCCTGACCGACCTCAAGAAGATGCGTGCCGCCTCCACCGAGACGCTCTATGCCCTCAGCACCATCTACAGCAGCGCCAGCGGCAAGTTCGGTTCCCTTACCGGCATGCCTATGGTGGACGGCTACGTGAGCAAGGAGAGCTTTGACGACGCGGCCAAGGACGGCTCGCTCGCCGACGTCCCGTACATGATCGGGTACACGCTCAACGATATGGGCAACATGTCCGGCGGCATCGCCGCCTTCTGCCTCAACCGCGAGGAGAAGGGCGCCAAGGCCTGGGCTTACGAGTTCGCCCGCCCGCTGCCTGACGACGGTTCCCATCCGGAGGTGACCGCCCGCCTGAAGGGTGCGTTCCACTCCTCCGACCTGTGGTTCGTCTTCAAGTCCCTCGAGCACTGCTGGCGTCCCTGGACCCAGGGTGACTGGGATCTCTCCGAGAAGATGCTGACCGCCTGGACCAACTTCGCCAAGACCAGCGATCCGGGCCTCGGCTGGGAGCCTTACACCCAGGAGAACGGCAAGTTCATGCTCTTCAAGCTGGATGCCCAGGACAAGGAGAATTCCGAAGTCGGCGACCCCATCGTTCCGTAATCGAGGTTAGTTAAAACCATCCATATTGCAAAAAGAAGCCCGGCTGCATCTGCAGCCGGGCTTCTCATTTTTCTATATTAGTTCTGCTATCAGATCGTAATCCTCCGCGGCGACGATCCGCACGCGGACCATGTCGCCGACCTTCATATCCGGCGACGGATTGCGCAGCAGGATCTCCCCGTCCACCTCCGGACTCTCGAACTCGCTCCGGCCTATGGCTTCGCCATCCATGATTTCATCCACGATGACGAGACATTCCGTGCCGACGCGGGCCTGGTTGCAGGCCAGCGAGATGTCGCGCTGCAGCTCCATCAGGCGGTCCAGCCGCTCCTGTTTCACCTCCGCGGGCACGTCATCCTTCAGGTGCTCCGCACCCCAGGTCCCCTCCTCCTCGGAATAGGTGAACGCGCCCAGGCGCTCGAAACGCGCTTCGCGCACGAAATCCAGCAGCTCTGCGAATTCCGCCTCCGTCTCACCCGGATGCCCCACGATCATCGTGGTGCGCAGCGCCACGCCCGGCACCTCCGCACGCAGGCGGGCGATGAGCCGGCGCGTCCAGGCACCGTCCACGTGGCGGTGCATCCGCTCCAGCATCCCGTCCGCGATGTGCTGCAGCGGGATGTCCAGGTAGCGGCAGACCTTGGGATTGTCCGCCATGGCGCGCAGCACGTCCTCCGGGAAATCGGCCGGATAGGAATAATGGATGCGTATCCACTCGATGCCCGGGATCGCGGACAGCTTCTCCAGCAGCTCACCCAGCGCGCGCCGGTGATACAGGTCCAGGCCGTAGTAGGTCGTGTCCTGCGCGATCAGGATCAGCTCCTTGACGCCGCGCGCGGCCAGCGACTCCGCCTCTGCGACCAGGTCCTCCATCGGCACGGAGCGGTGCGCGCCGCGGATGAAGGGAATGGCGCAATAGGAGCAGCGGCGGTCGCAGCCCTCGGAAATCTTCAGATAGGCGTAGCCCTGCGGGCGGGGCATATAGCGCGCCGTCAGCGGCCCGGGCTTCACTCCCAGGTGCCGCAGCACCGGCGCGAGGTCGCGCGCCCCGAACCAGGCGTCCACCTCCGGGATTTCCGTGCGCAGCTCGTCGGGATAGCGCTGCGACAGGCAGCCGAACACGACCAGCTCCCCCGCCTCACCGCGCTTCTTCGCTTCCACGGCCGCCAGGATGGCGTTCACGGACTCCTCCTTGGCGTCGCCGATGAAACCACAGGTATTCAGTAGCAGGACGTCGCAGGGCGCTTCACCCTCCACAATGGAGAAAGCATCCGCCGGCAGGGCCGCCAGCAGATGCTCGGTATCGACGGTGTTCTTCGAACAGCCGAGGGTAATGACTTTAAGCCTCCTGGGCTTCATCTTCCTTCACGAAATCCAGCGACGCGTACTTGACGATCTGGTCGTACCAGTCGATCACCTTGCGCATGTGGGACACGTAGAAGCGGTCGGCGTCGTAGTTGGGGATGGCCTTCTTGAACAGGGCCACAAGCTCCTTGTCGGAAGCTTTGGGGGACGGTGCCTCGGCATCGCCGAGCGCGGCCTTGAGGGCCAGGAACACCTGGTCGAGCTTCAGCTCGCCCTCGCTGGTGTAGATGGCGATGTCGGCCAGGGTGGAGATGCGGCTGGTGGCGGAAAACGCCTTGCGCTGCTTGGTCTCAAGGCTCTCGGCGATCACGCCGCTGCGGGACTGGGCCACATATTGGAAAAGGCCGTGGAGGCCTGCCACGGACAGGATCCGTGCTAAATCAGTTTGCATATCAGTTGTCTTGTTTTGATTTGTAATTCTTCCAGGGTGCCGTCATTGTCGAGACGGAAATCGATGCGGGCGGGATCGTACGCCTGCAGGGCGTCGCGCTCCGCCGCCTTGGGATTGCGCTGCACGCGGAGTTCGTAAGGCGCCGTGACCAGCAGGACCTTGTCGTAGAGGCCGTCAAACTGCGGCTTGTCCAGCGCGATGGCGGACTCGACGAAGAGCAGCGGCGCCTTCTGCGCGGCCTTCCAGGCCTTCAGGTCCTCCACCACGTGCGGATAGACCATCTGCTCGAGGGTGCGAAGCTTGTCCGGGTCGGAGAAGACCGTACCGATCTGCGACCACGGCAGGTTCAGGCGCTCCTCGATGCTGCACTTCAGCCCGGGCACGAGCGAGTAAAGCATCTTCGTGCGCGCGTCGCTCTCGTAGACCGGAAAACCCAGCGACGCCAGATAGCGGCAGACGGCGCTCTTCCCGCTCCCGATGGGACCCGTGACCAGAATCGTACGCATGGCGCTACTCAGCCGTTTTGACCAGACAATCAAACACTTCCGGAGACAGCGTGTAGTCGATCACGTTGGACGGAAGTCCTTCGCAATGTGCCACGCAGCGGCCGCTGAGCGAGCCAGCGAAATCGCGGTAATCGACGTAGAATTTCGTCTGCGCCGCCGGATCCGCAGCGGTCGGGAAGATACAGCGGAACACGGCCGTCGCCGTGGAAGGCAGGACGGCCAGGTTCACCCGCGCCGGGACGTTGCGGGTCTCGATCCGCACCTCGGCACGAATCTCCACGTAGCGCGTGACGTCGAGCGAATAGACACTCTCCTCATGCGAAAGGCGCACGCCGGAGGGCGTCTCCAGGCGCACCTTGCCGTGCACGCTGCTGCGCAGGTCGTCCAGGTCCAGCGGCTTCGTGGAAACGGAAGTAACGTTCTCCAGGCGCGAAGGCTCACCGTACACGAGCACCGAATCCGGCTGCAGCGAGAGCGGCCTCAGCGCCATGTACTGCGGCGAGAAGCTCACCGACAGGACCGGCTGCACGGGCACCTTCTTGTAGGTTTCTACCGGAAAGGCGAACTCGAGTTCGTCGAAAATGAAGCTCTCCACCGTCACGCCGTCCCCGAAAATCTGGGACGCATAACGATAGAGAGACGTATTGGAAACGGAGTACCGGTCCCCGCCCGCATGGCGGAAATCCGCCGCGGCGATGTTGACCTGCGCGGGACGCTTATGCTTGCGGGCCATCACCACATGCCGGTAGCCGGACGCCGAGACCTGCGCGGTCACGGTGGCTTCCGACTGCGACAATGCCGCATGGCCCTCGATGTTGCTCCTGGCCACCATGGGCACGCTCACGATCGCCACATAATTCTGCGACAGGTTGAGAACGAGCCAGATACTGGCCGAGAACAGCACGCAGAGCAGGAACTGTACCCAGACCTTCACGTCTTATTTCTTCTCGGGCTGCGCGGGGGCGTCCGCGGTCATATCCTTGTTGATGGAGCTCTTGTCCACGCGGATCTTCACCTCGCCGTCCACCTTCACGAGCACGGTGCGCTCATCGACGTCGGCCACGGTGCCGTAGATACCGCCCGCGGTGATGACCTTGTCACCCTTCTTGAGGGCGTTGCGCATCTCCTCGAGTTTCTTCTGCTGCTGGCGCTGGGGACGGATCATGAAGAGCCACATCACCAGAAACATCAGGCCGAGCATCAGCAGGAAGCTCCAGCTGCTGCCACCTTGTCCGGCAGCGGGAGCTGCCTGTAAAATCATGAAATTCATATTCTTATTCGTGTTGGTTAATCAATTTGTCCAGCAGGCCGTTCACGAAACCGCTGCTCTCCGGCGTGCTGTAATATTTCGAGATTTCGATATATTCGTTGATGATGATGCGCGGCGACACCGCCGGCGACATCTTCGCCTCGGCCATGCCGCAGGCGATCAGGCAGAGATCCGTGGTGCAGAGCCGGTCGCGGGTCCAGCCGGGCGTGAGTTCCGCCACCTGCGCGCAGAACGCGTCATAATTGTTATAGGCCGTACGCAGCAGGTTCACCACGAACTTCTTGTCGCTCTCGAGGGCTTCGCCGCCGGGGAGCTCGCTCTGGTAGAGCGGGGGCAGCTGCCAGGTCGCACCCTGGCCGAGTTCCCGGACGGTGCGGATGCACCAGCCCAGCGCATAGCCCAGGTCGTCGTTCCAATGGATCGACAGGTCCTCCAGGATGTCCGCCAGTTCGTCGCTGTCCTCGAGCTCGCGCTCGTAGATCTTGCACCACAGCTTCGCATCCTCCTCCAGCGAGTCCTCGCCGCTCTCCAGGTAATCCTGGAAATACTTGCGGCCGCGGATGCGCTCGTAGAGGCGGCGCAGCAGCACGTCGTACTGGTCCCAGGCGAATTTCTTCCGGGACACGAGCTTACTGAAGTCGGGATCCTGCGCCAGCAGGGGCGCGATTCTGTTATTGACGAACTTGAGGTTGGGATGGAGTTCCTCCTCCGTGGGATTGAACTTGGCGCGGGCGGCTTCGATGCGTGCGCGGGCCTCCTCGGTGAGCGGGCCCGTCATCGCCAGCAGGAACAGATACAGGTCCCGCGTGGACTCGCACGACACGTCCAACAGGGCTTCCGCTTCCTTGAGCGTCATACCGTGGTTTTCCGCGTAGCAGTAGATGGTCTTGAAGGCCTTGATACGGAGAATTCTTCGGTTGAGCATACTTTCAAACAAATTTGTCTGCAAAGATAACAAGTAATCGATAAAAAATCCTATTTTTGTATAAAGATATCCATTATAATAACGCTATGTACAGAGACGATTACGATTCGCGCTACGACAGCCGGGATGCAGAAGATGTGTACTCCAAGCCCGTCAGGGCCGGGAAGCGGACTTATTTCTTCGATGTCAAGGCCACCAAGGGCCGCAAGGACTTCTATCTCACGATCACGGAGAGCAAGCGCCGGACCAATCCGGACGGCTCCTTCAACTACGACAAGCACAAGATTTTCCTCTATAAGGAAGATTTTGAGAAATTTGCCGAAGGCCTGGAAGAGGTGGTCGCCTACATCCGCGACAACTGCTTCCACGGAGAGATCCCCCAGCGGACGGCCGAAGGCTTCGGCGAGGTGGAGGCGGATTTCGAAAATCTCTGATGACAGCCATCCTCCTCAGGGACGTCACCCTCGGGGATGAACGCAAGGACATCCTGATCGGGCAGGGCCGGATCCGCAAGATCGGCCCCGTCGGCTCGTGTTCCGGATGGGATCTGGCCGGCGACCTCGACATGATGGACTGCTCGGGCATGGTGGCCATTCCCGGCCTCATCAACATGCACACCCACTCCCCCATGGCGCTAATGCGCGGCATCGGCGAGGACATGGTGTTCGCGGACTGGATCAAGAAGATCTGGAAAGTCGAGGAGCACCTGGACCACGATTTCGTGTACTGGGGCACCAAGGTCGCGTGCCTGGAGATGATACGTACCGGCACCACCACCTTCAACGACCAGTACTGGTTCTTCGACTCCTCCGTCAAGGCCGCCCGCGAGATGGGCATGCGCATCGCCACGGGCTATGACGTGATGGACAAGGGCAGCCGCGAAGAGGCCATCCGCCAGAAGGATCAGTGCGTCGCCAAGAGCGAAGCGTTCCTGCACGCCGGCGACCCCGGACACATCTACGAACTCGCCTTCCACGCCATCTACTCCGTCAGCGAGGAGATGATCGTATGGACCAACGAGCTCGCCGCGAAATACGACGTCCCCCTGCACATCCACCTCAGCGAGACGCGCAAGGAAGTCGAAGATTGCAAGGCGGCGCACGGCGGTCTCACACCGGTCGAATACCTCGACCGCCTGGGCGTCCTTTCCCCCCGCCTGCTGGCCGCCCACACCCTCTGGCTCACGCCGCACGACATCGAGCTGCTCGCCGCCCGCGGCGTGCATTGCATCCATAACATCAATTCCAACACGAAGCTCGCTTCCGGTTACCGCTTCCTCTACAACGAGATGCGCGACGCCGGGATCAACCTCTGCCTGGGCACGGACGGCTGCGCCTCTTCCAACAACCTCGACATGCTCGAGGCCATGAAGACCTCCGCCATCTTCCAGAAGGCCTGGCGCGACGACCCGTCGGCGCTGCCGCTGCCGGAGCTGCTGGACATGGCCACGCGCAACGGCGCGCGGGCCCTGCGGCTCGATGCCGGGCGCATCGAAGAGGGCGCCGCGGCCGACATCGTACTTGTGGACACCGACAACACCTTCTTTCTCTCCCCCGGTCCCTTCCTCGCAAACCTCATCTATTCGGCGCACTCCGACTGCATCGACTCCGTCATCTGCGACGGCCGCTTCCTGATGCGCCACCGCGAGATTCCGGGCGAGCGGGAGATCATCGCCGAGGCCCGCAAGGTCCTCGCCAAAATTGCATAACCCACTAAAACTGAACAATATGGACAGCAGAATACGTACCTATCAAGTCGCTGCCGACTATATCCGGCAGCAGACCGGCGGATACGCCCCTCTCGTGGGCATCGTGCTCGGCAGCGGCCTCGGTCGCCTCGCCGACCAGATCGAGCAGCCGGTCGTGATCCCCTACCGCGACATCCCCGGCTTCCCGGTCTCTACCGCAGTGGGCCACAAGGGCAATTTCATCATCGGCCGCCTGGGCGGCAAGACCGTCATCGCCATGCAGGGCCGCTTCCACTACTATGAGGGCTATCCGATGGACCTGGTGACCATCGGCGTGCGGACCATGGCCGTGCTCGGCGTGAAATTCCTCTTCGTCTCCAACGCCGCCGGCGCTGCCAACCCGGATTTCCGCGTGGGCGACCTGGTCGTCATCCGCGACCACATCAGCATGTTCCCAAATCCGCTCATCGGGCCCAATCTCGAAGAGATGGGACCGCGTTTCCCGGACATGACCTGCGCCTACGACCTCGAACTGCAGGCGTTGGCCGCATCCTGCGCCGCCGAGATGGGCGTCACCCTGCAGAAGGGCGTGTATTTCGGCAGCACGGGCCCGACCTATGAGACCCCCGCCGAAGTGCGCTTCTACCGCGCCATCGGCGCCGACCTGCTCGGCATGTCCACCATTCCGGAGGTCATCGTGGCCCGCCACTGCGGCCTGCGCGTCTTCGGCATGAGCGTCGTCACGAACTGCGCCAACACCGACAACGTCGCCAAGATCCTCAACGACGGCGACGACGTCGTCAAGCAGGCTGACGCCGCTGCCGCCAGGATGACGCAGTTGTTTACCAAAATGGTTGAAAAACTGTAACTGTCGGGCTATTCTATAGTCATTCCGGCTATCTTATAGTCATTCCGGGCTTGACCCGGAATCTCAAAGCACCGAATCTAAGAAATCAACAAATCCTTGTATATCAAGGTTATACGGACGGGGACCGGCGAGCCGGTTCCCGTCTGCGTCTAAAAGAAAGTAGTTCGGCTGCGCATTCACCCCGAACTCCTTGAGGGCGATGTAAGAATTGACGCGCCCCACGTCCTTGAGCAGCTGTCCGCGGTCGTTCGTGACCCACCGGTCCTCCGGCAGCCGTGTCTTGTCATCGACGTACAGCGCCACGATCACGAAGTCCTCCCGCAGGCGACGCAGCACCTCCGGATCCGACCACACCCGCGCCTCCATCTCCCGGCAGTTCACGCAGCCATAGCCCGTGAAATCCAGGAACACCGGCTTCCCGGCAGCCTGCGCCGCCGCCAGCCCGTCCTCCAGATTGTCGTACGCCTGCAGCCCCTGGGCGATACGGATGGTTCCGGCAGGAGATTCCGGATCAAGTCCGGAATGAGGAATGGAGTCATTCCGGGCTTGACCCGGAATCTCTGACAACAGCACGAAGTCCTGCGTCTCCATCGGCGGCAGATAGCCGGACAGCGCCTTCAGCGGCGCGCCCCACATGCCGGGCAGCAGATACACCACGAAAGCGAACACCGCAATCGACAGCGTCAGGCGCGGCACACCGAGGTACTCCAGCGGCGTATCGTGTTTGAAGCGGATCTTCCCGATCAAATACAGCCCCAGCAGCGTGAAGACGGCGATCCAGATGGCCAGATAGACCTCGCGGTCCAGCAGGTGCCAATGATAGGTCTGGTCCGCCGTGCTGAGGAATTTCAGGCCGAGCGCGATCTCGATGAAACCGAGCACCACCTTGACCGAATTCAGCCAGCCGCCGCTCTTCGGCAGCTTCTTCAGCAGCGAGGGGAAGAGCGCCAGCAGCGTGAACGGCAGGGCGAACGCGACGCTGAAGGCCAGCATCGTGACCATCGGCGCCCAGAACTCCCCCTGCGTGCTCTTGATCAGCACCGTGCCCACGATGGGGCCGGTGCAGCTGAAGCTCACGAGCACGAGCGTCAGCGCAAGGAAAAAGATGCCGCCGAGCCCCTTCCGGTCGCTGTTCTTGTCGGCGCTGTTGGTCCAGCTGGACGGCAGCGTGATCTCGAACGCGCCGAAAAAGCTGGCTGCGAAGACCATGAATACCAGGAAGAAGATGATGTTCGGCAGCCAGTGGGTCGAGAGCCAGTTGAAGATGTCGGCCGTGACGCCGCTGCCCCCCACCAGCCAGGTCGCGCCGATGATGACGCAGATCGGGACGGTGTACAGCAGGACGATGAAGAGGCCGTAAAGACTCGCTTTCAGGCGGCCCTGGCGGGCGTTCTCGCTGCCCTTCATGAAGAAGGAGACCGTCATCGGGACCATCGGGAACACGCACGGCGTCAGCAGCATCGCGAATCCCCACAGTATCGCCTCTAATATTAAAGCCCAGATACTATTTGGAAATTGATCTGAGTGCTGGGCGTCAGGGCTGTCGGCCCGGGAAACCGTAGCCACCCTCGGCTTCGTAAGAGGGAGGGGCCCACCGACATAGGCGGTGGGAGGGGCCTCACGCAGTGAGGCGTTTCCCGGGTCGAGCAGCCCTGCGCCCGCATTAGAATCATCCAAAGGATTGTCAATGGTTTCGTCGAAGTCCCAGTCGACGGGCATGTAGCAGGCGTCGCCGGCACAGGGCATATAGGTGACGGTGCCGGATACGTGATCGATACCCGGATCCAGCTCGCCCGTCAGGACGATTTGATTGCCTTCCGGGGCCTCCTTGACCTCGGATTTCCATTGGATCTGCGGCGTAAGCTGCAGCAGCAGGATCAGCGACAGGACCAGACGGGACATGACGGGGCGGCGGAACTACTTCGCGATGGCGACGGAACGCGTCTCGCGGATCACCGTGATCTTCACCTGGCCGGGATAGGTCATCTCGTCCTGGATGCGCTGCGCAATATCGGTGGACAGACGTGCGGCCTGCTCATCGGACACCTCCTCGGCGCCCACGATCACACGCAGCTCGCGACCGGCCTGGATGGCGTAGGACTTCGTCACGCCCGGATAAGACGCAGCCAGATCCTCCATGCCCTTCAGACGCTTGATATAGGACTCGATCACCTCGCGGCGGGCACCCGGACGGGCACCGGAAATCGCATCGGCCACGAGCACCAGCGGTGCGTAGATGGAGGTCATCTCCATTTCCTCGTGGTGCGCGCCCACGGCGTTGCAGATCTCGGGACGCTCCTTGTACTGCTCCGCGAGCTTGGCGCCCAGCAGGGCGTGCGGCAGCTCCGGATCCTGGTCGCTCACCTTGCCGATATCATGCAGCAGACCGGCGCGGCGAGCCACCTTGGGGTTCATGCCCAGCTCGGAGGCCATGATGGCGCAGATGTTCGCCACTTCACGGGAGTGCTGCAGCAGGTTCTGGCCATAAGAGGAACGGTATTTCATGCGGCCGATCAGTTTGACCAGCTCCAGATTGAGTCCGTGGACACCCATGTCGATGCAGGTTCGCTTGCCGGTCTCGAGGATCTCGTCCTCGAGTTGCTTGCTCACCTTCGCAACCACCTCCTCGATGCGGGCCGGGTGGATGCGGCCGTCGATCACCAGCTGGTGCAGCGCCAGGCGCGCCACCTCGCGGCGGACGGGATCGAAAGCGGAAAGCAGGATGGCATCGGGCGTATCGTCCACGACGATTTCCACGCCCGTGGCAGCCTCCAGCGCGCGGATGTTGCGGCCCTCACGGCCGATGATGCGGCCCTTCACCTCGTCGTTCTCGATCGGGAAGGTCGTCACGGCGTTCTCGATGGCCGTTTCCGTCGCGGTGCGCTGAATGGTATTGATGACGATGCGCTTCGCCTCCTTGGCGGCGTTGAGCCGCGCCTCGTCCATCGTGTCGTTGATGTAGGCCTGCGCCTCGCTGCGCGCCTCGGCCTTCATGTTCTCGACGAGCATCTTGCGGGCGTCCTCGGCGGACATGCCGGCGATGTTCTCCAGCTCCTTGTTGACCTGGGCGGTCACGCGCTCGCACTCCTCCAACTTGGCGTCCAGCTTGTTCTTGAGGGCGTTCACCTGGCCCTTCTGGGAATCCAGATCATGCTGGCGGCGGTCCAACTCGCCTTGCTGCTGCTTGAGCTGTCCCTCGCGGGATTTGATATTGTTTTCGCGCTCATGGAGCTCGTTGTTCTTCTTGCTCACGAAACTCTCGTGCTCGCCTTTCATCTGGAGGAACTTCTCCTTGGCCTGCAGGATCTTCTGCTGCTTGATGCTTTCGGCTTCCAGGTTAGCCTTCTCGATGATGGCGTCCGCGCGTCCCTTGGACGCCGAGCGGCTCACGAGTATATAAATTGCAAGGGCCAGTACGGCACCGGCAACTGCTGCTAGGATATAGTACAAAAACATAGTATATATAAAATTAACAGTATCCACTCTTGTCGAAGCAGATACTGTTGATAGAAAAAAAGCCGTCAGCCGAGCTTTCAGAAAGCCTCTGATTATGTTTTGGGCTCCGCTCTGTCCCGGGCTTCCCGTCTTGCGGGCTTGCCTTCCTCAGCGCGAGTCGACCCGGTTCCGAAGAACTTGTTGTTTTCAGAAGATGGGCCTGACGGCTATTACTTTTTCGTCATACCTTCCAGATAGGCGGCGACATCGCCTTGAAGCGCTTCCACCTCCTCCACGAGGCGGGACATCTTCTTCTGGGCGGAGAGCTTGCCGGCGGCTTCCTGGATCGCCACGAAGACCAGCTTGTCCTCCGGACTGCTGTCTGGGAATCGGGCGTCGAACTTGGTTACCATCGCGGACACGTCCGCGGCGGCGAGCCGCATCAACTGCTCCATCTCGGGGGTGGCAGCACTCAGGCGGTACGGCTTGCCCGCAACCTTCAATGTAATGTCCTGGGCCATATCAACTCTCCAGCAGCTTTATGCATTTGTCAATCTCCCGGATCAGCCGTGCGATCCGCTCCTTCGCCTCTTCGGGGTCTCCGGCTGCCTGGAACGCGCGCATCAACTCGAGATTGTCTATCTGTTGGTTCAAATCAGCAATCTGCTTCTTGTATTGGAGGCACTTCTCCTCGCTCTCGGTCAACTTCCCGGCAAGTGTGTCCGCCCGCTGCCTCTCGGCCTCGTATTGCGCAACCAACCTGGCGATATTTGACTTGATATCTTCGAGCATCGCAGATGATACCTAAAATACAATACGCAAATATAATTAATTAATCCCAAAACATCAAGAGCGACAGAAAAAGAGAGAACCCGTGACCGAAGTCGCGGGTTCTCGGGAGAGTAATATTTATTTAAAGAATTGATTACTTCGCAGGCTTGATGATCACGGTGCGGCTCAACACGTCATTGTTGAAGAAGATCGGATCAACACCGCCGTTGGCAGTAGTCTCAAGTTTGCTGGCAGGGACACCGAGGCTGATGAGGTAATCATACACAGCCTTGGCACGCTGCTCGGACAGGGTCTGGTTGCGCTTCACGCTGCCCGTCTTCTTGTCGGCATAGCCGGCGACGACCAGGTTGCAGTCGAGGTTCTTGACATCCTCGGCATAGACCTGCAGGCGAGCCTTGTCCTTCTGGGTAAGGGTGGCCTTGTTGATGTCGAAGAACACGGCGGTGGAAGCAGGGATCTCCTTGTTGATGTACTTCTCGACCTCCTTGATGACTTCCTTCTCGACAACCTTCTCGACAATCTT
>JAFXUS010000056.1 GCA_017535125.1 Bacteroidales bacterium | reverse complement strand
GCCGGTCCTGGATGCCCAGTTCGCAGAGGGCCTGGTAAGCGAAGTCCAGCTGGCCCTTGCCGCCGTCGATGACCACCAGCTGCGGGAGGTCGTCCGGCGCCTCGGCCAGCATGCGGGAGTAGCGGCGGTTCACGACCTCCTTCATCGAGGCGTAGTCGTTGGCGCCGACCACCGTCTTGATCTTGAATTTGCGGTAGTCCTTCTTGGAGGGTTCCGCGTTGCGGAACACCACGCACGAGGCTACCGGGTTGGTACCCTGGATGTTGGAGTTGTCGAAGCACTCCATGTGCACGGGCAGCTGCTTCATGCCCAGGGCCTTGCGCAGCTCTTCGAGCACGGCGGCCCGGTATTCGTCCGGGTTGGTGTGCTCGCGCTGCTTGAGGGAGTTGGCCCGGAACTCCCGGGCGTTCTTGCTGCCCAGCTCCAGCAGGGCCAGTTTGTCCCCGCGGACCGGGATCCTGAACTCGACCCCGTCCATTTCCACGTCGGGCAGGAACGGGACGATGACCTCGCCCTTCAGGGCGCCGAACTTGGAGGCAATCTCCGCGATGAACTCGCTCAGCACGGCCGCGCGGTCCTCCTCGATATTGAGCTTGAAACCCAGGTTGAGCGACTGGATGATGGCGCCGCCCCGGATGCGCAGGAAACTGCCGTAGGCCTCGCCGCTGTCGGTTTCGAGCGCGAAGACATCCACGTCACGGTCCCCGGCCGCCGTGATGATGGACTTGGCGTAGTGCTTCTGCAAGGCTTCGATCCGCAGCTTGAAGGCCTGGGCCGTCTCGAAGTCCAGGGCGTCGGCGGCTGCGCCCATCCGCGCCTTGTAGTCGCGGATGATGCTGTTGACGCCGCCCGACAACAGGCGGACGATCTCGTCGATGTAGGCGTTGTAGTCCTCGCGCGAGACGCCCCCGATGCAGCAGCCTTCGCAGCGGCCGAGGTGGAAGTCCAGGCAGGGCCGGAACTTGCGGCGCAGGATGGCGTCGGAGGTGATCTTGAGGTTGCAGGAGCGCAGCGGATAGGTCTCGCGGAAGAACTCCAGCAGCGCCTTGGCGTGCATCACGGAGCTGTAGGGCCCGAAATAGCGGGAGCCGTTCTTCACGACCCGGCGCGTCAGGTAGAACTTAGGGAATTCGTCCCCGGTCACGCAGATCCACGGGTAGGTCTTGGAGTCCTTCAGGAGGATGTTGTAGCGCGGCTTGTACTGCTTGATGAGGTTGTTCTCCAGCAGCAGGGCGTCGGCCTCCGTGTCGACCACGGAGTACTGCACGTCCGCGATGCGGGAGACCAGCAGGCGGGTCTTGACATTGAGCCGCTCCGGGTCCACGAAATACTGGGCCACGCGCTTGCTCAGGTCCTTGGCCTTGCCTACATAGATCACATTCCCCGCAGCGTCGTAATAACGGTAGACGCCCGGGGAATGCGGTAGGAGTTGTATTTTCTGCCTAACGTCCAAGGACCTCGGCGACAGCCTTCGCCGTCTTTGCGCCGCGCAGGTTATCCCCGCGCTTGAGGATGGTACCGTCCTTGTCGAAAAGGATCATGTGCGGGATGCCCTCGATGCCGTACAGGGCGGCGGGCTCCTGGTGGCCATTGTTGAGCTGGTTCCACTTCATGCCGAAGAAGGCGGCCGTGTCGATGGTGTTGTGCCAGTCCATCTTGCGGCTCTCCTCCCAGACCGCGACGCTCAGCACGTCGAAGTCCTCGCCGGCATACTTCTCCCAGATGGCCTTGATGTTGGGGATCTCAGCCTTGCAGGGCGGGCACCAGGGGGACCAGAAGTCCACGAGCATCACCTTGCCCTTGCCGACGAAGTCGGACAGGCTCTTCTTCTCGTAGATGGGGTTGCCGTCCTTGTCGACACCGGCGACGTGGTCCACCGTGAAGTCGGTGAACTTCTTGCCGACGGCCGTAGCCTGCTTGGCTGCGGAGCTCTCGACCAGGCGGGCGACGAACTTGTCGGCCTTGACCGGCTCGGAGAGCTTGTCCAGGATGGAAGCCAGTTCGTCATCCTCGAGGTAGCCGTACAGCTCGCCGAGCACGGCGGGAGCCACCAGCGTATCGGAAGGATACTTGTCGAGCAGGACGCGGCCGGCATCGGTGATCTTGCCGATCACGGTCTCCTGCAGGGCGCTGAACTTCTCCCGCTTCTGTTCGTCGGAAAGGGTCGTGTCGGCGTCGACCGCCTTGGCGGACTCGGTGTACTCATCGATCCAGGTCTCCATGTCGGTCTTGAAGGCGGCCAGGGCCTCGGCAGGAGTCTGCTGCTTGCAGCCGGCCAGCACGGACAGTGCGGCGACTGCGATCAAAAGGATTTTCTTCATGGTATACATTAATTTACACTACTGTCACACAAAAAACCGGTTTCGGAATCCCGAAACCGGCCGTAAATATAGTAATTTTCTTGAAGTTATCAATCAATTACCGGTTGCTGTCGCGGCGCGGCCGACGGTCGCGGTCGCCGTCGCGGCGGGGACGGCGGTCGCCGCGTCCGCCACTACGGTTCTGGCCCGTAGCCTGGGCGTTGGCGGCAGCCAGGGCGGCAGGAGTGAGGTCCTGCTTGCCGTAGCGCTCACCGTTGCAGATCCAGACCTTGATGCCGAGGGTACCGACCTTGGTGTTGGCGACTGCCAGCGCGTAGTCGATATCGGCACGGAAGGTGTGGAGCGGGGTGCGGCCTTCCTTGAACATCTCGCTGCGGGCCATTTCGGCGCCGCCGACGCGGCCAGCGATCTGGACCTTGATGCCCTCGGCACCGACGCGCATCGTGTTGGCGATGGCCATCTTGATGGCGCGGCGATAGGACACGCGGCCCTCGATCTGACGGGCGATGCTGTCAGCCACGATGTTGGCGTCGACCTCGGGGCGCTTGACCTCGTAGATGTTGATCTGCACGTCCTTCTTGGTGACCTTCTTGAGCTCTTCCTTGAGTTTGTCGACCTCGGTGCCGCCCTTGCCGATGATGAAACCGGGACGGGCCGCGTAGATCGTGACCGTGATGAGCTTGAGGGTACGCTCGATGACGATGCGGCTCAGGCTGGCCTTGGCCAGACGGTTGCCGAGATACTTGCGGATCTCGAAGTCCTCAGCGATCTTCTCCGCATAGTTGCCACCACACCAGTTGGAGTCCCAACCACGGGTGATACCGATTCTGTTGCTGATAGGATTAGTTTTCTGTCCCATAATTACTTGTTCTCCACAGGTTGTTTGACATCGAGGATGACGGTGACGTGGTTGGAACGCTTGCGGATGCGACCGGCACGGCCCTGCGGGCACGGACGGATGCGCTTCAGCGTGCGGCCTTCGTCGACCATAATGGTCTTGACATAGACGTTGCCGTTGTCCAGTTCCTTGCTCTGCTCCGGGTTCTTGGCTTCCCAGTTCGCGACGGCGCTGCGGAGCAGCTTCTCGAGGCGGACGGAGGCCTCACGCTTGCTGAACTTGAGCAGATCGAGCGCGCGGTTGACCTCGACACCACGGACGGTGTCGGCCACCAGACGCATCTTGCGGGGAGAGGTGGGGACGTCATTCAGCTTGGCAACAGCTGTAACCTTCTTCGCCTCCTTGAGGCGCTCGGCCATAAGTCTTTTACGCTTTCCCATAGTGATTACTTCTTATTGTTACCTGAATGACCTCTAAAGTTGCGGGTAGGGGCGAACTCGCCCAGCTTGTGACCGACCATCTGCTCGGTGACGTACACAGGGATGAACTTGTTCCCGTTGTGAACGGCGATCGTATGGCCGATAAAGTCAGGAGAGATCATGCTGGCGCGGGACCAGGTCTTGACCACTTCCTTCTTCTTGCTACCATCATTCATAGCAAGAACTCTCTTCTCCAGGGCTTCCTGGATATAGGGACCTTTTCTTAAAGAACGACTCATAATCTCAAAAGTTAATTCCTGTTATTTCTTTCTTCTCTCGATGATGAACTTGTTGGAAGATGCCTTCGGATTACGCGTCTTGTAGCCCTTTGCAGGGAGACCCTTACGGGAACGCGGATGTCCACCGGAAGCGCGGCCTTCACCACCACCCATCGGGTGATCGTGCGGGTTCATCACGACACCACGGTTGTGCGGGCGCTTGCCCAGCCAGCGACGACGGCCGGCCTTGCCGTGGCTCTCCAGGTTGTGATCGGTGTTGGAAACCTCACCGACCGTAGCGCGGCAGGACACGAGCACCATGCGGGTCTCGCCGGAAGGCAGACGAAGCACGGCGTGGGTCCCTTCGCGTGCGGCAAGCTGCGCGAACGTACCGGCGGAACGGGCCATAGCGGCGCCCTGGCCGGGACGAAGCTCGATGCAGTGCACGAGGGTACCAACAGGAATTTCGCTGAGCGGGAGGCAGTTGCCGACCTCCGGAGCGACGCCGCTGCCGGAAGCGATCACCTGACCTACCTTGAGTCCTTTCGGAGCGATGATGTATCTCTTCTCTCCGTCTTCGTATTGCACGAGGGCGATGCGGGCGCTGCGGTTCGGATCATACTCGATGGTCTGGACCGTTGCGGTGCACTCGTCCTTGGCGCGGCGGAAGTCGATGATGCGGTACATTCTCTTGTGACCGCCACCGATGTAACGCACGGTCATCTGACCGGTGTTGTTGCGTCCGCC
The DNA here is from genome assembly GCA_017535125.1 of Bacteroidales bacterium. The sequence goes on along the minus strand of JAFXUS010000056.1, from coordinate 268 downwards.
GGAACTCTTGAGGGGCTCGCACAATGATTTCTGGGGTTTCTTCGCGGTGATCTCCTCGAAGGTGCTGATCACTTTGTTTCTCTGACCGGGAGTAACCGGTTTGAATTTTCTAACTGCCATTGTCTGTCCCTCCCTTAAATGTTAGCGTAGAAATCAATCTTGTCTTCACCTGCAAGCGTGACATAGGCCTTCTTGAAGTGATTCATTCTGCCGCGGAGAAGGCCGGCCTTGGTGTAGCGCTGTTTGCGCTTGCCATGGTAGTTCAGGG